>CAUSDR010000001.1:0-61658 GCA_963530105.1 uncultured Janthinobacterium sp.
GCCGCATCGATATCGCCGAACACTGGCATGCGACGCATCCCTTCCAGGGCTAAGTTTATTGATATAGGATGATAAGTAAAATCAGTCTTTGCATATAGTTGTCCTGTGTGCCGGTGTTAATCTTCACCACTGGGACTATACCGAGGCCAGCATGTCAGAACCGATTCGCTTTTATTACCGTGGCGCCGTGCAGGAAGTGCACAATGCAGCCCCCACGCAGACCGTGTTGCAACACCTGCGCGAGGACTTGCATTGCACGGGCACCAAGGAAGGCTGCGCCGAAGGCGATTGCGGCGCCTGCACGGTGGTCATCGGCAGCCTGGTGGATGGCAAGGTGGAAATGAAGGCCGTCAACGCCTGCATCCAGCTCACGCCCACGCTCGATGGCAAGGCCTTGTTTTCCGTGGAAGACTTGCAACAGCCCGCCGGCGCCCTGCACCCGGTGCAGCAGGCGATGGTCGAATGCCACGGTTCCCAGTGCGGTTTCTGCACGCCCGGTTTCGTCATGTCGTTGTGGGGCATGTACCTGGAAAAAAATGGCGCGACGCCGACGCGCTGCGAAATCGACGATACCCTGTCTGGCAACCTGTGCCGCTGCACCGGTTACCGTCCCATCATTGATGCGGCCAAGCGCATGGTCGAATTGCCGCATGTCGCCTTTGACCGTGATGCCTTGCAGATGCAATTGCAGGCGCTGCAGCGTGGCAGCTTGCTCACCTACGAACATGGCGGCCAGCGCTTCCATGCGCCGCGTACCCTGGACGAACTGGTGGCGCTGCGCGCAGCATCCCCTCAGGCTTGCCTGCTGGCCGGTTCCACCGATATCGGCCTGTGGGTCACCAAGCAACTGCGCGACCTGGGCGACATCATTTATCTTGGCAACGTCGCTGCGCTGAAAAGCATCGCCATTCTTGACGGCAAGCTGCAGATCGGTGCCGGTGCCAGCCTGAACGATGCCTACGGCGCGCTGTGCCAACATTACCCTGATGAACTGTCGGAGCTGTGGCAGCGCTTCGCTTCCTTGCCGATCCGCAACGCGGGTACCCTGGGCGGCAATGTGGCGAATGGCTCGCCGATCGGCGACTCGATGCCGTGGCTGATCGCGCTGGGCAGCGAGGTCGTGCTGCGCGGCCCTTCCGGCCAGCGCAGCATGCCCTTGGAAAACTTTTACCTGGGCTACCAAAAGAAAGATTTGCAGCTTGGCGAATTCGTCGAAGCCGTGCGCGTGCCGCTGCCACGTGCCGGCGTGCATTTCCGCACGTATAAACTGGCCAAGCGCTTTGATCAGGACATTTCCGCCGTGTGCGCCGCGTTTGCCTTTGAGCTGGACGGTGAACGCATCGTCGACGCGCGCATCGCTTTTGGCGGCATGGCGGCCACGCCGCAGCGCGCGGCGCAAACGGAAGCGTTCCTGCGGGGGCAGGCGTGGAGCGAAGACAATCTCGTCATCGCCATGCGCTTGCTGGCCGACGATTACGCGCCGTTGTCGGACATGCGCGCCTCGAACACTTACCGCATGACGACGGCGCAAAACCTGCTGCGCCGCTACTGGCTGGAAACACGTCCCGGTGCGCCGTTGTCGCGCACTGCCGTCAACGCCTACGCTTGCCGCGCCTGAAAGGACCAGCATGAACCATCCTGCCACGCCCGAACTGCAAGCGGCCGCCTGGAGCGCCGTGGGCAAACCCCGCCCGCACGAATCGGCGCAATTGCATGTGCTGGGGCAAGCCACCTATACGGATGATATTGCCGAACTGCAGGGCACCTTGCACGCGGCGCTGGGCTTGTCGCAAAAGCCGCATGCGCGCATCACGGCCATGGACTTGTCTGCCGTGCGCGCGGCCCGCGGCGTTGCCGCCGTCTACACGGCGCAGGACATTCCCGGCACCAATGATTGCGGCCCCATTATCCACGACGATCCCATCCTGGCGTTTGATCTGGTGCAATACGTGGGCCAGCCCATCTTCATTGTTGTGGCCGATACGCACGACCACGCGCGCCGCGCCGCCCGCCTGGCGCAAGTGACGTATGACGAATTGCCGGCGATCATGACGCCGCAAGCGGCCAAGGCGGCACAATCGTACGTGCTGCCACCGATGCGCCTGGCGCGTGGCGATTATCAAGCCGCGTTCGAGCAAGCGCCGCATGTGGTCAAGGGCCAGTTGTATGTGGGCGGGCAGGAACAGTTTTATCTGGAGGGACAGATTTCCTACGCGATTCCGAAGGAAGCGCAGGGCATGCTCGTGCTGTGTTCGACCCAGCATCCGAGCGAGATGCAGCACGTGGTGGCGCATGCGCTGGGCGTGCATTCGCATAACATCACCGTCGAATGCCGGCGCATGGGCGGCGGCTTCGGCGGCAAGGAATCGCAATCGGCCCTGTGGGCCGCCGCCTCGGCCATTGCGGCATCGAAACTGAAACGCCCCGTGAAACTGCGCGCCGACCGCGACGACGACATGCTGGTGACGGGCAAGCGCCACTGTTTTTATTATGAATACGAAGTGGGCTATGACAACGAGGGCAAGATACTCGCCGCCAAGGTCGACATGACCACGCGCGCCGGTTATTCGGCGGACTTGTCCGGCCCCGTCGCCACGCGCGCCGTCTGCCACTTCGACAATACGTATTACTTGTCCGACGTGGATATCCGCGCCGCCTGCGGCAAGACGAATACCCAGTCGAACACGGCGTTCCGCGGCTTTGGCGGCCCGCAGGGCGCCATCGCCATCGAATACGTGATCGATGAAATCGCCCGCCACCTGCAGCGCGATGCGCTCGATATCCGCTTGCTCAATTTTTATGGCCGCAACGATGGCGAAGGACGCAATGTCACGCCGTATGGGCAGAAAATCGTCGATAACGTCATCCACGAACTAGTGGCCGAACTGGAGCAGAGCAGCGATTACCGGGCGCGCCGCCGCGCCATCGATGCCTACAACGAAGCCAGCCCGATCCTGAAGAAGGGCCTGGCATTCACGCCCTTGAAGTTTGGCATCGCTTTCAATGTTACCCATCTGAACCAGGCTGGGGCGCTCGTGCACGTGTATGTCGACGGTTCCGTGCTGGTCAACCATGGCGGCACGGAAATGGGCCAGGGCATCAATACCAAGGTGATGCAGGTGGTGGCGCACGAGCTGGGCCTGGACCTCGCATGCGTGCGCGCCACGGCCACCGATACCAGCAAGGTGGCGAATACCTCGGCGACGGCGGCCTCCACCGGCGCCGACTTGAACGGCAAGGCGGCGCAGGATGCGGCGCGGCAGATCCGGGAACGCCTGGCCGCTTACGCGGTCAAACTGTATGGCGGCGAAGATAGCGCCGTGCGCTTCTTCGACAACCATATCCACGTGAATGGCCATGTCGTGCCGTTTGCCGAACTGGTGCAGAAGGCGTACTTGGCGCGCGTACAACTGTGGTCGGACGGGTTTTATGCCACGCCCGGCCTGTCGTGGGATGCGAAGACGATGACGGGCCATCCGTTTTCGTATTACGCGTATGGCGCCGCCGTGGCCGAAGTGGTCGTCGATACCCTGACGGGCGAATGGAAGCTGCTGCGTGCCGATGCCCTCTACGATGCAGGTCAGTCGCTCAATCCCGCGATTGATCTGGGTCAAGTGGAGGGAGCATTTATCCAGGGCATGGGCTGGCTGACGACGGAGCAGTTGTGGTGGAACGCGGCGGGCAAGCTGATGACGCACGCGCCATCGACCTACAAAATTCCCGGCATCTCCGATTGTCCGGAAGATTTTCGCGTGAAACTGTTTCAGAATCGCAATGTGGAAGACAGCATCCACCGTTCCAAAGCCGTGGGTGAACCGCCGCTGCTGCTGCCGTTTTCCGTGTTTTTCGCCATCCGCGACGCCATTTCCAGCGTCGCCGGCCATGCCGTGCAGCCACCGCTGAATGCGCCCGCCACCAGCGAGGAAATCCTCAAGGCGGTGATGGCGGTGCAGGCAGCCTCCACACTGGCCGCGTGAGGAGCAACAGATGAGCGACTGGCTGACAGCACTGCCCAATCACAAGACACCCTCGGTACTGGTAACGGTCGCCCTGGTGGAAGGCTCGGGTCCACGCGAAGCGGGCGCCAGGATGCACGTGCACAATGAAGGCCAGCTTGATACCATCGGCGGCGGCCACCTGGAATTGCGCGCCGTCGAAATTGCCAAGACCATGCTGGCCACAGGGGAAACGCAGGCGCGGCTGGAACGTTTCGCGCTGGGACCCAGCCTGGGCCAGTGCTGTGGCGGCGTCGTCTGGCTGGCATTCGAACCCGTCGATGCCAGCCTGGCGGCCGTATTGTCCGCCTTGCGCGAACGCCGCCAGCAAGACAGCTGGCGGCTGACGGCGCTCGACGGCGCCGCCGCCTCGGCCCTGTTCGATGCGGCGGGCAAGCTGATCGCCGGCATGGCCGAGCAGGCGCCGGACACCTTTTCGCGTGAACGGGGCACGCATGTGGCGCAGGGCATGGAGGGACGGCGCTGGCTGGTCGACCCCTGCCTGGCGCCGCGCGCCCACCTGACCCTGTTCGGCGCCGGCCACGTTGGGGCCGCCATCGTGCGCGCGCTGGCGCACTTGCCCTGCAACGTGACCTGGGTCGATGAACGCGAAGACATGTTTTCCGCGCAACTGCCCGATAATGTGCGTATCGCCGCCACCGACACGCCCGAAGAATTCGTGGCCATGGCGCCGCCGGGCGGCAGCTTTTTGGTCATGACGCATAGCCATGCGCTGGATCAACGCTTGACGCAAGCCATCATGGCGCGCGAGGATGCGGGCTGGTTCGGGCTGATCGGTTCGCAAACCAAGCGCAAGCAGTTCGAGCACCGCTTGCAGGCGCGCGGCGTGCCGGACGAGCGTATCGCCGCCATGGTGTGTCCGATCGGCATGCCCGGTATCCGCAACAAGGCGCCGGCCGTGATCGCCGCGTCCGTTGCCTGTCAATTATTGATGGTGTGGGAGGAAGCCGCCAGCGCGGCCCTGGCCGCACCGCTGCGGCTGGTAACCGCCAGCACGCCGCCGCGCCGCAAGAGCCGCGCGGCCATTCACCCCTTATAGAAAGAAGTCATGCCGATTGTTCCTGCCACATTGCAAGCTTACCGTGCCAGCTTGCTGCACTTTCACGCCGATCCCGCATTCCATGAGGAAGCGCACGCCTGGCATGCGGATGGCTTGCTGATCGTTGCCGATGGAAAAGTCGTGGCGGCCGGCGATTATGCGCAACTGCTGCCGACCTTGCCGCCAGGAACGGACGTCATCGATTACAGCGGCAAGCTGATCGTGCCGGGCTTCATCGATACGCATTTGCACTTCCCGCAGACGGAAATGATCGCCTCGCCCGCGCCCGGTTTGCTGCCGTGGCTGGAAACATACACCTTTCCCACTGAGCGCGCATTTGAGAATCCTCAACATGCGCGCGATGTCGCCGAATTCTTCCTCGACGAACTGCTGCGCTGCGGCACCACGACGGCCATGGTGTATGGCAGCGTGCATCCGCAATCCGTCGACGCCTTCTTTGGCGCCAGCGAGGCGCGCGGCTTGCGCATGGTGGCGGGCAAGGTCATGATGGACCGCAATTGCCCCGAGTTCCTGCGCGATACGGCCGAGTCTGGCGCGCGTGACAGCGAAGAGCTGATCCGGCGCTGGCACAAGCACGGCCGTTCGCTGTATGCGATCACGCCCCGTTTCGTGCCCACTTCGACGAATGAACAGATGCACTTGGCGGGCGAACTGGCGCGCGCCTATCCGGATACGTATCTGCAGACGCATGTCTCGGAAAACGAGGACGAGTGCCGCTGGGTGCGCGAACTGCATCCGCAGGCGCGCAGCTATCTCGATGTGTACGACCAGTACGGCATGCTGCGCCCGCGCGCCATGTTTGGCCACTGCATCTGGCTTGACGAGCGCGACCGCGCGCGCATGGCGGAAACGCAATCGGCGGCAGCCATCTGCCCGACGTCCAATCTGTTTCTTGGCAGCGGGCTGTTCGATTTCGAGAAGGCTGATGCGGCGCAAGTGCTGATCTCGCTGGCTACCGACGTGGGCGGCGGCACCTCGTTCTCGATGTTGCAAACCATGAACGAAGCCTATAAAGTAGCACGCTTGAAAGGCAGCTATCTGCCCGCCTTGCGCATGTTTTACCTGGCAACCCTGGGCGCCGCGCGGGCCATGCAACTGGAGGGTGTCCTGGGCAATTTCACGGCGGGCACGGAAGCGGACTTCATCGTGCTCGACAAGAAGTCGACGCCGCTGCTGGCACGCCGCACGGCCGCTTGCCTAAGCCTCGAGGAATTGCTGTTTGCCTTTGCGTTGCTGGGCGATGACCGCGCCGTGGCCGCCACTTATTCAGGCGGACGCTGCGTGCATGCGCGCGAGCAGGGCTGACCTACCCGATGTTCCACCTGATTGATCCTGTGCTACTGCCAGGGTCAATCGCTCTGATCGAGAACGCTGATGCAAAAGAATTTCCCGAGCCTGGCGCTGGTCGCCGCACTTGCCGCCGCACTGCCACTGGCTGGCACGGCCCACGCCGCCAAGGCCGATGCTACCCCGTCCGCCAATGAAGCGGCCACGGCGCGCCATTTTGCCGCCCTGGTGGCCGGTGCGCAGCCGAAGATTGCCGAACTGAGCCTGTTCTTTTCCATGATGCCCAAAGGCGGCGACTTGCACCACCATTACTCGGGCGCCATCTACGCCGAGCAATTCCTCGACTGGGTCGATAAGGAAAACTATTGCGTCAATAAGACGACTTATCGCATCGAAAGCAACAAGGACGTCGTGGCGGCCGAGCGCGCCAAGCCGGCGGCGCAGCGCGGCTGCCTGTCGTCCACGGAAGTGTTTGCCGACGCCGGCCTGTATGCGGAATTGCTGCAGCGCTGGTCGACCAAGGATTTTTATAACCATGGCGCCATCCAGACGCCACCGGACCGTACTTTCTTCGATACTTTCGGCTACTTCGGCCCCGTTGCGTCGACAAATACGGCCGATGGCCTGAAAACCCTGAAACAGCGCGCCATCGCGGAAAACCTGAGCTACATCGAGACGATTTTCGAGCTGTCGCCGTTCGTGCAAAACGCCCAGTTCGACCAGCAGGTGCTGGCGCCAGGCTTGCAGCCCGCTGCCTTGCAAGCCGTGCTGGCGAACTGGAGCCAAACGCTGGAGCAGGACGCCAGCTTCCAGAAAAGCATCAGCGCCTACAACGATAACGTGAACAGCAGCAGCGCCGGCATCGATGATACCAATTTCACCATGCGCTACCAGGCGTATGTGCTGCGCTTCCTGTCGCCATCGCAAGTGTTTTCCTCGATGGCGGCGGCCTTCAAGGCGGCCAGCCTGAATCCGCTGGTGGTGGGGGTGAACATCGTGGGCCAGGAAAGCGTGAATGTTTCCATGCGCGACTACAGCCTGCACATGGAAATGTTCAAGTTCCTCAAGGCGAAATATCCAAACGTCAAGATTGCCCTGCACGCGGGCGAGCTGGCGCTGGGCATGGTGCCGCCGGAAGGCATGGCTTTCCACATCGCCGAAGCCGTCGACGTGGCCGGTGCCGACCGTATCGGCCACGGCATGGACATTGCCTACGAGCACAATGCGCTGGCCACCATGCAGAAGATGCGCGAGCGGGGCATTCCCGTGGAAGTGAATCTGACGAGCAACGACTATATCCTCGGCATCAAGGGCCAGGCCCATCCGATCACCCTGTACCGCAAGTATGGCGTGCCATTCGTGATTTCGACGGACGATGCGGGCGTGTCGCGCAATACCCTGTCAAATGAATACGTGCTGTTTGCCAGCCAATACAAGACCGATTATGCGGAATTGAAAAAGCTGTCGTATAACAGCCTGCGTTATTCATTTCTGGCCGAAGCGGACAAACAGCGTTTGCTGAAAGCCCTCGATGCCCGCTTCAGCCGTTTTGAAGCATTGATCGCGAATAGCGATCGTAAAGCAAGTGTTGTAAAACCGTAAAAGTATTTCATCTTCCTTCCGCCTGCCACGCGACCGCAACTAGCGGTCGCGTAGCCTCCATTCCCTCGCAGTTACAAATTGCTATTATCATAATTTTTGTTGTGCCTTTACGACACAAAATGTGATGCGCGTAGTGCTTTCTTGCAATTATTTTCTGAAACAATTTTCAAGGCATGCCGCTCATCTATAATTTCGCCCCGATGAGGTGAGCTTGCTCGGTTGATACAAAAAATGCGGCTTCTAGCGGTGATTTATACTTTTTATATATAAATTATTAAAAAAAAACGTATTTGTCAGCCTTCAGACCTTAATGCATAGTTGGACGGCGAAGAATTGAATAAGTCATTTTTGATATCGCTTTTGTGACAATTCACGGTGTCTAGCGGCGCCTGTCATATAGCGGTCATATTCATGTAACGGTTTTGACATATTCGATCTTTATACTGCCGTGTCTAGTTGGATAGTTTCCGTATTTCACCACTATAAGCAAGTAAATATGCTTGCAATTAACAACACACTCTAGGGGGTTTACATGCAGTTAGTTCAACAACCAAAATTGCGACTAAGTATGATCGCGTTGGCATGCCAATTGGCATGCGTCGGGATCTCTACAGCGCACGCGCAAACCGCGGGCGAAGCTGCAAGCAAGCCTACTGAAGTCGTCATTACCGCGAAAAAGACGGGTATGGGCTTGATGGTGACGGAAGATGCACCAAAAGCGCGCAGCACGATTACGGCTGAAGAGCTGGAAAAGCAGCGCCCGACGGGCAATGCATATGAAGCCCTGGAAATGTTGCCAGCGGTGAATAGCTACAACTACGATGCAACGGGCCTGTTCGGCGGCGGCATGACACTGCGCGGCTTCAACTCCGACCAGATCGGCGCCACCATCAACGGCGTGCCAGTGAATGACTCCGGCAGTTTCGCCATCTACCCACAAGAATATGTTGACCAGGAAAATACCTGCTCGCAAACCGTTACCCAGGGTTCCACTGACGCCGACTCGCCGCAAGTGGGCGCGACCGGCGGTAACTTTGGCATCAACACCTGCAATCCGGAAGACAAGCATCGTCTGCGCATGATGCAGACCATCGGTCAGCTGAACATGAAGAAAACCTTCGTGCGCGTCGATACCGGCCTGTTCTCGGACAAGCGCACCAAGATGTTCGTCTCCGCTTCGCATGCCGAAGCCGACAAATGGAAAGGCAAGGGCGGCGCCAAGCGCGACCATATCGATGCCGGCATCAACTACGACTGGGATCGCTTCAACTACATTCACGCCACCTTGCTGTACAACGAGGCGATGAACAACAACATCAATAACCTGACCTTGGCTGAAATCAACAAGAACGGTTATTACTTCGACTACGCTGATACCTTCAAGGGCCATCTGACCCCGGTCAAAGGCGTTGCGCAAGTTGAAACGACGCAGTCGCCAGCCTTCTACAAACTGGGCATCAACCCATTCAAGAACGCGATCGCCTCGGCCACGGCCAAGTTCCGCCTGAACGAGAACCTGGACTTGAAAGTCTTGCCATACATCTGGTACGGCTATGGTAACGGCGGCGTGCAACAACGCGCCCAGTCGGAAAAGGGTTTCTATGACGCAACCACCGGCCTGCGCAACGGCACGGTGGACTTGAACGGCGACGGCGATACCCTCGACACCGTCCTGGTCGCCAACGCCAGCGTGACGAAGACGTTCCGCCCGGGCGTGACGGCTTCGCTGAACTGGACCTCGGGTAACCACGATGTACTGGGCGGCTTCTGGTACGAGCGCGCGCGCCATCAGCAAACCGGCCCGATGCTGGCGCTGAGCAATGATGGTATCTCGCAAGATCCTTGGCTGCAAAACGGCCAGATCCTGCGCCCGGACGGCACGCCAGCGCAAAGCCGTAACTGGATGTCGATTTCGACCGCTTACCAGTTCTTCTTGCAAGACACGATCAGCCTGAATGACGACAAGCTGAAGATCAACATCGGCGTGCGCAGCCCGAACGTGAAGCGTGACTTCACCAACTACGGCGACGAAAACAACAACGTCAAGCCGTACAACCTGATCAAGAAGTACAACACGCTGCTGCCGCAACTGGGCGCGCGTTACCGCCTGACCAACGATGACCAGTTGTTCATTTCCGTTGCCAAGAACGTCAAGGCACCACCTAACTTCGTGTTCGGCAACATCGGCACCAGCGTAAAAGTGGTCAATGGCGTCGCCAACTTCGTCGGTGACGTGAAACAGGAATCGTCGTGGAATACCGATATCGGCTATCGCCACCAGGATGACAACTTCATCGCGTCGGTAACGGCTTTCATGGTCGATTTCAAGGACCGTCAGGCAACCACCTTCGATCCGATCACGCAAGCGAGCAGCTACACCAACGTGGGCCGCGTCAGCAACAAGGGTCTGGAATTTGAAATCGGCAATACGCCGATCAACGGCTGGGCGATGTACGGTTCGCTGGGTTTCAATAACAGCAAGATCAAGGACGACATGCTGTCGGCCACGAACGTGTACCTTCCAACCGCTGGCAAGGAAATGATCAACACGCCGAAGAAGAAAGCCGGCTTGTCGGTCGAGTACCAGAACGGTTCGTTCTGGGCCCGCGTCAAGGCGCGTGCCACCGGCCAGCAGCAAGCTTCGATGGTCAATGATGAAACGGCACCAGGCTACACCACCTTCGGTCTCGATGGCGGCTACACCTTTGCCAACTTCGGTTACATCAAGCGTCCTAAGCTGACGTTTAACCTGAGCAACATCACGGACAAGCAGTACCGCAATCCGTCCTCGACCACCGTCAAGAACACCAAGCCGATTCCTGGCGTGACGACGTCGGTGGATACCCAGCGTTACTACCTGGGCGCACCACGCTTCGTATCGGTCACCCTGTCGATCGATATCTAAACGGCGCTTCGCGCAGCCTGCAGGCCAGGCTGCGCGCGATGTGTCACAACGGGCCTTTGGGCCCGTTTTTCTTTTGTGCCGGCAGACCGCGGCCGGACTTTGTTTAACCTGTTTGCGCAATGCCGCTATCCCGGCAGTTGCGCTATGCTGCGAAGCTTATGAAAACACTGCCCTTATCCCTGATCACAGTGGCCCTCGCCGCCGCCATGTCCGGTTGCGCCACCCATCCCGTGGCCCCCGTCGACATCAACCTGGTCGCCATGAATGACTTCCACGGCAACCTCGACCGCAGCAAATTTACCTACACCAGCGTCACCGACCCGCTCCGCAAGACGGTGCAGGCGGGCGGCATCGATACCCTGTCCGGCGCATTGAAAGCGTGGCGCGAGGAAGATGCGCAACTGATTTTTGTCGGCAATGGCGACCTGGTCGGCGGCAGTCCCGCCATGTCGGCCATGTGGGCTGACGAACCGAGCATCGTGGCCCTGAACATGCTGGGCATGAAGGCCAGTTCCGTGGGCAACCATGAATTCGACCAGGGCAAGGCAGAATTGCTGCGCCAGCAGCGCGGCGGCTGCGAGTCGTCGCGCGCCGACAAGGCATGCAAGTTCAGCCCCGACTTCAAGGGCGCCAGCTATGCCTACATGGCGGCCAACGTGATCGACACGCAGACGGGCAAGCCGCTGCTGCCGGCCTACCGCATCGAAGAGGCGCATGGCGTCAAGGTGGGCTTGATCGGTGCCGTGCTGAAAGATACGCCCTCCGTGGTCACGGCGGCTGGCGTTGCCGGCCTGCGGTTCGGCGATGAAGCGGACGCCATCAACGCCACCTTGCCGCAATTGCGCGCACAGGGCGTGGGCGTGTTCGTCGTGCTGCTCCACCAGGGCGGCGAGACCAAGGAAGCCGTCGACCAGGCGGATTGCAGCGGCCTCAAGGGAGAAGTGGTCGATGTGGTGAAGCGTCTCGACCCGGCCATCCAGCTGGTCATCAGCGGCCATTCGCACCAGGGTTATCTGTGCCGTGTCGATGGCCGCCTGGTGACGCAGGCGCAAATGGGCGGACATATGTTGACCCGCATCAAGCTCAAGGTCGATCCCGTCAGGAATGCGCTGATCGATGCCACCGCGCACAACGTCGTCATGCTGCCAGGCCAGTATGCGCCGGACCCGGCCGTGGCAGCCTACCTGGACTCCGTGAAACAGCGCAGCGAGGTGGAATTGTCGCGTCCCGTGGCCGTCATCGCCGTGCCCAGCGTGGGCCGCAGCACCAAGGGTGGCGGCGCTTCCGCGCTGGGCGACCTGGTGGCCGACAGCACCCTGTTCGGCGCGCGCGCCGCTGGGGCGCAAATCGGCCTGATGAACAATGGCGGCATCCGCAAGGACCTGGAAGCGGGCGCCGGCCTGATGACGAACGTGGGCCAGAACCAGGCGGTTGTGCCGTTTGGAAATACCTTGATCGTCGTCAGCCTGTCCGGTGCGCAAATCCGCAGCCTGCTGGAACAGCAATGGCCGGGCGCCGAAGCGGAAGAGGGTAATTTGCTGCAAGTGTCCGAAGGTTTTGCTTATCGCTGGGATAGCACGCAGCCGCAGGGCCAGCGCGTCGTGCCTGGCAGCATCATGCTGAACGGTGCCGCGATTGAGGATGATCAACAATACCGTGTCGCCGCCAACAGTTTTCTCGCTGGCGGCGGCGACCGCTTCACCGTGCTGGCGGCTGGCACGCGCCGGCTCGACACGGGCGTACGCGACATCGACGCCTTCAGCAATTACCTGATCGACCGCGCGCGCGCCGGCAAGCCGGCCGGCAGCGCCACGGCGGCAGGGCGCATCGTGCGCGTCAAATAATATTTATAAGGAAAAAGCATGCGTCGTTTATTTGTTTCCCTGCTCGTCTCTGGCCTGTTCGCGGGCAGCGCCCACGCCGACTTCACGATTCCCGGCTACGAGCTGGTGCACACCTCGCCCGTGGAAACCACCTTGACCAATCCCGACCTGCGCGAGCCTGTTGCCGTGTGGACGGAGCTGTTCGACGGGGCCAAAAAAGAAATCGTCATCGCCCAGTTCTACGCCGTCAGCAAACCGGGCACGGCCTTTGAAAAGGTCCTGGCCAGCCTGACGGCCGCCGGCCAGCGCGGCGTGAAGATCCGCTTCCTGCTGGACCAGAAGGGCGTGGGCTTGTCGGATGCGGCGACCATCGCGCAGATCAAGGCCATTCCGAATCTGGACTTGCGCCTCATCGACTTCAATAAAATCACGGGCAACGGCATCGTGCATGCGAAATACCTGGCCGTCGATGGCCAGGTGGCGTACATCGGCAGCCAGAATTTCGACTGGCGCTCGTTCGAACACATCCATGAGACAGGCTTGAAGATCACGGAGCCCGCCATGGTCAGCCAGGTGCAAGCCATCTTTGAACAGGATTGGCAGGCGCAGGCGCTGACGTCGCAAGGCAGCCGCGCCACGGTGCTCAACAACAAGGTGGTGCCGGCCAATTACGCGCAAAACGCCTTCCTGCTGGCCAGCCCGAATGCCTACAACCCGGCTGGCGTGGGCGACTCGGAAACGGGCTTGCCAGCCTTGCTGGCGCAAGCGCAAAGCGAAGTGCGCATCCAGCTGCTCGATTATGCGCCCCTGTCGTACGGCCCGAACCGCACGCGGCCGTACTACGCCGTGATCGACAACGCCGTGCGCGCGGCGGCCCAGCGGGGCGTGAAGATCAAGCTGATGGTGTCCGCCTGGAACACGGAAGCGCCCGCCATTGCCTATCTGAAAAGCCTGGCCTTGGTGCCGAACGTGGAAATCCGCATCGTCACCTTGCCCACCGCTTCGACGGGATTCATCCCGTTCGCGCGCGTGATCCACAGCAAGACCATGAGCATCGACGGCAAGCTGACCTGGGTTGGCACCAGCAATTGGGCCGGCGGCTATTTTGACCTGTCGCGCAACCTGGAAGTGGTGCTGCGCAACGACGCCATGGCGCAGCGCATCGCCGCCTTGCACGAACAGACGTGGAGCTCGGCGTACGCGCAGCCGATCGATATCAACAAGCAATATCCAAAACCGGCGAAAGCTGCGCCGCAAGGCAAGGAGTAACGATGAACATGCAAAAATTAGTGGGCGTGCTGGCGCTGGGCGCCGCATTTGCTTCCGGCAATGTGCTAGCCTGGGGCAGTGATGGCCACCGCGCCGTGGGCGCTATCGCCGATCAATTGCTCAAGGGGAGCGCCGCCGAAGCCTACATCGGCAAGTTGCTGTTGCCGGGCGAAAGCCTGGAAAAGATCGCCAACTGGCCCGATTGCGTGAAAGGCACGTATTGCGGTCCGCAATCGCCGGAAATGTTGACCTATGTGGCAGCGAACCCCAAGCATGGCGAATACCATTACACGAACGTGCCGTTCCAGAACGCGCATTACCACGACCATGGCGTGGGCACGGCCGACGACGATATCGTGCAGACGCTGAAACAGGCGATTCTGGTGTTGCAGGGCAAGGCTGACGCGGCCAGCAATCCGCACGGCTTCAGCCAGCGCGAAGCCTTGATCCTGATCACGCACCTGGTCGGCGATATCCACCAGCCGCTGCATGTGGGCAATGCCTTCGTCGCCAAGGATGGCCAGTTCTTCGTGCCCGCCACGCAGGCGCAGATCGATGACGTCACCATTTTCAATGCGCGCGGCGGCAATGACTTGCTGCTCGACGATGCGAAGATGACGGCCTTGTCCGACGCCGTGATTCCCGCGCCGCCGCCAGCCGAAGCAGGCGCCAAGCCGGCCAGCGCGTATCCGAAGTCGCCCACCAAGCCCCTGCATTCCTACTGGGATACAACCGTGGTCGACTACGCCATGCGCCGCCTGAGCACGCGCACGCCGCAGCAGTTTGCCCGCACCGTGATCGCCAGCGCGCCGGACGTGGACCGTAACAGCGGCGACCCCGCCACCTGGCCGTATCAATGGGCCGACGCCTCGCTGGCGGCATCGAAGATTGCCTTCACGGATGTGGTGGCGGGACCGGCTACCCGCCAAACCAGCCGCAAGGGCGATGCATACAATGTGTGGGCGCTGACGGTGCCGGACAATTATCCCGTGCCCAGTTCGGCGCTGGCGAAGCAGCAGCTGATCGCCGGTGGCTATCACCTGGCTGCCGTGCTGCAGGCGATCTGGCCGCAATAATCGTCTCGCTTGAAAGCGGCCCGTGGGCCGCTTTTTTTACGCCAGGGTGATGGCGATACCCATCTCGCGGTATGGGGCCAGCAGCGCATTGTCCACCTCGCGGTGCGCGACGATATCGTTGACCTGGCTCAAAGGCGCGATTTGGAACGGCGAGGCCGTGTTGAACTTTTCCGGCGAGGCGAGCACCACGGTGCGGGCGGATGCCTCGCTCAGCGCGCGCTTGACGCAGGCTTCCTCGTAATCTCCCGTGGTAATGCCTGTCTGCGGATGCAGGCTGGCCACGCCCATGAAATACAGGTCGGCACGGATGCGGCCGATGGCTGCCACGGTGTCGGCGCCGACGCCGACGATGGAGTGTTTATACAGGCGCCCGCCCAGCATCAGCACCTCGATCAGCGGATGGTTCACCAGTTCGACGGCAATCGACGGGCTGTGCGTGACCACGGTGGCGCGCAGGTCCGGTGGCAGCTGGCGCGCCAGCTGCACGGCCGTGGTGCCGCCGTCGATGAACACGACTTGCCCCGCTTCTATCATGGCCGCCGCGGCGCGGCCAATGGCCGGCTTGATGTCGGACGAGATCTGTTCGCGCCCCGCAAACGCCACCAGCGCAGGCGAGCGCGGCAGCAGGGGCAGGGCGCCGCCATGCACGCGCTCCAAGCGGCCTTCCCTGGCCAGTTCGCGCAGGTCGCGGCGTATCGTGTCTTCCGACAGGCCCAGGCTGTCGCTGACGGCCCTGGCGACAATCTGTCCCTCGCGCTGGAGCAAGTCCAGCAAGTACTGCTTGCGTTGATGTGTTAGCATGATTTTTCTTGTATTTTCTTGATATTGCACGAGTTTGCATGATAAAGTCGATGAAAGCAAGCATATGCAAACACAGGAGACACCATGCGCGAAGAAACGACAAAACAGGAACGGGTACGCATCGCTGCGGTGCAGACACTGTCGCACGACTGGTACCTGCTGCAAAAGACCACGTTCGACTACCTGCGCCGCGACGGCCAGTGGCAGACGCAGACGCGGGAAACCTATGACCGCGGCGATGGCGCCACCATCCTGCTCTACAACAAGGCGCGGCGCACGGTGATCCTGATCCGCCAGTTCCGCTTCCCCACCTACCGCGACGGCCATGACGGTTTCCTGATCGAGGCGGCGGCCGGCTTGCTGGAACAAGCCAGCGCGGAGCAGCGCATCCGCGCCGAGGTGGAAGAAGAAACGGGCTACGCCGTGGGCGATGTGCACAAGGTGTTCGAAGCTTTCATGAGTCCCGGCTCGGTGACGGAGCGTTTGCATTTCTTTGTCGCCGAATACGATCCTTCAAGCCGCATCGGCGACGGCGGCGGCCTGGCCCACGAGGGCGAAGATATCGAAGTGCTGGAATTGCCGCTGGAACAGGCCATGCGCATGGTGGACGATGGCCGCATCTGCGATGGCAAGACCATTATGTTGCTGCAGCATGCGCAGTTGCACTTGATGCCGCCAGCGCAAGAGACGCGGCGGGGCATGCAGATTCTGGTGGCCGGCCCTTACCGTTCCGGCACGGGCGACGATCCCGCCCGGATGGCGGCGAATGTGGCGGCCATGCAAGCCGTCTGCCTGCCTTTGTATGCCAAGGGGCACATGCCGGTGCTCGGTGAATGGCTGGCCTTGCCCATGCTGGCGCTGGCCGGTTCCACGCAAGTGGGCGATCTTGTGTACGAAGAATTGTTCCACGCGCACGCGACGCGCCTGCTCAGCCATTGCGACGCCGTGCTGCGCATCGGCGGTGCGTCAGCGGGGGCGGACCAGATGGTGGCGGTGGCGCGCAGCCTGGGGCTGGCGGTGTTTTTCTCGCCGGACGAGATTACCCAGGCGTAAAAAAAAGCGCAGCCCGCAGGCTGCGCTTTTTTTATCATTTTATAGCGTGCCTGAAAAATGCCCAGGGCTAGGCAACGACGCCATGGGTATTTTCTCAGGTGCTCCTAGCGCGACTTGACGAACGGGATACCGATGGCTTTTGGCGCGATGGATTTCGCCATCAAGCCCGCCAGCACGATCACGGTCACCACGTATGGCACCATCTGGATCAGCGAACCGGGGATGCGGCCCACGACCGGCAAGTCCACGCCTTCGATCTGGATCTGGATGGCGGCGAAAAAGCCGAACATCAGGCAGCCGAGGAAGGTATAGACGGGGCGCCAGTTGCCGAAGACCATGGCCGTCAAGGCCAGGTAGCCGGCGCCGGCCGACATGTCGCGCAGGAAGAAGCCGCTTTGCACGATGGCCAGGTAGGCGCCCGAGAACGAGCACAGGATGCCGGCCACCAGCATGGCCATGTAGCGCGTCGCTTCCACGCTCACGCCGGCCGAGTCGGCCGCATGCGGATTTTCGCCGCAGGCGCGCAGGCGCAGGCCGAAGCGCGTGTGGTACAGCAGCCAGTGCACGAGCGGAATCAGGAGGAACGCCACGTAGACGAGGATGGAATGGCCGCCGATCAGGTGGGCATACACCCAGCCGATGAAGGGAATGTGTTCCACGTACTGCGTGCCCGGCAAGACGACGTCAAACAGGCGCGCCGAACCGAGGTCGGGCGTGCGACCGCCTTGCTGGAAGAAGAATTGCGCCAGCACAAACGTCAAGCCGCTCATGGCGATGTTGATCGCCATGCCAGCCACCAGCTGGTTGCCTTTTTGCGTGATGCTGACATAGGCCTGCAGCAGGGCCAGGGCAACGCACACGAGCATGCCGGCGGCCATGCCGTAATACGGGTTTTGCGTCGTGTAGGCCACGGCGGCGGAAGCGAAGGCGCTGGCCAGGATCTTGCCTTCCAGGCCAATGTCGATCATGCCGCTGCGTTCGGCAAACAGGCCGGCCATGGCGGCGAAGATCAGGACCGGCGCATTGCGCACGGTCGATACCAAGATGCTGGCGAAATGAAAGTCGTCGAGTGTCATGGTTTAGCCTTTGGTGCGCTTGAGCAGGGCGGAAATGGCCGGTGCGTAGAAGTTTTCCATCGCGCCGCAGAACAGGATGATCAAGCCCTGGATAAAGATGAAAGTTTCCGTCGGGATATTCGGTTTTTCCAGCGACAAGTCGAAGCCGCCCTGGATCAGCGCGCCGAACAGCACGGCCGACAGGAAGATGCCGACCGGATGCTGGCGGCCCATCAGGGCGATGGCGATGCCGATGAAGCCGGCGCCGCCGACGAAGTTCAGCGACAGGTAATGCGTCGAGCCCATGATGGAATTGACGGAACCGAGGCCCGCCAGCGCGCCGGAAATCAGCATGACGATGATGATCATCTTGCTGATCGACACGCCCGCATAGTGGGCCGCGTGCTTGTTCAAGCCCGTGGCGCGCAGCTTGAAGCCCCACGACGAGCGCCACACCATCACGCCGTAGACCACCAGCGCGGCAATTGCCAACAGGAAACTGATGTTCAGCGGCGTGTCGCCCAGCGACGGGAACCAGGTGGACAGGCGCGGCATTTCGCCGCTTTCCGCGAAGACGCGGCTGGCCGTGTTCTGCTCGCCTGGCGGAATCAGGTATTTGACGATCACGAAGTTCATCAGGCTGGCGGCGATGAAGTTGAACATGATGGTGGTGACGACGATATGGCTGCCGCGCTTGGCTTGCAGGTAGCCGGGCAAAAAGCCCCACAGCGCGCCGAACAGGGCCGCGCCGATCATGGCCGCCGGAATCAAGAGCCAGGCGGGCAGGGTCTGGTCGAAGGCCAGCATGGCCACCGTCAGGCCCAGGCCGCCGATATACATCTGGCCTTCGGAACCGATATTGAACAGGCCGGCCTGCATCGCCACCGAGACCGACAGGCCCGTGAAGATGAAGGTGCTGGCGTAGAACAGGGTGTAGCTCAGGCCTTCCGGATTGAGGATGGCGCTGTTGACGAGGATGCCCAGCGATTCGGCCGGATCTTCGCCCAGCATATAAATCACCAGGGCTGCGACCAGCATGGCCGACAGCAGGTTTAACATGGGCATGACAAAGGCTGTCGCCCAGCGTGGCAAGTCGTTATTCATGATTTATGCATTCCCCCCATCAGCAGACCGATGCGGGTGGTATCGAATTCTTCAATTTTCAGTTCGCCGGTGATGCGTCCACCGCACATGACGAGAATGCGGTCGGCCAGCGCCCGCACTTCTTCCAGTTCGACCGACACCAGCAGGATCGCCACGCCTGCGTCGCGCAGGGCCAGCAATTGCGTATGGATGCTTTCGATGGTGCCGATGTCGACGCCGCGCGTGGGCTGGCCCACCAGCATCAGTTTCGGCTGCGCCAGCACTTCGCGCGCGATCACTACCTTTTGCTGGTTACCGCCAGACAACAATCCGATGCGCAGGTCCGGATTGGCCGGGCGCACATCGAAGGTCTTCAGCAGTTCCGCGCAGCGCGCGCCGATGGCCTTGAAGTTGAACAGGCCCCAGCGGTTCTTCAGGCGGTCCTGGTAACCGAGGATGGTGTTCTGCATGACGGAGAAATTCTTCACCACGCCATCGCGCAAGCGGTCTTCCGGGATGTGGGCGATGCCCAGTTCGCGGAACGCCAGCGGCAAGCCGTCGGCATCGTGGCGCTTGGCAAACGGCAAGTCCTTGTCCAGGAAGCGCAGCGTGCCGGACGTCGGCAAACGCATGCCCGAGAGAATTTCCAGCAGCTCGCTCTGGCCATTGCCCGAAACCCCCGCGATGGCGACGATCTCGCCGGCGCGCAGATTGAAACCGATATCGGCCAGCAATTTGACTTGCTGCTCGTCAGCCAGTTGCAAACCATCCACTTCCAGCACCGTGGCGCCCGGATTGTACGGTGCGCGCGGCAAGTGGCTCTGGATGGGGCGGCCGACCATCATGTTGGCCAGTTCCTCTTTCGAGGTGCCGGCCGTCGCCACGGCGCCCACCACCGTGCCGCCGCGCATGACGGTGACGTTGTCGGTGATTTCCAGGATCTCTTGCAGTTTGTGCGTGATCAAGATGATGGTCTTGCCCTGTTCCTTGAACAGGCGCAGGATTTCAAACAGCGATGCCGTTTCCTGTGCCGTCAGCACGGCCGTCGGCTCGTCGAGGATCAGGATGTTGGCGCTGCGGTAAATCTGCTTGAGGATTTCCACGCGCTGCTGCGCGCCGACGGACAAGTCTTCGATCTTCGCCAGCGGGTCGACGTCGAGGCGGTAGCGCGCGCAAATTTCGCGCAGCTGGGCTTCCGCCTCGGCACGATGGCTGGCCAAACGAAAGCCGCCTTCCGTGCCCAGCATGATATTGTCGAGGACGGTGAAGTTCTCGACCAGCATGAAATGCTGGTGCACCATGCCAATGCCGAGGTTGATCGCCTCCTGGCTGTTGCGGATAGGCTGTACTTTTCCGTCGAGCAGGATTTCTCCGCCGTCGGCACGGTAGTATCCGTACAGGATGCTCATCAAGGTCGACTTGCCGGCGCCGTTTTCCCCCACCAGGCCATGGATACTGCCCTTGGCGATGGAGAAGCTGACGTCGGCGTTCGCCTTCACATGTCCAAATTGCTTGGAAATGCTGCGAAATTCTACTGCTGGCTGCATAGGTTCATAACTGGATAGTTTCATGGAAACGCGCCGCGCGGGGACTGGCCCCGGCGGCGCGCTAAAAGATACGGAGAAAAATTAAACCGGGCAGCTGCTGCCGACGCGGTAATCGATCACTTTGATCTTGCCATCGATAATGTCCTTACGCGCACCCAACACGCGCTTTTCGATTTCCGGCGTGATCAGCTTGCGGTTGTTGGCGTCGAGCGCCCAGTCCACGCCGCCTTCTTTCAAGCCTTTATAGCTGACGCCGCCCTTCCAGGTGCCGTTCTTGACTTGCATGAAGCTGTCGTAGACCGTGTTGTCGACGCGCTTGACCATCGAGGTCAGGATGCTGCCTGGATACAGGTGATTCTGGTTCGAATCGACGCCGATCGCCAGCTTGCCTTTTTCCTTGGCCATCTGCAGGGTACCCATGCCGCTGCCGCCGGCGACGGCGAAGACGACATCGACGCCGCGCTCGAATTGCGAGCGGGCCAGTTCGCCACCCTTGGCCGGATCATTCCAGGCGCCGGACGTGGTGCCGACCATGTTTTGCGTGATTTCCGCCTTCGTGTTGACGGCCTTGACGCCTTGCGCGTAGCCGCAGGCGAAGTTGCGGATCAGGGGAATATCGATGCCGCCGATGAAACCGACTTTCTTGCTCTTGCTGGCCATGGCCGCGGCCACGCCCACCAGGTAGGAGCCTTCTTCTTCCTTGAAGACGACGGAATTGACGTTGCTGCCGGCGGCCTGGCCGTCGATCAGCACGAATTTCACGTTCGGGAATTCCTTGGCGACTTTTTGCACGGCTTGCGTTTGCGCAAAGCCGATGGCGGCGATCATGTCGAGTTTCTTGCGGGCCAGGCCACGCATGACTTGTTCAGCCTGCGTATCGCTCGATGCCTGCACTTCGATGAAGGAAATGCCCGTGTCTTTTTTGAAGCGCGAGGCGCCTTCGAAAGCGGATTGGTTGAACGACTTGTCGAACTTGCCGCCCGCGTCATACACGACACCCAGTTTTGGGGTAGCCGCGGACGCTTGAGCAGTCAGAAAAACGGCTGCGATCGTCAAACTAAATTGTGTAAGTTTCATGAATTGGCTCCTGGAAGATCGATATTGTATATTTTTTATAGGTGAAACATATAATTTGGGGCCGATTTAGCCTGTTTTTCATGCACGAGGTGATGGTTCCTTATCAACATTGCACCGTATTGCACAAGATCATGCACAAGATCATTGCTGACCTTGTATGCTTTTGTGTCTACAGTGTGATGCTCATGCAACAGTTGAGCCCCGTCTCTTTTATAGTTACAACATCGAATGGGGCGGCCGGAGCGGGCAGGGATGCGCCGTCGTCAGGACGGGCAAGGCAAGCACGGGACCGGCGCCGCGATGGGCGTCCGAATCACTATGCATCATGCCAGATATGTATGACAAATACGTTTTTGTTTAACTATTTATATGAAAGCCATATAAATAACTTGTCAAGCCGCAGGGGGATTCAGGATATTCAAAAACGCCCGCACCACGGGCGCATCGTCGAGCGTGGTGTAACTGATATATAGATTCGCCGACGGCGGATTGGTCTTGATGGGCAGGAACACGACGCCGGGCCAGCCGATGCGGCTCGTCGTTTCCGGCACCAGGGTCACGCCCAGTCCGGCACCCACCATGGCCAGCAAGGTTTGCGGCTCGCTTGCTTCCTGGAAAATCACCGGTTCGAAACCGGCATTGATGCAACACTGCACCAGGTAGCGGGGGAACGCGGATTTATCCAGGTTGAGCGTGAGCATGGGCTCGTGGGCGATGTCGATCAGCTCGATGGCCGTGTTTTTCGCCAGCGGATGGTGTTCGTTGACGGCCACGCAGACGTTTTCGCGGAAGCACAGTTCCTGGCGCAGGTTGTCATGGCGCAAATCGTCGTCGTTGAGCTTGGGCTCGCGCCAGAAGCCCACGTCGATCTGCTTGGCGCGCAAGGCTTCGTATTGCACCGTGGGACCGAATTCATGGATGGTCCAGGTGACGCGGGGGAACTTGGTCTGGAATTCTTCCAGCAGGCTGGGAATGGGGCCCCACATGGCCGAACCGACGATGCCCACGCGCAAGCGGCCCACTTCGCCGCGGTCGATCTGGCGGATGGTATCGATGGTCATGCGCATCTTGGCCAGCAAGTCGGCTGCCTCGTTCATCAGCGCCTTGCCCGCCACGGTCAGCTCGAAGGTGCGCGTGGTGCGCGCGAACAGGCGTACGCCCAGTTCGCTTTCCAGTTTCATGATCTGCTGGCTCAAGGGCGGCTGCGAGATATGCAGGCGCTCGGCGGCGCGGCTGAAGCTTTTCTCCTCGGCAACGGCAAGAAAATACTTTAACTGTTTCAGATCGATGGACATGCTTTCCTTGGCGTTGCGTGGTGCTTGGCGATGGAACGGCGCGCGGACCGGTGAAGGCGCGCGCGCTTTCTTTACAGCAGTCGTATTATCGTGCCACCACTGCCTGCATGGCAATGGCCAGCGCCGTGCCGACTTGTGCATTGTGCTTGACGAGGGCGATATTCGTCGCCAGGCTGCGGCCATCCGTCAGCTGCTTGATGCGCGACAGCAGGAATGGCGTGACTTGCTTGCCTTTCACGCCGCCCGCGTCCGCTTCCTGCAGCGCCTGCGTGGTGATCGCATCGATCTCTTCCTTCGGCATGGCTTGCGCGGCTGGCACGGGGTTGCTGACGACCACGCCGCCTTTCAAGCCCAGCTGCCATTTGGTGCCGATGAAGGCCGCCTGTTCGGCTGGCGTATCGAGGCGGAAATCGGCCTTGAAGCCGCTTTCGCGCGTGAAGAAGGCGGGAAAGCCTTCCTGGCCCACGCTGATGACGGGCACGCCGTGCGTTTCCAGGTATTCCAGCGTCAGGCCGATGTCGAGGATGGATTTCACGCCGGCGCAGACGACGGCCACCGAGGTGTGCGCCAATTCCTGCAAGTCGGCGGAAATGTCGAAGCTGGTTTCCGCGCCGCGGTGCACGCCGCCGATGCCGCCCGTGACGAACACGGCGATGCCCGCCAGTTCCGCGCAGATCATGGTGGCGGCCACGGTGGTGGCGCCCAGCTTGCCTTGCGACAGCACGAACGGCAAGTCGCGGCGGCTGACCTTCATGGCGTCGGGCGAGGTGCCCAGCAGTTCCAGCTGCTCGGGCGACAGGCCCACGCAAATCTTGCCGTCGATGATGGCGATGGTGGCCGGCACGGCGCCGCCGTCACGGATGATCTGTTCCACTTCGCGTGCCATTTCCACGTTTTGCGGATATGGCATGCCGTGCGAAATGATGGTCGATTCCAGCGCCACGATGGCCTTGCCGGCGGCGCGCGCGTCGAGGACTTCTTGCGAGAACGAGAGGAAGTTGGCGAGTTGAGTAGTGCGTTGTGTCATGGTTCAGTCCTGTTGAAAGAGGGTAGGAGGGAGCGGTGCCAGGTCGGCGTCGTCGATATCGTCGAGCGCGCCGGCGGAAATCAGGGGCGAGACGGTGGCGGCCGATTCCAGGGTCATGGCGGCCAGTTTCAGGCCGCGCCGGCAAGCCAGTTTCAAGTCGCTGCTGTCGTGGTACAGCGACCAGCAGACGGCGGCGGAAAACGCGTCGCCGGCGCCCGTCACGTCGACGGCGTCCACTTCGCGCGCGGCCAGGTGCTCGATCGGCGCCTCCGGCGTGTCGCCATCGGTGAAGTACACGCCTTCGCCGCCGCAGGTGACGATCACCTGGCGCGCGCCCTGGCGCTGCACCTCGCGGCAGGCGGCGCGCACGTCAAACGCCGTGGGCAGGGCGCGCGCCACGCGCGTTTCCAGCTCGCCGCGGTTGAGGATCAGCAGGCGCAGGCCCGTCAGGTCTTGCGGCAAGTGCGCCATCTTTGGCTGCGAGACGGCGATGATGACCAGTGGCGCCACCTGGCTGCTGCCCGGGCTGGCGTCCTGGCGCGCATCGGCCAGCAGGGCTTGCACGCTGTCGTGGCCCAGGTTCAGGTCGCACACGGTGAGGGCGGCGGCCGCGCGCTGCGGCTGGCGGCTGTGCAGAAAGGCGGGCGTCAGCTGTTCGTACAGTTGCATGTTGGCCATCGCCAGCAGCATTTCGCCATGCTCGTCGAGTACGGCGGTGTAGGTGCCGCTGCTGGTATTGCTCAAATGCAAGCTGCCGCGCATGTCGATGCCGGCCTCTTCCGCATGGGTTTGCAGGGCATGGCCGGCCGCGTCATCGCCCAGCGCCGTCAGCAAGGCGACGGGCAGCGACAGGCGGGCCAGGTTTTCCGCGATATTGCGGCCCACGCCGCCAAACACCTCTTCCGAGCGCACGGGATTGGATGTACCCATCTGCAAAGTGGAGAGGGTGCGCATCTTGCGGTCCAGGTTGGCGGCGCCGATGCACAGCACGGGGCGGCTGTCGGGCAGCACATAGGCGCGACCCAGCAGGCGGCGTTCACGGATCAGTCCGGCGATATGGCCGGCGACGGCCGAGCGCGACAAGCCCAGTTCGCTCGCCAGTTCCTGCTGCGAGATGAAGGGGTTGTTGCGGATCAGCGTATATAACTGGTCTTTTTTATTGGTATCGGTCACAAGGTTTTCGCTGAGGGTTAAACATTTGTTTGTGACTGTAAACATTTGTCTTCGGCGTGTCAAGTTCGTCTCGCGTCCGTGTCAGGCGCGCGCGGCGTCTTCGGCGCGGGGCGTGGAATCCATACATTTTCCGGGCATTGCAGCGCAAAGGCTGCCTCTGGCAGGCAAGGGCTTGCCTGGACTATAATATCGGCCATTTATATTTGAATTGTATAAATGGGCAAGAAAAATGGTATTTGCCATACATATTCCGTTTGATGCATAGTGGCGGCAAATAGAGTTAATACGCATTTGGATATACCCGTAACACCCTGCATACCCGATACCTGGGCCGTGGTCCTTCACCGGACAGCGCCGCGCAGGCAGCAACCATCATCATTAGTCAATCAGAGGATAACCATGTCGAACAACGCCCCTTTCCACGCCGCCGAAATCATCCGTGCCCGCGCCCCTGAAAATTTCAAGCCGCGCGTGGCGATGATCCTCGGTTCCGGCCTGGGCGTGTTGGCCGAGCAGATGACGGACGCCGTCAGCATCAGCTTTGACGAATTGCCGGGCTTCCCGATCAGCACCGTGCATGGCCATGCGGGCGAACTGGTGGTCGGCACCCTGTCGGGCGTCGCCGTCGTCTGCATGAAGGGCCGCGGCCACTTTTACGAAGGCTATGGCATGGGCGTGATGACGAGCGCCATCCGCACCCTGAAACTGCTGGGTTGCGAAATGCTGTTCGTTACCAACGCCGCCGGTTCGCTGCGCCCTGAAGTGGACGCGGGCAGCCTGGTCGCCATCAGCGACCATATCAACCTGCTGCCAGGCACGCCGATGGTCGGCCCGAACGACGACCGCTTCGGCCCGCGCTTCTTCAGCATGGCCAACGCCTACGATGCGGACTTGCGCAACCTGGTCAAAGAAACGGCCGCCTCGAACGGCATCACCCTGCACGAAGGCGTGTTCGTCGCCTACCCTGGCCCGAACTTCGAGACGGCCGCCGAAATCCGCATGATGGCCCGCCTGGGCGCCGACACGGTCGGCATGTCGGTGGTGCCGGAAGTGGTGTCGGCGCGTCATTGCGACCTGAAGGTGGTGGGCGTGTCCGTCATCACCAACCTGGCCGAAGGCATGTCGCCATTCGCCCTGTCGCACGAACAAACCCTGAAGTACGCGGCCATCGGCGCGAAAGACCTGGTCAAGCTGATCCTGGCTTTCCTGGCGACCGTCTCGGCCACGCCGCAAGCCTAAGCCCCCTTCTTGACGCAGCAGCGGCGCGCCAATCACGGGCGCTGCCGCGCGGCAGGCCGGGAAAATCCGGCCTACACTGACCGCATCATCTTTGCATCACTCCATAAAGCGAGCCTTATCATGTCACGCGCATTTATCCTCCTGCTTGATTCCTTCGGCCTTGGCGCGACGCCAGACGCCGCCAAGTATGGCGACGCAGGTGCCAATACCTTTGGCCATATTGCCAGCACTGTCGCCAAAAGCGGCAAGACCTTGAAACTCCCGAACATGGAACGCCTGGGCCTGGGCGCCGCCGCCCACCTTGCCAGCGGCGAATGGGCCACCGGCTTCGACCAGCGCGACGGTTTTACGGGTGCCTACGGCGCGGCGCGCGAGCGCTCCACCGGCAAGGACACGCAGAGCGGCCACTGGGAAATCGCCGGCGTGCCCGTCGAATTCGACTGGGGCTACTTCCCCCGCACCACGCCATCGTTCCCGGCCGACCTGACCGACAAGCTGAAAGCCATGTCGGGCGTGCCGGGCTTCCTCGGCGACTGCCACGCTTCGGGCACGGACATCATCAACAAGCATGGCGATGAACACGTCGCCACGGGCAAGCTGATTATCTATACCTCGGGCGATTCGGTGATGCAGATCGCCGCGCACGAAGAATCGTTCGGCCTCGAACGCCTGTACGCAGTGTGCGAAATGGCCTTCAAGCTGGTCGAACCGTACAACATCGGCCGCGTCATCGCCCGCCCGTTCAAGGGCAGCAACGGCAACTACACGCGCACCTCCAACCGCCACGACTACGCCGTCGCGCCACCCGCGCCGACCCTGCTCGACCACGTCAAGAATGCGGGCGGCGAAGTCGTCGGCCTGGGCAAGATCAGCGACATTTTCGCTACCCAGGGCATCTCGCGCGTCGTGAAGGGCGTCGACAACATGGCGCTGTTCGAAGCGCTGTTGAAGACGGCCGATGAAGTGCAGGACAAGTCGCTCACCTTTGTCAACTTCGTCGATTTCGACCAGGCCTTCGGCCACCGCCGCAACACCGAAGGCTACGCCGACGCGCTGCGCGAAATGGATGCGCGCCTGCCGGAATTCATGGCCAAGCTCAAGGAAGGCGACCTGGTCGTCATCACCGCCGACCATGGCTGCGACCCTACCTGGCACGGCTCCGACCACACCCGCGAACACATTCCGATGATCTTCTTCGGCCCCGGCGTCGCTCCGCGCGCACTGGGTATTTCCGAGACGTTCTCCGATATTGGCCAAACCCTCGCCAAGCACCTTGGCGTACCACCACTTGCTAATGGAACCAGCTTGTTATGACACTCATGCACCCCGAATTCAAGCGTAACGAGGCCATTGGCCTCGACCTGGGCTGGATCAACCAGATCCGCGTCAACCGCGCCGCGACGGACCGCCGCGCGGCCAGCCTGGCGAACCGCCGCACGGTGAAGAAAGAATACCAGGCCGCCTGGCTGGTGAAAGCCATCCAGATGATCGACCTGACCACCCTGGGCGGCGACGATACGCCTGGCCGCGTGGAGCGCCTGTGCATGAAGGCCATGCGCCCGCTGCGCGCCGACCTGATGGCTGCGCTGGGCCTGACCGACTTGAGCACCGGCGCCGTGTGCGTGTACCACGAAATGATCGCCCCGGCCGTGAAAGTCATCCAGGGCCGCCTGCCCATCGCCGCCGTGTCGACGGGTTTCCCGGCCGGCCTGACGAGCATGGAAACGAAGCTGCGCGAAATCGAACTGTCGGTCGCCGCGGGCGCCACTGAAATTGATATCGTCATCACGCGCCAGCACGTTTTGAACGGCAACTGGCAAGTGCTGTACGACGAAATGCTGGCCTACCGCAAGGCCTGCGGCGAAGCGCACGTGAAGGCGATTCTCGCCACCGGCGACTTGCTGACCCTGGAAAACGTGGCCAAGGCGTCGTGGGTGTGCATGATGGCGGGCGCCGATTTCATCAAGACTTCCACCGGCAAGGAAGGCGTGAACGCCACCATTCCCGTGGCCCTGACGATGGTGCGCACGATCCGTGAATACCACGAGCAGACGGGCTTCCAGGTGGGCTTCAAGCCGGCCGGCGGCGTCAGCTCGGCCAAGAGCGCCCTGCAATACCTGACCCTGATGAAGGAAGAACTGGGCAACGAATGGCTGCAGCCGCACCTGTTCCGCATCGGCGCTTCCAGCCTGCTGACCGACATCGAGCGCCAGCTCGAGCACTACGTCACCGGCAGCTACTCGGCCAATCATCGTCACGCACAACCTTAAAGAACAATCGTCATGCCAACAATTAACGAGATTCTCAATACTATGGACTACGGCCCTGCTCCCGAAAGTCAAAAAGAAGCACAGGCGTGGCTCGATGGCCACCAGCGCAAGTTCGGCCTGTTCATCGACAATTCCTGGAGCGAGCCGGCCGAGCTGTTCGCCTCGACCAATCCTGCCGACGGCACGCAGCTGGCCGAACTGACGCAAGCTTCCGACGCGGACGTCGAACGCGCCGTGGCAGCGGCGCGCCGCGCGCTGCCGGTGTGGCAAGGCATGGGCGGCCATGGCCGCGCCAAAGTCATGTACGCGCTGGCCCGATTGCTGCAAAAGCATGCGCGCCTGTTCGCCGTGCTGGAAACCCTGGACAACGGCAAGACCATCCGCGAAACGCGCGATATCGACTTGCCGCTGGCCGCGCGCCACTTCTACCATCACGCCGGCTGGGCGCAGCTGCAGTCGGAAGAATTCGCCGACTACCGCGCCGTGGGCGTGGTGGGCCAGATCGTGCCGTGGAATTTCCCCCTGCTGATGCTGTCGTGGAAAATCGCCCCGGCCCTGGCGGCCGGTAACACGGTGGTCTTCAAGCCGGCCGAATTCACCTCGCTCACCGCCATGCTGTTCGCCGAACTGTGCCTGCAGGCGGGCGTGCCGGCCGGCGTCGTCAACATCGTCACCGGCGACGGCCGCGTGGGCTCGGCCATCGTCAACCATCCTGGCGTCGACAAGATCGCGTTTACGGGGTCGACGGAAGTGGGCCGCTTGATCCGCGAAGCGACGGCCGGCAGCGGCAAGAAGCTGTCCCTCGAATTGGGCGGCAAGTCGCCCTTCATCGTTTTCGAAGACGCAGACCTGGACGGCGCCGTGGAAGGCCTGGTCGACTCCATCTGGTTCAACCAGGGGCAAGTGTGCTGCGCCGGTTCGCGCCTGCTGGTGCAGGAATCGATCCAGGAGCGCTTCCTGAACAAAGTGCGCGCGCGCATGGAAAACCTGCGCCTCGGCTCGCCTCTGGACAAATCGATGGACGTGGGCGCGCTGGTCGACCCCGTGCAGCGCCAGCGCATCGCCGCGCTGGTCGATTCGGCCCGTGCCGAAGGCTGCGACGTCTGGCAGCCGGCGTGCGAACTGCCGGCGGACGGCTCCTGGTTCCCGCCGACCCTGATCACGGGCGCGTCGACGTCGGCGGCCGTGGCGCAGGCTGAAATCTTCGGCCCCGTGCTGGTGGCCATGAGCTTCCGCACGCCGCCTGAAGCGGTGCAGCTGGCGAACAACACGGTCTACGGCCTGGCCGCCAGCGTGTGGACCGAGTCGATCAGCCTGGCGCTGGACATCGCGCCCGCCATCAAGGCTGGCGTGGTATGGATCAACAGCGCCAACCAGTTCGACGCGGCATGCGGCTTTGGCGGCTACCGCGAATCGGGCTTCGGCCGCGAAGGCGGCCGCGAAGGCATGCTGGAATACATGACGGCCCTGGCCGAAGATGCGCGCCCGGCCTTGCCGGTGGTGGAAGCGAAAGCCAAGGCGGCAGCGAAGCCGGCGGCAGCCGACCCGTTCGCCATCGACCGCACGGCCAAGATGTACATCGGCGGCAAGCAGGCGCGCCCTGACAGCGCCTACAGCGCGCCCGTATTTGGCGCGAATGGCGCCCTGCTGGCCGAAGTGGGCGTGGGCAGCCGCAAGGACATCCGCAACGCCGTCGAAGCGGCGCATAAAGCGTCCGGCTGGACCGGCGCCACCGCGCACAACCGCGCGCAAGTGCTGTACTACATCGCCGAAAACCTGGCGGCGCGCGCCGACGAATTCGCCGCCCGCATCGCCGCCATGACGGGCAACAAGAACCCGGAGAAGGAAGTGCAGGCATCGATCGAACGCCTGTTCTACTACGCTGCCTGGGCCGACAAGTACGACGGCCTGGCGCACCAGCCGCCGACCAAGGGCATCACCGTGGCGCTGAACGAAGCGGTCGGCGTGATCGGCATCGTCTGCCCGAACGAAGCGCCTTTGCTGGGCTTCATTTCGCTGGTGGCGCCGGCCATCGCGCTGGGCAACCGCGTGGTGGTGGTGCCGTCCGAAGCGCATCCGCTCTCCGCGCTGGACCTGTACCAGGTGTTCGACACGTCCGACTTGCCGGGCGGCGTCGTCAACATCATCAGCGGCAATGCCGATGAACTGGCGCGCACGCTGGCCACGCATGCCGACATTGACGCCGTCTGGCGCCATGACGGTTCGGCGGAAGGCTGCGCGGAAGTCGAGCGCCTGTCGGCCGGTACCCTGAAGCGCACCTGGGTTGGCGGCGCCAAGGGCCGCGACTGGTACAGTGCGGCCCAAAGCGGCGGCCGCGCCGTGCTGGCGCATGCGTCGCAGGTGAAAAACGTGTGGATTCCTTACGGCGTCTAAGGTTATAGAGCAGGACAGTGGGGCCGGATCTTTCGCGCAGCGATGCGCCGGGGCGCCGGCCCCAAGTTGCTTTCACCAGCAGCGCGCAGGCATCGGGCGCCGCTGGATTGGAACAGTACTTCATATCGGGAGCTATCATGTTTTTAACCCAAGAAATCATCCGCAAGAAGCGTGACAAGGGCGTGCTGAGCGCCGAGGAAATCCAGTTTTTCGTGCGCGGCATTACTGACGGCAGCGTCAGCGAAGGCCAGATCGCGGCGCTGGGCATGGCCGTCTATTTCAACGACATGAACATGGACGAACGCGTCGCGTTCACCCTGGCCATGCGCGATTCCGGCCACGTGCTGGACTGGCGCGCGCTGAACCTGCCGGGCCCCGTCGTCGACAAGCATTCGACGGGCGGCGTGGGCGACGTGGTGTCGCTGCTGCTGGGGCCCATGGTGGCCGCGTGCGGCGGCTACGTGCCGATGATCTCGGGCCGCGGCCTGGGCCACACGGGCGGCACCTTGGACAAGTTCGACGCCATTCCCGGCTACTGCACGGTGCCGGACAATGAACTGTTCCGCAAGGTGGTGCAGGAAATCGGCGTGGCCATCATCGGCCAGACGGCGCAGCTGGCGCCGGCCGACAAGCGCTTCTACAGCATCCGCGACGTCACCGCCACGGTGGAATCGGTGGCCATGATCACCGGCTCCATCCTGTCGAAGAAGCTCTCGGCCGGCCTGGACGCGCTGGTGATGGACGTCAAAGTGGGCACCGGCGCCTTCATGCCGACCTACGACAAATCGGTGGAACTGGCCGAGAGCATCGTCGCCGTCGGCAATGGCGCGGGCATGCAGACGTCGGCCATTTTGACGGACATGAACGAATCGCTGGCGCCATATGCCGGCAATGCGCTGGAAGTGCGCGGCGCCATGGATTACCTGACGGGCCGTTCGCGTCCCGCGCGCCTGCATGAAGTGACGCTGGCGCTGTGTGCCGAGATGCTGGTGCTGGGCGGCCTGGCCGCTACCGAGGAAGAGGCGCGCGCCAAGCTGATGGCGGCCCTCGATTCGGGCGAAGCGGCCGAGCGCTTCGCGCGCATGGTGTCCGCCCTGGGCGGCCCGGCCGACCTGGTCGAGAACCCGGACAAGCACCTGGAAACAGCGCCGTTCATCGTGCCGGCGCCAGCGCTTTCCGCCGGTTTTGCCAATGTGCGCGATTGCCGCGCCATCGGCCTGGCCGTCGTCGCCCTCGGTGGCGGCCGCCGCCGCCCGACCGACAGCATCGACTTCGCCGTCGGCCTGACGAACCTGGTGGGACTGGGCGAGCAAGTGAGCATAGGCCAGCCGCTGGCCATGGTCCACGCGCGCACGGAAGCGGCGGCGCAGCAAGCCGTCAAGGAAATCCAGGAAGCGTATGCCATCAGCGCCGTGGCGTTGACGGCCAATCCGGTGATTTACCGTACCATCCGACCGTAGTTGACAACTGGGGTCAGACCCCCGTTTGCGATAGCGCTGAACTATGTGTCAGCGGTGTTGAGGGTCTGACCCTGGCCTTAATGATTTCAAAGGTATTGCAGAAAAAATGAACAACCAAGAACTGATCGCCGAAGCCAACGCTGGCCGTGAACTGGCCTACGCGCCATACTCGCGCTTTAAAGTGGGCGCGGCGCTGCTGTGCAAGGATGGCCGCGTCTTCCGGGGCTGTAACGTGGAAAACGCCGCCTATGGCCTGTGCAACTGCGCCGAACGCACGGCGTTTTTCAGCGCCATCGCGCATGGCTGCAAGCCGGGCGATTTCGCCAAACTGGCCGTCACGGGCGACACGGCCGCACCGATCTCGCCGTGCGGCGCCTGCCGCCAGGTGATCTTCGAGATGGGCGGCGCCGACCTGCCGGTGATCCTCACCAATCTGAACAACGACATCATGGAAGTGACGGCCGGCTGGCTGCTGCCGCACGGTTTCGGCAATTCCGACCTGGACATGAAGTAACTTAAAGGCAATGGCACCAGTTTGAACAAGACGATCGACATTCAGGCCGCCGTGGCGATAGCCGCGGCCGAAGCGCTGGCGGCCAAGACGCAGGGCACGTTTGGCGTGGGCGGCGTGCTGCTCGATGGGGCCGGCAACGTGCTGCAATCGATGCACAACAACGTCGTGCGCCACGGCCTGGTGTTCGATCCCACCGCGCATGGCGAACGCCAGCTGGTGGACTGGTATTTTGCCGAGCGGGCCAAGGGCACGCCCTTGCCGCCGCCCGGCGAACTGACCATCGTCACCTCGCTAGACCCGTGCTGCATGTGCACGGGCGCGATTCTGGCCGCAGGCTTCAACGTGGTGGTCGCCGCGCCCGACGTCAAGGCGGGCATCAACTACGATGGCACCGCCACTTTCACGGCCTTGCCGTCGCCGCTGCGGGCGCTGGCGGGCCGCAGTTTCTGCTATCCGGCAGTGCGCGGCGCCAGCGAATATGCGCGCGCGCCGTCCGGCGCCGCGCCCAAATCTTTTTTCATCGGCAAGAGCATCCACGAAGCCACGCAGGCCCTGTGCTCGCTGGTGTTCGAATCGACGTCGGCGCAGGTGATGCAGCTGCTGAACGCGGGCGATGACGAGCAGCGGCGCGATCCGGCCACCTTGCCATCCGAGCATCCCGTGGTGCGCGCCTTGCGCCGCCGCTATCCCGATGCCCTCACATACCGCTGCGCGCCGCATGCCCCAGATGCCGGTTTGGCGCCCTTCCTGCAGGCGGCCATGGAACAGGACCTGCGCGATGGCGGGCAGGGCGATGCGGCCGCTTTGCTCGATTCCTTCGGCAACCTGCTGCTGTGCATGCCGGGCAAGCTGGCGCAGTCGGCCATCCGCACGCCCTTCATGGAATGCACGCGCCAGTATGCGCAGCTGCGTTTTGAATTGATGGCGAATGCCGCACCGGCGCTGCAGGAAGACATCAAGCGCTATCTGGGCCACCCCAAGCACGGTACTTTCGTGCTGGCCATGGGGCCGGACGACAGCGCCGCCAGTTTCATGACCCTGGGCGCGTATGGCTCCACCATGGAAGGGGCGCTGCCGGAAAACAATCCCGCGCAATTCCAGTACGTGCGCCCGGCCATGGACGACGACGCGCTGCTGGCGCTGTGCGACGCCATGCCGCCACTGTACCGCAAGCTGATACGCATCCGGCCGCGCCAGGTGGCGGACCAGGCGCTGGTCAACGCCCTGGGCTAGTGTCCCGAGTCAGAAAATCGCTGAATGAACATGTCGAACGTCGCGCGGCTACTGCGCCGCAAATGCGCGCCGGGCTCCGGCCTGGCCGCGCTTTGATCCTTGTCGGCGCGCGACCGCGACACATTGAATCACCAGCGCATTTTCAACGCCGGGCACTAGGCGTCATCGTCCGGCAGGTTCTTGAGTAAAAAGTCGCGCACGTTCTCGCCGGCGACGCGGCGGATCTGCGCTTCCGACAGGCCGGCGTCGAGCAGCGCCTGCGTCAGGCGCGGCAGGCCGGCCGCGTCGATGGCGGTGGTGACGGCGCCGTCGAAGTCCGAGCCATAGGCCACGTGCTCGGCGCCGACCAGCTTTACCGTGTACTTGATGGCGCGCGCGATCGCCGCCACGTCCTTGCCGCAGACGGCCGTGTTCCAGAAGCCGATGCCCACCAGGCCACCCTGGGCGGCGATGCGCTTCAATTGTGCGTCGCTGAGATTGCGCCCATTGGCGCAGGTGCCGCGCACGCCCGTGTGCGAGACCATCACGGGCCGTTTCGCCATGCTTAATACGTCATCGATGGTGGCCGGCGAGGCGTGCGCCAGGTCGACGATCATCTTGCGCTGTTCCATGGCGCGCAGCCATTGCTTGCCCAGTGGCGTCAGGCCGCCTTTTTTCATGCCGTGCTGGGAGCCGGACAATTCGGTATCGAAGAAATGCGTGGGCGCGGCCATGCGGAAGCCGGCCCGGTACAAGGTATCGAGGTTGTCCAGCTTGCCCTCCAGCGCATGCGCGCCTTCCAGTGTCAGCCAGCCGGCCAGCAGGCTCGGATCTTTCTCGCGCGCCGCGATGAAGCTGCGCAGCTGCGCGCGGCTGCCGATGACGCGCAGCTTGCCATGGCTCTTGCCCGCTTGCTGGCGCAGTTCGTCGGCCTGGTAGGTGGCGCGCGCCAGCAGGCTGTTCCAGGTGGCGGGCGGCAAGCCCTGTGCCACGACCAGGGCCGTGATGTTGTCCGTATCGCTGCCATTGCGTTCGATATTCATCTTGCGCGGCGTCTTGGTGACGACGGAAAACGCTTGCAGGGCCACGTTGCCCCGCTGCAGGCGGGGCAGATCGGCATGGCCGCGCTGGCTGTCGCGATTCAGGTCGCGCTGCCACAGCAGGCTGTCCGCGTGCAGGTCGGCGACCCACAGGTTCTGGTGCAAGGCCATGGCGGTGGCCGATGGCGGCTTGCCGGACGGCGGATGGACGCGGTTGAGGTGATCGTCGACGAGGACGGGAGCGGACAGCAAGCCGCCCACCAGCGCAAGGCTGGCGGCGGCGATGGTACTGATGATCATTGTTCTCCGTTTCAGTTTCACCATGGGTCGTAGGTGCCCAGGCTCCAGATGTGGCCTTCCGGATCGCGGCACGTAAAGCCGCGGCCGCCGTAATCTTCATCCTTGATGTCGAGCACGATCTCGGCGCCGGCTGCGCGCGCCTGGCGGTAGACGGCATCGGCGTCGTCGACGACCAGGTAGCAGCTTTGCGTATTCGCATTGCCGATCTCGCCCGGCTGCTTCATCAGGCGGCCATACTCGCTGTCGACCACGGAACCAAGCATGATCATGCCGTTTCCAAAGCTGAGTTGCGCATGGGCGATGCCGCCGTCGCTGTCGGGGACGACCAGCTGTTTTTCAAAACCGAGTGCCTTGCATAGCCAATCGATGGCCGCTGGCGCATCGCGGTAGCGCAGGCAGGGAATGGTGGTAGCCCTCGTGGCTTTTGCTGTCGTGGTCATATGGAAACTCCTGTAGGCGAATGGAGTAGTTTCGATCGTGAATGCTGCGCGGCGTTCACCATGACGGGGTTTCATGGCCAGGGTATTGATACCTGTCATGGCCGCGCTTCACTATATGCCACTCTCATCGGCCCTGCAAGAGCGTCACGCCTGGGGTGGCTGTTCCGGTTGCGCCGCTTTTTTGTCCCAGCTGAAGCCGCCCGCATTGCCGGCCCATTTCAGCAGCAGGAAGATGACGAACAGCGTGATGGCCAGCGGCAGGATGGTGATGACGAAGGCCAGGCCGATGGCGCAGGCCAGCAGCATGGGCCAGGACATGTCCGCCAGCGCATCCATGCCCTGGCGCGCATAGCCGCACAGCTCGTTCCAGAAGGTGGAGAAGGATGTGCTGCCCGGTGCCGAATTGATGTCTTTCATGCTGCTCTCCTGTCGTCGTTGAGTGCCGTTGCCGTCGTGATGGCCTGGCGATGAAGCAACTATAGCCAGGCTTTACCCGGTCGGCATGCTGTCTGCGACGAATTGCAGGCTGGGCGGAACGAACGACGACAGGCCGCGACAGGCCGTTACTCGAAGACTTTCAGCTTGAGCTGGAAACTGAGCGCGCCATACAGCCGGTCTTTATACGAGGGCACGATGGCGATATTCACGCCCACGCGCTGGTATTCATAGCTGATGGTGGGCACCAGGGCGGGGAACCAGCCGCCGTCGCGCATCTTTGGATAGCCGCTGAAACCGCCAACGACGGCGCCTACGCGGAACGGCCCCATCTGGATAGGCTGATAGTACACGCCCAGGTAGTTCGAATAGGCGCGGTCGCTATTGTAGAAGCGGCCGGCCGTGGCCGAGGCAACGGTGGAAAAACGGTATTCGGCGCCCAGGCCCGGGTTACTGTCGTTCAAGTTCTTGTCGCGCTGGAAATGATACGAGTAAAAGCCCGCATTGAGCCAGGTTTCGCTGAGCGGCTGGTTGTCGATCATGTTGAACACATCGGCTTGCGCACCGCAGGCATATGCCAGCATCAGTGCGCCTAGTGACAATCGTTTCATGCGTGCTGCATCCTTTATCTGGAGATCTGTTGGCTTGCCTGGTCTGGCGCTGCCGCGATCGTATCACCAAGTCAGGCTGGCTTCTAAGCAATATTGCAAACGCTGAACAGGCGGGTGTTTGCCTGCCTGTTCGGGAGGGCAGCCTGCGGGCGCATGCGGTCCCCGGGCGGCAATAGGAGAATGATTCTCATTGTGCAACTAAGTTTGCATAATTATTATAAAAGTTGTTGGTATGCGACATCTAAAATCCGATGGATATGATATTCTGGCGTCAAGTTAATTTTCTTTTTGGAAATAAAAATGTCAAGCATGCCTAAATTGCCATTCGTTCTCGTCCTGTCGACCGTGTTTGCTGCCGGCGCCGCGCAAGCGGGCGTGGTGGATCTGGGCATCGGCGGCGCTAATTTGTATTCCCTGAGCAACTTCAGCGCGTCCGGCAGCGATGTCGAAGGCGGCGTGCTGGTCGCCGGCAATCTCACTGCATCGAGCTATTCGATCAATGACAAGAACAAGGATGCCTACGTCACGCATGGCAATAGCGGCTATGCGCTGGTCGTCGGCGGCAACCTGAACTACAGCTCCGGTTCGATCAAGAACGGCAACTATTATGTGGGCGGCAGCACGACGACGAGCAGCGTTGGCCTGAACAATGCCACCAAGACGACGGCGTCGCCCGTGTCGTTCGCCTCGACGTCGGCCCAGCTGAAAAGCACCTCGACATCGCTGTCGAAAGTGGCAGCCACGGGCAGCAGCTCCGTCGCCTACGGCGGCATGACCTTGAAGGGCGGCACGGGCAGCGTGCAAGTGTTCGACCTGACGTCCGCGGCGCTGGGTTCGGTGAACAACTTCAAGTTCAGCAATCTGCACACGAACGATACCCTGATCCTCAATATCAGCGGCACGAACGTGACCCTGAGTGGCGGCTATGATGGTTTCAAGAACTACAATGTGCTGTACAACTTCTACGAAGCGAAGAACTTGACTTTGAGCAATGTTGGCCTGTATGGCAGCGTGCTGGCGCCATTGGCGACCCTGGCCGGCGGTGGTGGCCAGATCAATGGCAACGTGGTGGTGGGCAACTGGGCCTCGAACATCCAGGTCAATGCCAATCATTATTTCAACGCCACCAACGTGGCAGCTTATGTCTCGGCCGTGCCGGAACCGGAAACCTATGCGATGCTGCTGGCAGGCCTGGGCCTGGTCGGTTTCATGGCGCGCCGCCGCAAGCACAAGATGGCAGCGTAAGCGTTCGCGCCGTTCAGGAAACCGCCTTCAGGGCGGTTTTTTTTCGCCTGCCGGCGGCAGGGAGACGGCCGCCAGCACCATGTGCGTGATCAGGTTTTCCGCCTCCTCGTAATCTTTGCGCGTGAGTTGCTTGCGCTCCAGCACCAGGGTCATCTGCGCTGAAAAATCCGCATATGATTGCGTCATGGCCCAGATGGCGAACATCAGGTGCGTGGCATTCACGGGTGCGATCTTGCCGGCGGCGATCCACGCTTCGAAGACGGCGATATCCTTGCGCAGCAGCGGCACGACCCGGTCGCGTATCTGCGCGCCGTACAGGGGCGCGCCATTGATCACTTCCAGCGCATACACGCGCGACGCCCACGGCTGTTCGCGCGAAAAGCGCAGCTTGGCGCCGATGTAGGCGCGCAGCACGTCGGCCGGTTCATCTTGTCCGTTGGCCAGCATGTCCATGCGCGCCAGCCAGTCGTCGAGCACATCGTCAAGCACGCGCTGGTACAGCAGCTGCTTGGACGGGAAGTAATACATCAGGTTCTGTTTCGACAGGCCGGCCCGCTCGGCGATGGCGGCGATCGATGCGCCTTCGTAGCCGCTTTCGGCGAATACGCGCACGGCCTGTTCCAGGATGTCCGCTTCCAGGCGGTCGCGGTTCTGCAGGCGCCGGCCGCCGGCGTTTTTCACGGGAAGGGCAGGGGATTTGTCGCTGGCCATGGTGGGTTCTCTAGCGTGGGCGGATCGATTGCAGGAAGGCGTGCAGCACTGGCGTATCGGTGTAGGCCACGTTGAAACGGAACCACACCGTCTCGGGCGCGCGCAGCATGAAAAACTCGTTCGGCGACAGCAGGATGCCCGCCTTCAAGGCCATGTCGGCGATGATTTTTCCATTCCATTCCGGCGTCTGGACATCAGGCCAGCCGGCGCTGACGAACATGCCGCCACGCGGCCGCGCCACGGGCTTCATGCCCGCCTGCGCCAGGCAGTCGATGCTGCGTTCGCGTGCCGCGTCGAGCTGCGCCACCAGCCGTTCCACCATGCGCTTGTAGGGGCGCGCGGAAACGGCGTGGTAGACGGCGCGCTCGTTGATTTCCGACGTCGTCAGGCCCGCCAGCATTTTCACGCGTACCAGTTCGGCCACCAGCGACGGCGAAGCGCAAATCGACCCGACGCGCAGCACGGGCGACAAGGTCTTGGAAAAGCTGCCCACGCGGATCACGCGGCGCAAGCCGTCCATGGCCGCCAGCGATGCGTCGCCGCGCGCCGCCAGTTCGCGGTAGATATCGTCCTCCACCAGCCAGAAATCGAATTGTTCCGCCAGGGCCAGCAAGCGGTGCGTTTGCGCCTGGTTCAAGGATGTGCCCAGCGGATTTTGCAGCACCGTGTTGACGAACATCAGCTTCGGCTGCGTGCGCGCCGCTTCCAGCGCCAGCGCCTCGAGATCGAGGCCCGCCTCGCCGCGCGCGATGCCGACGGGGATGCAGCCATGGTGGCGTATCAGCGACTGCAGGTTGCTGTAGCCGGGGTCCTCCACCAGCACCGTGTCGCCCGGCTTGGTCAGGCTGCGCAGGATCAGGTCAAACGCATGCGTGGCGCCATGCGTCAGCAGGACCTGGTCCGGCTCGACCTGGAACAGGTCTTCGGACAGGGTGGCGGCCAGGTGCTGGCGCAGCGAGGGAAAACCAAGCGGGTGGCCATAGCCGCGCAGGCGGCTGGCGGGAATGCGCATGGCCTGGCGTACGGCGTCGAGCACCGTCGCCTCGCCATACAGCTCCGGCGGCAGCCAGCCCGCGCCCACGGGCAGCGCTTCCGACACGCCCGAATACAGGTCCGGCGTGAGGGCGTCGATGGCGGTGGGATTGACAACGATATTGGCATGCAGGGCCGCCTGGGGCGAAGCGGCGATATCGTGGCGCGCGACAAAATAGCCGGAACCGCGCCGCGACGACAGCAGACCCAGGTTGACCAGGCGGTCATACGACTCGACGACGGTGAACGTCGACACGCCATTGCAGCGGGCGAACTGGCGCACGGACGGCATGCGCGTACCGATGCGCAGGGCGCGGCTGCCCACCATGACGCTGATGGCGATGACGATCTGCTCGACGAGGCCGCCCTTTTTCTGGCGGTCGATGTCCAGCACGGGCCAGCCACTGGCTTGCTCGGGGGCATCGTCTGTGCTGTCGCTGTGCTTCACGGTGGCTCCTTATGCTGCTCAAGTAACCCCCAATAAATTCTTGTGATTTCTGACTTCCATAACCGGCGCTCTGCAGCGTTGCCTGCTGCTAGCAGTGCTCACACTGCGTCGCAACATGCGCCTTGCATAGCATCCGGTTCTGCTCGTCATAAATTAACAATAATTTCCCGAGAATTACCTAACACAAAACTGTAGTGGTTTTTTGACCTGTACGGTTGGGATACTTTGCCGTTTGTGTATCTGTGCCTTCCGGGGTGGCCTGACTATTATTACATCAGCTTTTTGCCAACTGGTAAATTATTTTACGCTTCGTCAAAAATGATCTGGCGCGGCGGCAGCCCATCCCAAGGAGAAGGTCATGAACGAAACCAGACCGGAATCGATGTCGGCATTCTGGATGCCGTTTACGAACAACCGTGATTTCAAGGCCAACCCGCGCTTGCTGGTATCGGCCGAAGGCATGTACTACAAGGATGTCGATGGCAACGCCATCCTCGATGGCACGGCCGGCCTGTGGTGCGTGCCGTGCGGCCATGCGCAGCCGAAGATCGTCGGCGCGATCCGCGAAATGGTGGGCCAGCTGGATTTCGCGCCCACCTTCCAGATGGGCCATCCTGCCGCTTTCGAGCTGGCGGAAAAACTGATGGATTACACGGGGCATAAATTCGGCCACGTCTTTTATACCAACTCCGGTTCCGAGGCGGTGGACACGGCCTTGAAAATCGCGCTGGCGTATCACCGGGCGCGCGGCGAGGGGGCGCGCACGCGTTTGATCGGCCGCGAACGCGGCTACCACGGCGTGGGCTTTGGCGGCATTTCCGTGGGCGGCATCGGCGGCAACCGCAAGACCTTTGGCCCGCTGCTGCCGGGCGTGGACCATTTGCCGCACACGCATAACCTCGACAGGAACGCCTACACGGTGGGCGAGCCGGAATACGGCACCCACCTGGCCGACGAACTGGAGCGCATCGTCGCCCTGCACGACGCCTCCACCATTGCCGCCGTCATCGTCGAACCCGTGGCCGGTTCCACGGGCGTGCTGATCCCGCCGAAAGGCTATCTGAAACGCTTGCGCGAACTGTGCACAAAACACGGCATCCTGCTCATTTTCGATGAAGTCATCACGGGTTTCGGCCGCATGACGACACCGTTTGCCGCCGACTATTTCGACGTCGAGCCAGACCTGATGACGACGGCCAAGGGCCTGACCAATGGCATGGTGCCGATGGGCGCCGTGTTCAGCAAACAGTACATCCACGACGCCTTCATGGATGCGCCAGCCGGCATCGAACTGTTCCACGGCTACACGTATTCCGGCCACCCGCTGGCTTGCGCCGCCTCGCTGGCGACCCTGCAAGTGTTCGAGGAACAGGACATCCTCGGTCACGCCAAAGCGATGCAGGCATATTGGAGCGACGCCGTGCACTCGTTGAAGGGCTTGCCGCACGTGATCGACTTGCGCAGCATCGGTTTGATCGCCGGCATCGAACTCGATCCCATCGTGGGCAAGCCGGGCACGCGCGCCTTTTCCGCCTTCAAGCAGGCGTTTGCCGACGGCGTGCTGATACGCACGACAGGCGACATCATCGCCCTGTCGCCGCCGCTGGTGCTGGAAAAACAGCATGTCGACGAGCTGTTCGGCAAGCTGGCCAAGGTAGTAAAGAATCTCGACTGAACTACACACCCAGGAAAACCTGGGGTCGGACCCTGAGGGACTCGGCGTCCCCGTCCGACCCCGGCGGTTGATTCGGGTTTAACAATAGAAAGTGCATCATGAACACTCTCGACACCATCACTCACTACATCAACGGCGCCAAGGTCGACACCACCAGCGGCCGCTACGGCGATGTCTACAATCCCGCCCTGGGCGAACCCGTGGCCCGGGTGGCGCTTGGCACCAGCGAAGAAGTCGACGCGGCCGTGCAGGCGGCCGCCGCCGCCTTTCCTTCCTGGTCCGCCACACCGCCCTTGACGCGCGCGAGGGTGCTGTTCCGCTACCTGCAGCTGTGCAAGCAGCACACGGACGACTTTGCCGCCATGCTCACGCGCGAACATGGCAAGACCTTTGCCGATGCCCAGGGCGAAGTGGCGCGCGGCATCGAGATGGTGGAATTTGCCGTCGGCATCCCGCAATTGTTGAAAGGCGAATTCACGGACCAGATTTCGCGCGGCATCGACGCCTGGTCCATGCGCCAGGCGCTGGGCGTGGTGGCCGGCATCACGCCATTCAACTTCCCCGTGATGGTGCCGATGTGGATGTTCCCCGTCGCCATCGCTTGCGGCAATACCTTCGTGCTGAAACCGTCCGAGCGCGATCCCTCGGCTTCCCTGCTGCACGCCAAACTGCTGAAGGATGCGGGCTTGCCGGACGGCGTCTTCAACGTGGTGCAGGGCGACAAGGTCACGGTCGACGCCTTGCTCGACCATCCCGTGGTGCAGGCCATCAGCTTCGTCGGCTCCACGCCGATCGCCGAATACATCTATGCGCGCGGCAGCGCCAGCGGCAAGCGCGTGCAGGCGCTGGGCGGCGCCAAGAACCACATGGTGGTGATGCCCGACGCCGACATGGACATGACGGTCGATGCCCTGATCGGCGCGGCCTACGGTTCGGCGGGCGAGCGCTGCATGGCCATTTCCGTCGTCGTGGCCGTGGGCGACGCGGGCGACAAATTGATCGATGCACTGGCAAAGCGCACGGCCGCACTGAAAGTGCGCGACGGCATGGCCGATGGTGCGGAAATGGGGCCGGTGGTGTCGCTGGCGGCGAAGCAGCGCATCGAAAAATTGATCGCATCGGGCGTGGAGCAGGGCGCCACCTTGCTCGTCGATGGCCGCAACCATGTGGTGGCCGGGCGCGAGAATGGCTTTTTCGTCGGCGGTACCCTGTTCGACCATGTGACGCCCGACATGCGCATCTACAAGGAAGAAATTTTCGGTCCCGTGCTGTGCGTGATGCGCGCGCCCGACGTGGTGCACGCGGTGAACCTGATCAACGCCAACGAGTATGGCAATGGCGTGGCCATCTACACGCGCGACGGCGGCGTGGCGCGCGAATTCGTGCGCCAGATCCAGGTCGGCATGGTGGGCGTCAACGTGCCGCTGCCCGTGCCGATGGCTTTCAACAGCTTCGGCGGCTGGAAGCGCAGCCTGTTCGGCGACCACCACGCCTACGGCCCCGAAGGCGTGCGCTTTTACACGCGCCACAAGGCCGTGATGCAGCGCTGGCCCAACACGGCCAGCGCTGGTGTGGAATTTGCTTTTCCCCAGATGAAGTAAGGGTTTCAGACGACAAATTGGCCGCACATAAAAAGAGGAATACGCGATGATCGAGTCTTTGAACTATTTGCCGCATCCCGCCCTGCCCAACGAGGAACTGGCAGGCCATTTCACGGACCTGGCGCCGCCCTTGAACGCGCGCCAGGCGGCCATCGAAAGCGCCCGCTGCCTGTATTGCTACGACGCGCCGTGCAGCCGTATCTGCCCGTCGGAAATCGACGTGGCCAGCTTCATTCGCAACATTCACGACAAGAACATCAACGGCGCCGCCGCCGGTATCCTGAAACAGAATATCCTGGGCGGCAGCTGCGCCCGTGTCTGTCCGACGGAAATCCTGTGCGAGGACGTCTGCGTGCGCAACCACGACGCCGAAGGCCAGCCGGTGAAAATCGGTTTGCTGCAGCGCTATGCCGTCGACCACATGCACTTCGCCAGCCACCCGTTCAAGCGCGCGGCGTCGACCGGCAAGACGATCGCTGTCGTCGGCGCGGGGCCGGCCGGCCTGTCGTGCGCACACCGTCTGGCCATGCTGGGACACGACGTCGTGATTTTTGAAAAGGAAGACAAGGCGGGCGGCCTGAATGAATACGGCATCGCCAAGTACAAGCTGACGGATGACTTCGCGCAAAAGGAGGTGGAATTCCTGCTTGGCATCGGCGGCATTGAGATCCGATGTCGCCAGGTGTTGGGCGAGAACGTGCAGCTGCGCGACCTGCACGCGCAGTACGACGCCGTGTTTCTGGGCCTGGGACTGGGCGCCAGCCGCAAGCTGGGCTTGACGGGCGAGGATGCGCCGGGCCTGCTGGCCGCCGTCGATTACATCGCCGCGCTGCGCCAGGCCGCTGACCTCGCCGCGCTGCCCGTGCCGAAACGCGCCATCGTCATCGGCGCCGGCAATACGGCCATCGACATGGCCGTGCAAATCCAGCGCCTGGGCGCCGAGGAAGTCACGCTGGTCTACCGGCGCGGCTTCGACGCCATGACGGCCACCCACCATGAACAGGACATCGCCAAGGCCAACCAGGTGCGCATGCTGACGTGGGCCCAGCCGCAGCAGGTGCTGCTCGATGGCGAGGGCAAGGTGGCCGGCATGCGCTTTGAAAAAACGTCCATGCAAGGCACGCGTCTGGCGGGCACGGGCGAGACGTTCGACGTGGCGGCCGACGCCATCTTCAAGGCCATCGGCCAGAGCCTCGACACCGAAGTGCTGCATGACCCGATGGCGTCGCTCCTGAAGCGCGAGGGCGACAAGATCGCCGTCGATGCGGGCTTTCGCACGGTGCTGCCGGGGATTTACGCGGGCGGGGACTGCGTGGCGCCCGGGCAGGACTTGACGGTGCAGGCCGTCCAGCATGGCAAGCTGGCCGCGCTGGCCATCCATTCCGATATTCTTTCCAAAGTGGAGGCTGCATAATGGCTGATCTCAGCATCGAATTTTGCGGCATCAAGTCGCCGAACCCTTTCTGGCTGGCCTCCGCGCCACCCACCGACAAGGCGTATAACGTGGTGCGCGCGTTTGAAGCGGGGTGGGGCGGCGTGGTGTGGAAAACCCTGGGCGAGGACCCGGCCGCCGTCAACGTCTCGTCGCGCTATTCCGCCCTGTATGGCAAGAACCGCGAAGTGGTGGGCTTCAATAATATCGAGCTGATTACCGACCGTTCGCTGGAGATCAACCTGCGCGAAATCACGCAGGTGAAAAAGGACTGGCCCGACCGCGCCATCGTCGTCTCGCTGATGCTGCCGTGCGAAGAGCACTACTGGGCCGACATCCTGCCCAAGGTCGAGGCGACGGGGGCGGACGGCATCGAGCTCAATTTCGGCTGCCCGCACGGCATGCCGGAGCGGGGCATGGGCGCGGCCGTGGGCCAGGTGCCCGAGTACGTGCAGATGGTCACCGCCTGGTGCAAGAAGCACAGCCGCCTGCCCGTCATCGTCAAGCTGACGCCGAACATCACCGACGTGCGCATGCCGGCGCGCGCGGCCAAGGCGGGCGGCGCCGACGCCGTCTCGCTGATCAACACCATCAATTCCATCACCTCGCTGGACCTGGACCGCATGGTGGCCTTGCCCATCGTCGGCGGCGCGAGCACGCACGGCGGCTATTGCGGCGCGGCCGTGAAACCCATCGCCCTGAACATGGTGGCGGAAATCGCCCGCGATCCGCAGACGCAGGGCTTGCCCATTTCCGGCATCGGCGGCATTGGCAACTGGCGCGACGCGGCCGAATTCATCGCCCTGGGTGCCGGCTGCGTGCAGGTGTGCACGGCCGCCATGTTGCATGGTTTCCGCATCGTCGAAGAGATGAAGGATGGCCTGTCGCGCTGGATGGACGAGAAGGGTTATGAACGCATCAGCGATTTTTCCGGCAAGGCCGTGGCCAACACGACGGACTGGAAATACCTGGACATGAATTACCAGGTCATCGCGCACATCAACCAGGATGACTGCATCAAGTGCGGCAAGTGCTACGTGGCCTGCGAAGATACTTCGCACCAGGCCATTGCGCAGCTGATCGACGCCGCCGGCACGCGCAGCTATGAAGTCATCCAGGACGAATGCGTGGGCTGCAACCTGTGCGAAATCACCTGTCCGGTGCAGGGCTGCATCACGATGGTGCCGCAGACCACGGGCAAGCCGTACATGAACTGGACGCAGGATCCTCGAAATCCCCGCGCGCTGGCGGAGACGGCATAGGGCACGCTTATTGCGTGCGTTTATTTTATAAACAGCGGCGCGTCTTTGCAGTAAGCTAGATTACTTAAAAGCCGAGCCGTTTCCACATTGCCGTATCCCTGGCGCCTTTGCGCGCCAGCGGTCTCACCGATGGAGCAACCCTGTGAACCACGACTACTCAGGCAACACGCAACTCTGGAATGAAGACCTGGCGCCCACCACGGCGGCGCAGCGCACCTGGCGCTGGTACCACTTTGCCGCGCTGTGGGTCGGCATGGTGATGTGCATTCCCGCCTACACCCTGTCGGCCAGCCTGATCGACAGCGGCATGTCCGGCTACCAGGCCGTGCTCACGGTCTTTCTCGCCAACGCCATCGTGCTCCTGCCGATGCTGTTGATCGGCCATGCGGGCACCAAGTACGGCATCCCGTATGCCGTGCTGGCGCGCGCCTCGTTCGGCACGGCGGGAGCGCGCCTGCCTGCCCTGATGCGCGCCATCGTCGCCTGCGGCTGGTACGGCATTCAGACCTGGTTCGGCGGCCAGATGATCTATACCCTGATGGGGGTGCTGATGGGCCATGAGCTGGGCGGCGAGAAGATCGCCGGCCTCGGGATCAACGGCAGCCAGCTGCTGTGCTTCCTGGCGTTCTGGGCCATCCAGTTCTATTACATCCTGCACGGCATGGAATCGATCCGCAAGCTGGAAACCTATACGGCGCCGCTGAAAATCCTCATCTGCTTCGTGCTGCTGTACTGGGTGCACAGCAAGGCTGGCGGCGTGGGCAGCCTGCTGGACCAGCCATCGCAATTCATCCCCGGCGGTAAAAAGGCGGGCCAGTTCTGGAGCGTCTTCTGGCCCTCGCTCACGGCCATGGTGGGCTTCTGGGCCACGCTGGCGCTGAACATTCCCGACTTCACCCGCTTTGCCAAGACCCAGCGCGACCAGGTGATCGGCCAGTCGATCGGCTTGCCCGTGCCCATGGGATTGCTCGCCATGCTGGCCGTGATCGTCACGGCAGGCTCCGTCGTCATGTACGGCAAGGCCATCTGGGACCCCGTCGACCTGGCCAGCCGCATGACGGGCGCCGCCGTGCTGATCGCCCTGATCATCCTGCTGATCGACACCGTCAGCGTCAACCTGGCGGCCAACCTGGTGGGACCCGCGTATGACTTTTCCGCGCTGGCGCCGAAACAGATTTCGTACAAGATGGGCGGCTACATTACGGCCTTCATCGCCATCGTCATGATGCCGTGGAAGGTGCTCGAATCGACGCAGGGTTATATCTTCACCTGGCTGATCGGCTATTCTGCCCTGCTGGGGCCCATCGCCGGCATCCTGATCGTCGACTATTATTTCGTGCGCAAGACGCAGCTGGACGTCAGGCAGCTGTACCGCGACGACGGCATTTATTCGTATGGCAAGGGCTGGAACATGGCGGCGCTGATCGCCTTCATCATCGCCGTGCTGCCGAACATTCCGGGATTTTTGAATGCCGCCTTTCCCGCGTCCTTCCCGGACGTGGCCGAAGGTTTTAAAACCATCTATACCTACGCCTGGTTCGTGGGCGTGGCCATCGCCGCCGTCGTCTACGGCGTCATGATGAAGGGCAAGGTGGCGGCGCACGTGCAGCAGGCGCCGCAATCCTGATCTTCCCGCATAAAAAGGAGACAAGATGACTACACTGATACGTGGCGGCACCGTCGTCAACGCCGACCGTGCCTTCCGCGCCGATGTGCTGATCGAGGGCGATACCATCGCCGCCGTCGGCGAGAATCTCGCTGTGCCGCCTGGCGCCACCGTGATCGACGCGGGCGGCCAGTACGTGATGCCGGGCGGGATCGATACGCACACGCACATGAACTTGCCTTTCATGGGCACGGTGACGTCCGACGACTTTTTCACGGGCACGGCGGCGGGGCTGGCGGGCGGCACCACCACCATCATGGACTTCGTCATCCCGGCGCCGAAGCAGTCGCTGATCGAGGCATATCACCAGTGGCGCGAGTGGTCGGCCAAGGCGGCCGGCGACTATACCTTCCATGTGGCGATCACCTGGTGGAGCGAGCAGGTACACGAGGAGATGGGCACCCTCGTGCGCGAGCATGGCGTGAACAGTTTCAAGCACTTCATGGCGTATAAAAACGCCATCATGGCCGACGATGAAACCCTGGTGAAAAGCTTTACGCGCTCGCTGGAACTGGGGGCGCTGCCTACCGTGCATGCGGAAAACGGCGAGCTGGTTTTTCAGTTGCAGCAAGCCTTGCTCAAGAAGGGCATCACGGGGCCGCAGGCGCATCCGCTGTCGCGCCCACCGGCCGTGGAAGCGGAAGCGGCCAACCGCGCCATCGCCATCGCCAACGTCCTCAATACTCCCGTCTACATCGTGCACGTTTCGTGCGCGGAATCGCTGGACGCCATCACGCGGGCGCGCGCGAATGGCCCGCGCGTGTATGGCGAAGCGCTGGCGGGTCACCTGGTGATCGACGACAGCGTCTACCAGAGCGAGGATTTCGACTACGTGGCGGGTCACGTCATGAGCCCGCCGTTCCGCGGCAAGCACCATCAGGCGGCCCTGTGGCACGGCCTGCAAAGCGGCAACTTGCATACGACGGCCACAGACCACTGCACCTTTTGCGCCGAGCAGAAGGCGGCGGGCAAGGATGACTTCACGCGCATCCCGAACGGCTGCGGCGGCGTCGAGGAGCGCATGGCCGTGGTGTGGGACGCCGGCGTCAATTCCGGCATGCTGACGCCATCCGAATTCGTCAAGGTGTCATCCACCAATGCGGCGCAGATCTTCAATATGTATCCGCGCAAGGGCGTCATCGCCGCCGGCAGCGACGCCGACATCGTGCTGTGGGACCCGCAGGGCACGCGCACCATTTCCGCCGCCACGCAGTTCGCCAGGGGAGGCTTCAATGTCTTCGAAGGACGTACCGTGCGCGGCATCCCCAGCACCACGATTGCCGCCGGCAAGGTGGTGTTCCACAAGGGCGAACTGATGGCGGTCGAAGGGGCGGGGCGCTATGTCGAGCGCCCCGCGTTCTCCGCCGTCACGGCATGACTAGGAGAACGGCATGAGTGAACTGAGGATCAATGGCGAGCGCCTGTGGGCTGCCCTGATGGAACTGGCGCGCATCGGCGCGACGGCGAAAGGCGGCGTCAAGCGCCTGGCCCTGACGGACCTCGACAAAGAAGGACGCGACCTGGTGGTGGGCTGGGGACGGGAGGCCGGCATGAGCATCACCGTCGACCAGATCGGCAATGTCTTCATGCGCCGCGACGGCACGGACAACAGCCTGCCGCCCGTGATGACGGGCAGCCATATCGACACGCAGCCCACGGGCGGCAAATTCGATGGCAATTATGGCGTGCTGGCGGGCCTGGAAGTGGTGCGCACCCTGAACGATCTGAAAATCAAGACGCAGGCGCCCATCGAGGTGGCCTTCTGGACCAACGAGGAAGGCTCGCGCTTCGTGCCGGTGATGATGGGTTCCGGGGTATTCTGCGGCGCCTTTTCGCTTGAAACCGCCTATGCGGCGAAAGACACGGAAGGCAAAACGGTGGGCGAGGAACTGGCGCGCATTGGATACAAGGGCGAACAGGTGCCGGGCGATCATCCGATCGGCGCCTACTTCGAGACGCACATCGAGCAGGGGCCTGTGCTGGAAGACGCGGACAAGATCATCGGCGTGGTGCCGGCCGTGATGGGCCTGTCGTGGTATGACTGCGTGGTGACGGGCATGGAAGCGCACGCGGGTCCCACGCCCATGGGCTTGCGCAAGGATGCGCTGCAGGTCGCCACCACCATCATGCAGGAGGTGGTGGCCATTGCCAACCGCTACCCGCCGTACGGGCGCGGCACGGTGGGCATGGTGCAGGTGTTTCCGAACAGCCGCAACGTGATTCCCGGCGAAGTCAAGTTCAGCATCGACCTGCGCAACGTGAACGATGAACTGCTCAATACCATGCATGGCGAGATCACGGCCTTCATCGATGCCACGCGTGAAAAGACTGGACTGGGCATTACGCTGGAGCGCGTCTCCTACTACCCGCCTTGCCCGTTCCATCCCGACTGCGTGGGGGCCGTGCGCAATGCCACGGAAAAGCTGGGCTACTCCGTGATGGACGTGGTCTCCGGCGCCGGCCACGACGCCATCTATGCGGCCCGGCTGGCGCCGGCCGGCATGATCTTCGTGCCCTGCAAGGACGGCATCAGCCACAATGAAATCGAGGATGCCAAGCCCGAACACCTGGAAGCGGGCTGCAATGTGCTGCTGCACGCGATGCTGGAGCGGGCCGTCGCCGTGTAGCCGCGCCGGCCCGGGTCCGCTCAGGGCTGGGGCTGTGGCTGGAAGTTGCGCAAAAATGCCAGCAGGGCGCGCGCCGCGATGTCGGCGTCGTCCGCCGTCATGGTTTCCAGCGGGTTGTGGCTGATGCCGCCATTGCCGCAGCGGACAAACAGCATTGCCACGTCGGTGATGGCGGCCATGGCCATGGCGTCGTGGCCCGCGCCCGACAGCAGCGCATACGGTTCGATGCCGACCGCTGCCACGGCCTGCGCCAGCTGCGCCATCAGCCATGGCGCACAGGGTGCCGCGCTGATCGACAGCAGCAATTCCAGCTGATAGTCGATCTGGCGCCGCGCGCAGATGGCGGCGATACCGTCCAGAATATCCTCGACGGCCGCCTGGCGTACGGTGTCGCTGGCGGCGCGGATATCGAGCGACAGGGCGCAGGCGCCGGCGATCACGTTGACGGAACCATTGGGCACGTGCAGCTGGCCCACCGTGCCCACCAGCGCCTCGCCCTGGTTGCAGCGCTGTTCCACCAGCAGGATGATTTCGGCGGCCGCGCTGGCCGCGTCCTTGCGCATGGTCATGGGCGTGGTGCCCGCGTGGCTGGCCACGCCGCCCAGTGTCACCAGGTAGCGCGAGCTGCCGGCGATTGCCGTGACGATCCCCAGCGGCAGATCGCGCTCCAGCAGCACGGGACCCTGCTCGATATGCACTTCCACATAGCCCAGCAAATCGGCCGGATCGCGCGCGATGGCGCCAATGTCGGTCGCTTCGTGACCGGCGGCGGCCAGCGCCTCGCGCATGCTCGTACCGTCCGTGTCAATCTTTTCCAGCAGCGACACGTCGAACTTGCCCGTGACGGCCGTGCTGCCCAGGAACGTGCTTTTGAAGCGCACGCCTTCTTCCTCGGCGAAGCCGACGACCTCGAAGTGGAAAGGCAGTTTTTCGCCCTGCTCATGCAGGTGGCGCACGACGGCGATCGGCAGTACGATGCCCAGGCGGCCATCGTACTTGCCGCCATTGCGCACCGTGTCGTAGTGCGATCCCGTCATCAGGGTCTTGGCGCCGGGCGTGTCGGACAGGTAGCGCCCGACCACGTTGCCGACGGCGTCGATATGCACCTGCATGCCCGCGTCCCGCATCCAGTCGGCCAGCTGCGCGGCCGTTTTCTGGTGCGCCGGCGTCAGGTAGGCACAGGTGAGGTTGTAATCGGAGTCGCTCCAGCCGGCCAGCGTTTCGGCGTGCTGCATGATGGCCGGGCCAAAATCGAGGCGCACGTCGAACAGGTCGTTCAGGCGCAGCTCGGCGATGCGCTTGATCTGCCGCAGCGATTCGGCCAGTTCGTCGGCGCGGCGGTTTTTCAGGCGCCGCGCAAATGTGGCGATGATGTCCTGGCGCGTCAAGCCTTCGCCCGTCGGTCCCTTGACGGCGAGGATGAAGGGAAAGCCGAACTTGGCGTTGTAATCGTCGTTCAGGCGCTGCAGGGTGGAAAATTCATCGGGGCTGCACAGGTTCAGGCCGGACTTGGCCTGCTCGCGCGTCGATTCCGCCGTCAGCTGCCCGGCGATGGCGGCCTTGCCGGCCAGCTCCGGGTGGGCGCGGATGAGGCCCAGCTGTTCTTCCGGCGAAGCCAGGGCCAGCACGCGCTGCAGTTCCGTCTTCAGCGCCGTCAGGCTGGCAAACGGCATGGCGGCGGCAGCCCGCTGGGCGATCCAGGGCGAGTGTTCATAGATGCCATGCAGCCGTGCGATAAAGTCAGCCGGGCTGCCGGCGTTCAGGTCTGAAAGGGTGGTCATGGTTTTCCGATCATGCAAGCGGTGATGATAGCGCCCCGTCCTGGCGTCCATTATATGCGCGCGCTGATAGCGCCTATCGCTGCACCAGCGCCTTGGCCGCGGCGCTGACCTGATCGCGCAGCCATTTGTGCTCGGGCGCCTGGTGCACACGCTGGTGCCACAGCTGGTAAAAACGCATCGGCGGGAATTTCAATGGCACGGTATACGTTTTCAGCGCCAGCGTCTTTTCATAGAAGCGCATGAACTGGCGGCCCGTGGTCAGCACCAGGTCGGTCTGCGTCAGCATGTAGGGGATCAGGCCGAAATACGCCGATTCCACCACCACGTTGCGCTGCAGGTTTTGCCGCTCCAGGAAGGAGTCGATCACGCCGTGGTAGCCGGGCATCATCTGCGACGGCGCCACGTGGGGCAGGCTCAGATAGTCGTCCAGGGTCATGGCGTCGCTGGCCGTGCGCCGCGCGTAGGCGTTCTCCGCATGCATGGCGCAGATGATCGGGTCCTCGAACAGCTTCGAAATATGCAGATGCGCGGGCGGCTCGTCCCAGTTGGCGATCACCAGGTCCAGGCCACCGTCGGACAACTGGCGGATATGGTCGATGCCCGGCCCCAGGCTGTGCAGCACCACGCGGCTTTTCGGCGAGCCGCGGCGCAGCAGCGCCACCACGTTCGGCAGGAACTGGCTGTCCAGATAGTCGGGCGCGGCGATATGGAAGGTGCGCGCCTCTTCCTGCGCCACGAAGGGCGTCTTCTTGACGAACAGGCTTTCCGTCTGGTCGAGGATGCGCTTGGCCGGATTGAGCAGGCTTTCGCCATGCTGGGTGGGCACCATGCCGCGCGCGCCGCGCACCAGCAGCGGATCGCCCGTCAGTTCGCGCAGCTTGCGCAGGGAGGCGGAAATCGAGGGCTGCGGCTGGTTCAGTTTCAGCGCCACGCGCGAGACGTTTTTTTCCACCAGCAGCAGGTAGAGGATGCGGATCAGGTGCAAATCAAGGTGTTGCGGCAGGCTGGACATGGGGCGGTGGCTCTGTTGTATATCGAATCGAATATGTCAAATATACGATATTTTTCATGTGAGAGGCGGTAAATCCGTTTATCTTGTGTAGATTGGCACGAATAATGGTTCGGTCTGACTAGAGGAAATTTATGGAAGTATTTGCCTACCTGATTCCGTACGGCCTTGAATGGCTTAACCTGATCGTCCGCTGGCTGCACGTCATCACGGGCATCGCCTGGATCGGTGCTTCCTTTTATTTTGTCTGGCTCGATAACTCGATCCGTCCGCCGGCGCCCGGTTCCGAGCTGGCGAAGAAGGGCGTGTCGGGCGAGCTGTGGGCCGTGCATGGCGGCGGCTTTTATAACCCGCAAAAATACCTGGTGGCGCCGGCCGCACTGCCGAAGGAGCTGCACTGGTTCAAGTGGGAAGCGTATTCCACCTGGCTGTCCGGCTTTGCCCTGCTGACCATCGCCTACTACTTCAATGCGCAGGCCATGATGATCGACAAATCCGTGGCGGACATTTCCAGCGGCCAGGCCGTCGGCATCGGCATCGCCACCCTCGTCATCGGCTGGACCGTGTACGATTTGCTGTGCCGCTCGAAGCTGGCGCAATATGAACTGTGGTTCGGCGTGACGGTGTTCGCGCTGATCGTCGGCGCCGCGTATGTGCTCACGCATCTGCTCAGCGGACGCGCCGCCTACATCCACGTGGGTGCCATGATCGGCACCATCATGGTGGCCAATGTGCTGATGCTGATCATTCCCGGCCAGCGCAAGATGGTCGAGGCCATGGCCGCCGGCAAGCTGCCCGACCCCAAGCACGGGCTGAAGGCCAAGCAGCGCAGCGTGCATAACAATTATTTTACTTTGCCGGTGCTGTTCATCATGATCAGCAACCACTACGCAATGACCTACCGCAACGATCACGCCTGGCTGGTGCTGGCGCTGATCATGGCGGCCGGCGTGGTCATCCGCCACTTCTTCAACCTGCGTCACAAGGGCCGTGTCGAGTGGCGCTATCCGGCCCTTGGCGTCGCCCTGCTGGTGGCCGTGGCCGTGGCCATCGCGCCGAAAGCGCCCGTGGCCGTGGCGGCCGCGCCGGCCGTGGATCCGGCCGCCCAGTTCAAGGCAGTGCATGCCATCATTGCCCAGCGCTGCGCCACCTGCCATTCGGCCCAGCCCACGCAGCCGGGTTTCGCCACGGCGCCAGCCGGCATGATGCTGGATAATGAGGCGGAAATTCGCCAGCACGTGGCGCAGATCTACAAGCAGGCCATCGAGCTCAAGGCCATGCCGATCGGGAACCTGACCAATATGACCGACGCCGAGCGCAGTGAGCTGGGCGTCTGGCTGCAACAGACCATGCAAGGAAAAAAATGACGACGCACGCAGAACAAATCACGACCTGGATCGACAGCCACTTCGACGAGGAAGTCGAATTTCTACAGAAAGTGGTGCAGCAGCCGACGGATACGCCACCCGGCAATAACGCGCCGCACGCGGAACTGGTGGCGCAGCTGCTGCAGGCGTACGGCTGGCACGCTGAAAAGCATGCCGTCCCGGCGGAGCAGGTGGCAGCGTACGGCATGCAGAGCATCACCAACCTGATCGTGCGCCGCCCGTATGCGGTGGGCGGGCCGACGGTGGCCCTGAATGCGCATGGCGACGTGGTGCCGCCCGGCGACAACTGGACGTATCCGCCGTACGGCGGGCAGATCGACAACGGCTATATGTATGGCCGCGCGACGGCCGTGTCGAAAGGCGACTTCGCCACCTATGTGTTTGCCGCGCGCGCGCTCGAAGCGCTGGGTATTCCCTTGAAAGGCCAGCTGGAACTGCATTTCACCTACGACGAGGAATTCGGCGGCTTGCTGGGGCCGGGCTGGCTGCTGGAGCAGGAACTGACGAAGCCTGATTTCGTCATCGCGGCCGGTTTCAGCTATGGCATCGTCACCGCGCACAACGCCTGCCTGCAGCTGGAAATCACCGTGCATGGCAAGTCGGGTCACGGTTCCATGCCGGAGACGGGACATGACGCGCTGCAGGCGGCCAACAAGATCCTCAACGCCATCTACGGCCAGTTGCCGGAGCTGAAAAAGATCAAGTCCAAGGTCGCGGGCATCGACTCGCCCACCATGCTGGTGGGGCGCATTGACGGCGGCACGAATACCAATGTGGTGCCGGGAAAAGTCGTCATGAAAATGGACCGCCGCATGATTCCGGAAGAAGACCCGGTGGCGGTGGAAGCGCAGGTGCGCGCGTTGATCGAGGACGCCGTGCGGGGCGAGCCGGGCATCCGCATCGAGATCCGCCGCCTGCTGCTGTCGCATGCGCTGCGCCCCTTGCCCGGTTCCGAGCAGCTGGTGGGCAGCCTGCAAAAAAATGCGCAAGCCATCCTCGGCGAAAGCATCCCCGCCGTCGGCACGCCCCTGTATGCGGATGCGCGCCTGTATGGCGAGCGGGGCATCCCCGCCGTGCTGTATGGCGCCGGCCCGCGCACGGTGCCCGAGTCGAATGCGAAGAAGGCCGATGAACGCCTGGCGCTGGACGATTTGCGCAAGGCCAGCAAGATCGTCGCCCTGACCTTGCTGGACTTCCTGGCGCAGAAATAGGGCGGGGCGCTTTGGCTTACAATGGGGCGCACGCACCATCCGTGAAGAAGACCCCCATTGATTGAAGAGCCAAATTGAATACCCGTTTTCTCGAAGCGTTTGTCTGGGCCGCGCGTCTGGGCAGTTTCCGCACGGCGGCCGACAAGCTGCACATCACGCAGGCGGCCATCTCTAACCGCATCGCTTCGCTGGAGCAGGACTTCGGCACGCGTCTGTTCGACCGCGACGCGCGTGAAATCCGCCTGACCTTCGCCGGGCGCAACCTGCTCGTGTACGCCGAGCGCATGCTGGAACTGTGCCGCGACATGTATGCGGCCAATTCCTCGCCCGCGCAGATCACGGGCGAAGTGCGCATCGGCGTCATCGAAACCATCGTGCATACCTGGCTGATTCCCTTTTTGCAGCGCGTGCAGGAACGCTATCCCGGCATCGAGATCCAGCTGACGTCCGAATCGACGCGCCGCCTGCATGAACAGCTGCAGCAGGGCGAGCTTGATATCGCGCTGCAGACGGACATGCTGACGGGCGACCATATCCGCAGCACGGGCAGCGGCGCCATCGCCATGGGCTGGGCCGGCAGGAAGGCCGACTGGCCCGATACGGGCACGCCCTACACGGTGGCGCAGCTGGCGCAGCACCCCATCATCACCATGAACCGCGGCTCGCAGCCGCATTCCGCATTGAAAGCGCTGTGCCAGGACGAGGGCGTGCAGCTGGGCCGCGTGCATTGCGTCAGCTCGATTTCGGCCATCGTGCGCCTGGTCAAAGCCGGCTTCGGCATCGCCGTGCTGCCGCTGGCGCCCCTGCGCGAGGAAATCGAGCAGGGCAACATCGCCCTGATCCCCTGCGCCAGCAAGCTGGCGCCGCAGCGCATCGTCATCAGCTACAGCGAAGACATCACCACGGAAGCGATTCAATTGGTGGCCATGCTGGCGTGCGAGGAGGCGGCCCGGTTTACCTTGGCGCTGAGTGAGGAATATGGGGCTGGGTGATGTCGGCTTACGCTTGCGCTAAGCCGACCTACGATGCCGTGGTCGAGGTAAGACGCACAGGCCGGATGAGCGCTCTGGCGCGTCATCCGACAGCATTCCTGCTGCCAGTATTCCCGATCCACAAGAAAAACTTATCAGTCGCGTTCAGAATAACCCGTTTGCCAAGTGATGGCGTGCCACCTATTCTGGGTTGGCACACCACCCATAACGCAGAACGGAACCATCATGACGACGTCCCCCACCTTGCCCGGCATCCTGTTTGTCTGGACCAGCGCCGACCCGGAACACGAACTTGATTTCAACCGCTGGTACGACCGCGAACACGTGGAAGAGCGCGTGCGCATTCCCGGCTTCGTCAGCGGCACGCGCTACCAGAGCGTGCGCGGTCCCCGCAAATACCTGGGCCTGTACCGCACCGTCTCGCTCGACGCTTTCCAGACAGCGGATTACTTCAAGGCCTTCGGCCAGCAGACGCCATGGTCGGTGACGAACTTGCAGCGCATGGTGGACCCGATGCGCCGCGTCTGCGTCATCGAGGCGGAGACGGGCATGGGCACGGGCGCCTGGCTGGCCGTGCTGCGCCTGGGCGCGCCAGCCATCGGGCAGGATGCCGAAGCGAAGGCTGGCTTGGCGGCACTGGGTGAAGAACTGCTGCGCATCGACGGCGTGATCGCCACACGGCTGCTGACACCTGACGCGACGCTGTCCGGCCCCCTGCCGGCGGAGCAAAAGGAAGGCCGCGTGCTCGATCCGATCTTCCTGATCGACGCCTCGTCGGAAAGCGCCGCCGTGGCGGCCGCCGAAGCGGCCAGCGCGGCGCTGGGACTGAATCCGGCCGAAGCCGCCATCCTGCAGCTGTCCTGGCAATTGCGCGAGGCCGACCTGCAGGCCGCCTGACACGGCCGCGCGCATCTTGCCGGCACCGATAACACGAGACACGGGCGACGGCGCAGGGCAAAGCATCCTGCGCCGCGCCTGCAATAAAACTGACGAGAGAGGTAGGCTATGACCACACACACACCAGCGCACACCAGCGCGCAGGGCCGCACGGACGCCAGCACGCACGCGGGCGCACCCGGCGCAAAGCCCAAGACGGGCCGCCTGGCCACGGCCAGCATGGTCGGCACGACCCTGGAATGGTATGACTTCACCGTCTACAACACCATGGCCGCGCTGATCTTCAATCACCTGTTCTTCCCCTCGTTCGACCCGCTGACGGGCACCATCCTGGCCTTTTCCACGTATGCGGTGGGGTATATTTCGCGCCCGATCGGCGGCGTGATCTTCGGCCACCTGGGCGACAAGCTGGGACGCCGCTGGGTGCTCGTGGTGACCCTGATGCTGATGGGCGTGACGACGGGCCTGATGGGCCTTTTGCCCACCTACGCCACGGCCGGCATCTGGAGCCCCATCCTGCTGGTGGCGCTGCGCTTCGTGCAGGGCATCGCGCTGGGTGGCGAATGGGCGGGCGCCGTGCTGATCTCCGTCGAACACGGAGCGGCGGACAAACGGGGCCGCAACGCTTCGTGGACGCAGGTGGGACCGTCGTTCGGCACCTTGCTGGCGACGGGCTGCATCGGCCTGATCACGTATCTGCTGCCGCATGAAGCCTTCATGGACTGGGGCTGGCGCATGCCGTTCATCGCCAGCCTGCTGCTGGTGGCGTTTGGCATGTGGATACGCAGCGGCATCGATGAAACTCCGCTGTTCAAGGAACTCGACAAGAAAGACGCGAAGGCGGAAGCGCCGATCGGCGACGTGCTGCGCGTCTACTGGCGCCGTCTGCTGATCGCCGGCGGCGTGCGCATCGGCTCGGACGTGCTGTATGCGCTGGTGGTGGTGTTTACCCTGACGTATGTGACGACGGTGCTGCATCTGTCGTCGACACTGGCGCTGACCGCCATCATGATCGGCACGGCCTGCAATGCGCTGGCGGTACCCGTGTTCGGCGCGCTGTCGGACAAGATCGGCCGCCGTCCCGTGTATGCGCTGGGCGCGGTCCTGGGACTCGTGTGGACGTTTGCCTTCTTTACCCTGCTCGACACGGCCAGTCCGGCCGCCATCGTCACGGCCGTCGTCGTGGGCCTGGTCATCCACGCCATCATGTATGGCCCGCAAGCGGCTTTCGTCATCGAGCAATTTCCCACCAAGGTGCGCTATGCGGGGTCCTCGCTGGCCTACACCCTGGCCGGTGTCATCGGCGGCGGCTTCGCACCGCTCGTCATCGCCAGCCTGTACCGCTCGTATAACAGCACCATGGCCGTCTCGCTGTACGTGGCGGCGGCCCTGGTGATCACCGGCGCCGCCGTCTTCGCGGCCAGAGAAACGGGCCGCGGCCCCCTCGAGGAGTAAACAAAAACCATGACTACCCATACCTTCAACCTGGCCGGCCACGGCCCCGTCACCTTCGACATCGACAACCTCATCATCGCCGGCTGGACGGGCCGCGACATGGCGATGGTGGAGCATCATATCGCCGAACTGGAAGCCATCGGCGTGGCGCGCCCGAAAAGCGTGCCGACCTTTTACCGCGTGGCGGCGGCGCTGCTGTCCAGCGATGCGGCCATCGAAGTGCCTGGCGGCGATTCGTCCGGCGAGGCCGAATTCGTGCTGTTCTCCACCGAATACGGCCTGCTGGTGGGCATCGGCTCCGACCATACGGACCGCAAGGTGGAAAGCTATGGCGTGACGGTATCGAAGCAGATGTGCGGCAAGCCCGTGGGCGACACCCTGTGGCGCTATGCGGACGTGGCGGGCCACTGGGACCAGCTGCAGATGCGCTCCTGGCGCGAACGGGCCGGCGTGCCGGCCCTGTACCAGGACGGTCCCGTGACGCGCATGCTGTCGCCGGAAGACCTGATCGCGCGCTACACGGGCCAGGCCAGCCTGCCCGTGGGCAGCGCCATGTTCTGCGGCACGCAGCCCATCATCGGCGAGATGGGCCACGGCGACGCTTTCGAGCTGGAGCTGTATGATCCTGCCTTGCAGCGCCGCCTGCAGCACCGCTATGCCGTGCAAACCCTGCCCGTGGAAGGATAAGGCAATGAACAAGACCATCCGTGAACTGGCGGCCGACCTGGCCGCCGGCCGCATCACCAGCGTGGAACTGACGCAGCGCATGCTGGCGCGCGCCGAGGCGCACCGGGCGCAGGGCGGCCATGCCTATGTCAGCCTTGATGGCGAACAGGCGCTGGCCGAGGCCCGCGCCAGCGACGCGGCGCGTGCCGCCGGCTGGGTGCCGTCGCCGCTGGCCGGCATTCCGCTGTCCATCAAGGACCTGTTCGACGTCAAGGGACAAACCAGCAGCGCCGCCTCGCTGGCACTGGCCGAGGCGCCGCCCGCCGCCGCCGATGCCGGTGCCGTGGCGCGCCTGCGCGCGGCCGGCGCTGTCCTGCTGGGACGCACCAACATGAGCGAATTCGCCTTTTCCGGCCTGGGCCTGAATCCCCATTACGGCACGCCGCGCAATCCGCTGGACCGCGACAGAGTGGCGGGCGGTTCCACTTCGGGCGGCGCCGTGACGGTGGCGCTGGACATGGCGGCCGGCGCGCTGGGCACGGACACGGGCGGCTCGATCCGCATCCCGTCCGCCTTTTGCGGCCTGACCGGCTTCAAGCCGACGGCGGCTTCCGTCCCGCTGGCTGGCACGGTGCCGCTGTCGCGCTCCCTCGATTCGGCCGGTCCCCTCGCGCGCAGCGTCGATTGCTGCGCGATCGTCTACGCGGCGCTGTCGGGCCAGGAGATCGGCGTTGACGCGCCGGCAGTGAAAGGGCTGCGCTTTGGCTTTACCGCCGATTACGTCGGCGCCCATGTCGAGCCGCAGGTGCAGCAGGCGTTTGACCGCGCGCTGGAGCAGTTGCGCGCGGCCGGCGCGCAAGTTCAGCAGTTCGATTTCCCCGAGCTGCTGGAACTGCCGACCATCAATGGCGGCGGCGGGATGGTGGCCGCCGAGGCGTGGCACTGGCACCGCGCGCTGCTGGAAGAGCAGGGCGCACAGTACGACCAGCGCGTGGCGGCGCGCATCCGCCGCGGCCAGCAGCAGGGCGCGGCCGACTACATCGACCTGCTCGACGCACGCGCGCGCCTGATCGAGGTTGCAGAGCGGCGCCTGGCGCCATTCGACGCCTGGCTGATGCCCAGCGTGGCCATCGTGGCGCCGCAGGTCGCGCCGCTGGAAGCCGATGACGCCACCTTCTTCGCCACGAATGGCCTGGTGCTGCGCAACGCCAGCGTGATCAACTTCCTGGACGGCTGCGCCTTGTCACTGCCTTGCCATGCCGAGGGTGAACTGCCCGTGGGGCTGGGCATCTGCGGCCTGGCGGGCGCCGATGCAAGCGTGTTGCGGATCGGCCGGGCAGTGGAGGCATTGTTGGGGGCACAAGAATAAATAGTGCTGCAGTGCAGGAAAATGCCAACTCTGTAATATGATGGCTGGCATTGACATGGGATCGGCGCGCTTTGCCGCGCCGGCAAACATCACACTGTGCACCGATACGACCTGATTAGCTGTCATG
>CAUSDR010000002.1:0-52088 GCA_963530105.1 uncultured Janthinobacterium sp.
ATTCACGCTGCCGCCCAGCACGCCCACTGCGGCCAGCCCCGCCGCCAGCGCCCACAGGGGCGGCACCGCGCCGTTCTGTGGCGTGATCCACAGCAGCAGGGCCAGCAAGGCCAGCATGGTGCCCAGCAAGCCCGTCAGCAGCACGGGGCGGTCGCCCCAGCGGTCGGTGGCCATGCCCCACGGCAGTTCCGACAGGGCCACGCCCAGGCCCATGGCGCCCAGCGCTACCCCCAGTTGCGTGTTGCTCAGGTGATAGCCGCTGCGCAGCCAGATGGCCGTGGTGGGCATGCCGTTGGCGGCGGCGGAAAACGTGGCGTTGGCCGCCACGCCGACGGCCAGCACTTTCCAGCGGTGGGCCTCGCCCAGCGCGGGCGCGGAGACGGGGGCGGGAACAGGAACGGCCGGGCAGCTGGTGGTCATGGCATGGAAGGGAAAGTGGTTGACCCTGACAGTGTTGCGCAGTACGATCATTTCGAATATCAGATAATTTTCGCTGCACCATCCCATAAAACCGGACGATTGAATTTTCTCCATGAGCTTGCTGAATTTCGACATTGCCTTCCTGCGCAGCTATGTGGCCGGTATCGAGCTGGGCAGCTTTGCGCGCGCGGCCGGCAAGGTGGGCCGCTCCACCTCGGCCGTCAGCGCGCAGCTGAAAAAACTCGAGGAGCAGGCGGGCGTGCCCCTGTTCCGCAAGGATGGCCGGGGCCTGGCGCTGACGCCCGCCGGTGAAGTGCTGCTTGGCTATGCGCGCCGCCTGCTGGAACTCAACGACGAGGCGGCCGTCGCCTTGCGCGGCGTGGAACTGGAAGGCTGGATCAGGCTGGGCTTGCAGGAAGATTTTGGCGAAGCGCTGCTGCCCGACGTGCTGGGCCGCTTTGCGCGCGCGCATCCGAAAGTGCGCATCGAGGCGCACGTGGCGCGCAACACGGAATTGATGGAACGCCTCGCCATGGGGCAGCTGGACCTGGCCCTGCTGTGGGGCGGCGCCTGCAGCGCCGACGTGGCCGAGTATCCCGCGCGGCAACGTGAGCGGATCGCCGAGCCGGCCATGCGCTGGATCGCCTCGTCCAGCCTGGCGTGGCAGCCGGAGTCGGGCGAACCATTGCCCTTGATTACGTTTGACCGCGATTGCCTGTTCCAGCGCAGCGCCACGCAGGCGCTGGACCGCGCCGGCATCGCCTGGCGCACGGCATTTACCAGCCCCAGCCTGGCGGGCCTGTGGGCGGCCGCGGCCGCCGGCCTGGGCGTGACGGTGCGCACCAGCCTGGGCTTGCCATCCACCGTGCGCGCCCTCGACGAGACGGAGGCGGGCTTGCCCGCCCTGCCCGCGCTGTCGCTGGAATTGCTGCGCGCCGCATCACAGCCCAGGCCGCCAGTGGAACGGCTGGTGGCCCTGATTATCGAGTCACTGCAGGCCGCGCCAGCCTAAAACTCTTGCACCGTGGGGCGCAGCACGATTTCGTTGATGTCGACGCCATCGGGCTGCTCGATCGCATACGCCACGGCGCGCGCTACGGCATCGGCGGGAATGGCTTGCTTGTAGAACTCCTTCAAGCCGGCCGCACTTTCTGCGTGGCTACTACCGCCGGGCAATTCCGTTGCCACGGCACCAGGCAGGATGGTGGTGGTGCGGATGGCGCCGCCCACTTCATGGCGCAAGCCTTCCGAAATGGCGCGCACGGCGAACTTGGTGCCGCTGTAGACGGTGCCGCCCGGGCTGAACACTTTTGCGCCGGCCACCGAGGAAATATTGATGAAGTGGCCGCTGCCCTGCGCGCGGAAATGCGGCAAGGCCGCGGCGATTCCGTACAGCACGCCCTTGATGTTGATATCGATCATGCGTTCCCACTCGTCGACCTTCAGCGCATCGATGGGGGCGATGGCCATCAGGCCCGCGTTGTTGACCAGCACATCGACTTTGCCGAACACGGCCAGCGCCGTGTCGATCAGGCGTTTCAGATCGCCGGCCTGGGTCACATCGGTCTGGGAGACGGCGGCTTGGCCTCCCGCCGCCGTGATTTCCTCGGCGATGGTGGTGAGCAGCTCCATGCGCCGTGCACCAAGCACGACGGAGGCGCCCAGCGCCGCCAGATGGCGCGCGGTGGCTTCGCCCAGGCCACTGCTGGCACCGGTGATGACGACGACTTTCCCTGCAATTGCTTGATTCATGATGGGGTCCTTATGGAAGCAGCATGCTGCTGCGGATGACATCGATAGAGGATACAAGCGCCCTGTGGTGTATCGCGCGCAGTGTGGCGCTGCTGGCGAGACGGTCGCAAAGTCGCCATGTCCGCAAGCGGCCGCGCGGCAGGCATAGCTTAGCTTATTTGTCGGCCCATTTGCTGCAATATTGATAATTATTAAGTATGTGGCGGGGGCGCCTCACCGTGCAGCCTTGCGCGCCATCAGCACTTGCACGGGCGCCATGGGGAAATCGCTGGCGCCGTACTGCTCCACCTGCTGCCAGCCGGCCGTGCGCAGCAGCTGCGCCAATTCGCCCTGGCGCGTCACCGTGCGGCCCAGCATGCGCATCGGCAGGTAATACGGCAGCACGCGGGCGGCGTCGTCGGGCGCGGGGGCGATTTCCGCCTGCACGCAAACGAACACGCCGCCCGGTTTCAATGCCGCATGGATCTTGCGCAAGGCGGCCGCCATGTCGGGCACGAAGTGCAGCACGGACGAGCACCAGATCAGGTCATAGTCGCCGCCGATGTCGTCGCTGTCCAGATCGCCGCCCAGGGTTTCCAGGCGCTCCGATAATTGCGCGTGGGCGAGGTTCGCCGCCGCCACGGCCACCGTTTCCGGCCAGTCAAACACCCAGCCGCGCAAGCCCGCATGGGCTTGCGCCAGTGCAATGGCGACCCAGCCGGGGCCGCCGCCCAGGTCCAGCAGGCGCAGGGGCGTGTCGCCTGCCGCGAATGGCGCGACGCGCTGCATCACGGACAGGGCCGCGCGCATGGTGACGGCGCGCTGTTCCTGGCCGATCTGCTGCTGCGCGGCGGCGGCCCAGTTGACCCCATTCGCCGCGCTGTACGGCGCCGCCTTGCCGCCCTCGCGCACCAGGTTCGTCAGCTGCGTGGCGAAGTGGCGCAGCGCGTGCAGCCGGTACAGCCAGGCGTCGCCGCAAAAGGCAGCCGAAGCGCGGCAGAAATATTGCAAGGCGGCGGCCGTGCAGCGGTAGCGCTGCGCCTGCGCATCTGCCTGCGCACCGGCATCGGCCGCGTCGCGTTCCAGCACGTGCATGCTCCACAGCAGTTCCAGCAGCAGCGCCGTGTGCGGCGCATGCAGCGACAGCGTGGCCGCCAGCTGCGCCGGCGTGTGCGGCGTGGCCAGCACCTCGAAAATGCCCAGTTCCAGGGCGGCGGCCAGGGCATCGGCCTGGACGGGCGCGACGGCCAGGTCCCAATACGGTTGCAAGGCGTGTGATGTGGTGAACGGCATGGTGCTTCCTTTCGTCGGTGTGGGCACGAGGTGTGCATGAGCGCTATTTTATGCAACAATGAGAATAATTATCATTTGCATTTGTATGCAAGGCGGCGCAATTCGTATGCGCGGCGGCGCGCCAGGACCAGGAGGAGCAATGATGGAACAGGACAGGGAAGCGGCGGGCTGGACGCGGCGCCAGCTGGCGCATGGATTGGACGATTGCCGCGCCGACCAGCGCCAGGTCGACCACGGCTTGCTGCTCGTGCATTCCGACTACCGCCCGCGCCATGTGCTGGTCGAGCCGTCGCGCCATGACGATGCGGGCGGCATGGTGATCACCATCGGCTTGGAAGGCGCGTCCGGCTACACCACGCGCGATGGCGAACAATTGCGCTTCCAGGGCGGCCACACGACGGTGACGGTGTTTCGCCACACGAGCGGCGAGCGCCGTTTTGAGGCAAATCAACGGGCGGCCCAATTGCGCGTGCTGGTCGATGAACAGGCGCTGGCGCGCTACTGGCAGCCGGGCTTGTCTTCCCTGCTGCCCGGCGGTGGCGCGCGCCAGCTGGCGCATGCGGCCACCACGCGCGCCAGCACCCTGCAGGCGCGGGCGCTGCTGCGCGCGACGGACCCGCTGGCCGTGCATATCGGCGTGCTCAGTCTGCTGGCGGAACAGTTGCGTGGCTTGCAACCGGCGCCCGCGCCCATGGTGCGCTGGTCCGAGGCGGACATCCTGAAACTCGAGCGCGCGCATGCGCTGATGCAGGAGCAGATGGCGCAGGCGCTGACGCTCGATTACCTGTGCGCGCAAGTGGGCTTGAGCCTTTTCAAGTTCAAGCAGGGGTGGCGCTACCGCTACGGCGACAGCCCGCAGCGCACCCTGCTGGCGCTGCGCATGCAGCGGGCAAAATTACTCTTAGAAAATGGTTGCCAGGTGGCGCAGGCGGGCTGGCAAACGGGCTACCGCCACCCGTCCAATTTCAGCGCCGCTTTTACGCGCTATTTCGGCCATGCGCCGAAGCGCGTGGGGCGCGCTGGCGGCTGAACCGCCGGTGTAGAATCGGCGGGCAGCAATCACTCATACGACCCACAAGGAGACATGATGGCCCGCAAAATCTTTGTCAATCTGCCCGTCCAGTCGCTGGAACGTTCCGTGGCGTTTTTCACGGCCCTGGGCTTCAGTTTCAATGCCCACTTCACGGATGAAACGGCGACCTGCATGATCGTCGCCGACGACATCTTCGTCATGCTGTTGACGCACGACAAATTCAAGCAATTCACGCCCAAGCACTTGTGCGATACCACGGTGGCGACGGAAGTGCTGGTGTGCCTGTCGGCCGAGAGCCGTGGCGAAGTGGATGACTTGGTGGCGAAGGCCGTCAAGGCGGGTGGCAGCCTGTACAAGGAACCCATGGATTTCGGCTTCATGTACGGCCACAGTTTCCAGGATCCGGATGGGCATCAGTGGGAGTTGATGTACATGGAGCCGAACGCCGTACCTGGAAACGCCTGACCAAACCTACTGCGCGTCGCGCTTTGCGGCCGGCGATGCTCACCGTACTAGAGTACGGTTGCGCTTCTCGGCCACAAATCACTGCCGCTCGCTACGGTTTTGTCAGGCGTTGCAACAGCCAAGTCAAAACACTTGTCAAGTCCACGCCTTAGCTGGCCAGCGCCAGCAGATCGACCACGTCCAGGCCCGCCAGGTCTTGCGTCGTGTTGCCCGCGAAGGCGGCGCGGCTCGGCTGGCCGTTTTTCAGCCAGGTGCGCGTGACATCCTTGATCTGGCTCAAGGTGCACGTCAGCACGCCCGTGCGGAATTGCTGGCGCACGGCTTCCGTCGTACCCCGCTGCTGCATGTTCCACGCCGTCAGCGCTTCCGCGTACGGCGAGTGCGGCTTGTCGAGGCCCTTGATGACGCAGATGATGGCTTCTTCCACCTGCTCCTGCGAAAAATCGCCGTCGAGGATCTGCTCCAGCGTCGTGCCGAAGTCGGCAAAGGTGCCGGCCAGGCGCGGATCGCGGTAGGAGCTGAGCGTAAACGTGCCGGCGCCGGCCGCATAGCTGGCGCTGCCGCCATAGGCGCCGCCCTTTTCACGCAGGGCCGTATGCAGCACCTGGTTGGTCATCAGTTCGGCGGCCACGGCCAGGGCCGAGGCGTCCGCATGATGCACGCCGGGCACGGCCCAGGAGACGAAGCAATGGTTGATCTGGCTTGTCGCATGCAGGGCCGTATTGGCCAGCGGCAATGCTGCTGGCGCTGGCGCCTGCGCCGGCGCGGCGGCATCCGCGCTGGCGGCCGGCAATGCCAGCAAACGGGCCAAAATAATGCCATCCTGCTCCAGGCCCGCGCACAGCACGGTGGGCGGCTGGGCGATGATGTGCGCGTGCAGGGTGTCGAGCTCGCGCGCGATTTCCTGCAAGCCCTCGGAAGTCTTGCTCAGCTGCTGCAAGCGGCGGTAGAACGGCAATGCGGCCGGGCCGCCGACGATGTCATCGAAGCGGCGCGTGGGCGACAGCGGCGCCGTCGACGCCAGCATGGCGTAGCGGTTGCCCGATTCGGCCAGGCTGCTCAATTTGTCCTGCACCAGGCTTTCGATCAGGAAAGCCAAACGCTCTTCTTCATCGAAGCGGGGCTTGGCGATCCAGGCCGACAGCACGGCGGCAATCGCCGCATGTTCCTCGCGCAAGCCGCTGGCCGAGAACGACAATTCCACGCGCATCGCCTGTTGCGGGCGGGGAATGGCTTCCAGACCGATGTGGAACGATGGCACCATGCTCTGGCGCCAGGCGCTGGCGTCGTCGAACGACATGTCGCCCACGCCCAGCTCAGGCGCCAGGTCCGTGTACAGGCGCAGCCATGGCCACGACGCTTCCGGCAGGCTCGACACGTCGTACAGCACGTTGGCGTAGCTGATGCCGTTCGAGGCGATACTGAATGCCACGGCGCCATCGACGGCGGGCGGAATCGGCAGTGCCGGACGCGGCAGCGCGCTGACGTCGCCGGGGCGGATGCGCGGCAAGACTTCCGAATTCGATGGCAGCTGCTGGTGCGCTTCCAGAGCGGCGGACTCGGCGATGATGTGTTCGCGCTCGGCGTCCGTCAGGCTGGCCTGCAGGGCCGCCAGCTTGGCATCTTCCTGCGCGGCGCGGTTCGTGAAATAGGCGGCATCGGGCACCACGCGCGTCGTCAAACGGGTTGGATTGGCGATCAGCTCGCGCACCAGGCGCTTGAAGAATTCCGGGTCCTCGATTTGCTGTTCCAGGGTTTCCAGGATGTCCGCATTGTCGAAGGCATCCATGACGTCGCCGCCATACATGGCCAGCGGCAAGGCGTGCAGCAAGCGGCCCAGGCCATACGGCATGCGGCCGCTGCTGATTTCGCGCTGGCTGTATTTGATGTCGCGCAAGGCGGCGTGCAGCACGGCGGAGGGGATGCCCTCTTGCGCCGTCTCTTCCAGCGCCGTCCAGATGCGCTGGTGCGCATCGGCGATCTGTTCCTGCGTCAAGCCTTCCATGCCGATGTGGAACACCATCTGGCGGATGCCCGCGTCGCGGCCATTCATGTCCGACGGGCGGCCATAGCCGGCCGATTCCATGGCGCGCATGACGGGCGCCGACGATTCGCCCAGCAAGCCGTGCGACAGCAAATGCGCGTGGTAGTAGGCGATGGGGTCGCTCGACTCGCCCATCAGCCAGGCGAATTGCAGGCCGAATTCATCGTCGCGCGCTTCCTGCGAAGGAATGTTGACTTCATTTTCCTGCGGCGCGCTCCAGGTCGGCGCCAGCTGCGGCAGGCGGCGTTCGGAGAAACCGCTGAGTTTGGACAAGACGCGCTCGGCCACCTGCTCTTGCACGGCCGACGCTTCGATATTGCCGGCGGTCATGATGACGGCTTGCGACGGGTGGTAGTGGCTGGCGTGGAATTCCTTCAGCATGGCATGCGTCAATTCCGGGATCACCAGGGGATCGCCGCCCGACTCCACTTCATACGTCGTGCCCTTGAGCAAGGTGCTGGCGATGCCGCTGTCGAGTGCGCGCATGGGGCTGTTGAAGGCGCCCTTCATTTCATTGAAGACGATGCCCTGGTACACCAGCTTGTCGCCCTCGAAGGCGTGGCGCCAGCCTTCCTGGCGGAAGTTCAAGTAATCAAGATTCGGGAAAAAGGCCGCATCCAGGTAGACGTCGAGCAAGTTGAAGAAATCCTTGCGGTCGGTGCTGGCGAACGGGTACACGGTGCGGTCCGGATAGGTCATCGCATTCATGAAGGTGGCCGTCGAACGGCGCAGCATCGAGAAGAAGGGGTCGCGCACCGGGTAGCGGGCCGAGCCGCACAGGGCCAGGTGTTCGAGGATGTGCGCGCGGCCGTCGCTCACTTCAGGCACAGTGGGAAAGGCCACCAGGAACACCATTTCAGCCTGCTCGGTATGCATGTGGATATGGCGCATGCCCGTTGCCGGGTCGACGTATTGCTCGATGGTCGCCTGCAAGACTGGAATGAAGTTGCTGCTGACTTTTTCAAATGTGCTCATGCGGTATGGGATCTCTGCGGTAGGTGATTCGGAGTGTCGAAAAGCGGGTGGACGTGCATTACATCTGGGGGCAAAGCGGCGAAATGCCAGAGCGGGGGCCACTTTGATGCCTGTGTAAGATTTTTCCCTATTGTACTAGGAGTGTTGTCGCTCCGCCGCCGGGGGCTTGCTGGCGGCTGCCTGACGGCCGGAAAAGCAACAGCGGGCAGTAATATTGTAATATTGGTCACTTTTAGGCAGGCGGCGACCCCGTCCGCGGGCTTAGCGTACCATGCGCCTTTTCCCCCTTGCTGACTGCACCGAAGGCCGTACCTTGTCCAGACTTTCCTTTCGCCAACTGTTATTCGCCGCCTTCATCCTGACGGCAGGCATCTTGACGGCCACTTCCGTGCAAGCCCTGCTGACCCTGGAACACCTGGCGCGGCTGGGACGCGAGACGGCGGCGCAGGCGATCACCCTGACGGAACAGTCGCAGCGCCTGTCCGAACGCACCCTGGCCATGGAGCGCAGCGCGCGCCAGTTTCTCGTGCTGGACGACCCCGTCTTCCGCGAACGCTATGCGGCGGCCCGCGCCGAGGCGCAGGCGGCACTGCAAGTGCTGAACCGCGCCACGCCCGAGTTCGCCACGCAGCTGGCTGACGAGTGGACGGCGCAGGCCCAGGCCGCGTGGGAAGTCTTGCAGGCCGGCAAGCGCCGCAAGCGCGACGGCCATGCCGTCGTCTACCGCGCGTTTGCCCGCATGACGCAGATCAATGACACCCTGGCGCGCGAGAGCAAGACGGAAATCGGCAGCCGCAACGATGATTTGCTGGTCGAGCTGGAACGCCAGCGCGGCATGCTGGGCGCGCTGGTGGCCGGCGCCGTGCTGCTGGCGGCCGTGCTGGCCACCTGCTTCGGCTTTTTATTGTCGCGCCCGCTGCGCCGCATCGAGACGGCCATCGAACGCCTGGGCGACAAGCGCTACGACCAGCCCATCGTCGTCGGTGGCCCGGCCGACACGCGCCGCCTGGGCCAGCAGCTGGACTGGCTGCGCCAGCGCCTGGCCGACCTGGACGCGGACAAGGAGCGTTTCTTGCGCCACATCTCGCATGAACTGAAAACCCCGCTGGCGGCCCTGCGCGAAGGCGTGGCCTTGCTGGAAGACGAGGTAGCAGGCAAGCTCAGCGATGGCCAGCGCGAAATCGCCGGCATTCTGCAGCAAAACACGGCGTCGCTGCAAACCCAGATCGAAGACTTGCTGCGCTACAATACCGCCGCTTTTGACGCCCAGCACCTGGCGCACAGCAAGGTGGACTTGCTGGTTCTGCTGCAGGATGTGGTGGCGGGCCAGCGCCTGCAGTGGCAGGCGCGCCGCCTGGCGGTCGAGGTGGCGGGCGAGTCGCTGATCGTGCAGGCCGACCGCGACAAGCTGGCCACGGCCCTGGCGAACATCCTGTCGAACGCCGTGCGCTTCAGCCCGGAAGGCGGCACCGTGCGCTTCAGCCTGTCGTGCGAGGGGCGCCGCGCGCGCATCGACTGCACCGACGAAGGCTACGGCGTGGCGCCCGAGGACGCCGAACGCATCTTCGAGCCGTTTTACCAGGGCGTGCGCCAGGCCGCCGGCGCGCGCAACGGCAATGGCATCGGCCTGTCCATCGTGCGCGAATACATTGCCGCCCACGATGGCAGCGTCACTCTTTTACCGCGCCAGGCCGGCGCACATTTTCGGATAGAACTGCCCTTATGATGACGAGAATTTCCGTGGCCGCCATGGCCGCCAGTGCGCTGCTGCTGGGCGCATGCGCCAGCAAGCCCCCCACCCAGACAGCCGTGCTGGTGCAAACGCCGCCGCGCGTGGTGGTGGTGGCCGATCCCCAGCTGACCGAGCTGCTGGCGTACCAGAACGCCTTGCGCCTGATGACGCCGTCGGAGCTGGTGAAGGCGCAGCTGGACCTGGCCAAGGCGGACCAGGCGCCGCAGAACACCATCCGCCGCGCCATGCTGCAGGCGGCCGTGCGCGGCACGGGCGACCTGGCCCGCGCGCAGGCGCTGCTGGAACCGCTGCTGACGGCGACGGGCAAGGATGCGCAGTTGCTGGCGCCGCTGGCGCAATTGCTCAGCAGCCAGTACACGGAGCTGCGCCGCCAGGAAGACAGCATCGACAAGCTCAATACGCAGCTGCGCGACGCCCAGCGGCGCAACGACTTGCTCAATGAAAAGCTGGAAGCGCTGAAAAACATCGAGCGCAGCCTGTCCGTGCGCCCCGCCGCGGGAGCGCCAAAATGAGCGAACAGGCCCACATCTTATTGGTCGACGACGATCCCGACCTGCTGCGCCTGCTGACCATCCGCTTGCAAGCGGGCAATTACCGCGTCACGGCCGTGGGCAGCGCGGAAGCGGCGCTGGCGCGCCTGGCCGTGGAGTTGCCAGCCCTGGTCATTACCGACGTGCAATTGCCGGGCCGCGACGGCCTGGCCCTGTTCGATGAAATCCGCCGCCAGCATGCGGCCCTGCCCGTCATCCTGCTGACGGCGCACGGCACCATTCCCGACGCCGTCGAGGCCACGGCGCGCGGCGCCTTTGCCTATCTGACGAAGCCGTTCGATGGCAAGTCGCTCATGGAAAAGGTGGCGTACGCCGTCAATCTGTCCACCGTGATGCCGGCGCCGGCGGCGGGCGACGAGAGCTGGCGTGCCGAGCTGATCAGCCGCAGTTCGCAGATGGCCGAGCTGCTGGCCGAAGCCAAGCTGGTGGCCGGGTCGGACGCCAGCATCCTGATCCGCGGCCCCAGCGGCACGGGCAAGGAATTGCTGGCGCGCGCGCTGCACAACGCCAGCCGCCGCGCCAAGGCGCCGTTTATCGCCGTCAACTGCGGCGCCATCCCCGAGCAGCTGCTGGAGTCGGAACTGTTCGGCCACGTGAAAGGCTCGTTTACGGGGGCCGTCGGCAACCGCGAAGGCTTGTTCCAGGCGGCCGATGGCGGCACCCTGTTTTTAGATGAGATCGGCGACATGCCGCTGCCGCTGCAGGTAAAACTGCTGCGCGTGCTGCAGGAGCGGGCCGTGCGCCCGGTCGGCGCCGACCAGACGCGCCCGGTGGACGTGCGATTGCTGTCGGCCACGCACCGCGACCTGGACGTGGCGATGACGGAGGGGCAATTCCGCGAAGACCTGTATTACCGCCTCAACGTGGTGACCTTGACCCTGCCGCCGCTGGCCGAGCGCCGCGAAGACATCGCCCTGCTGGCCAACCATTTCTTGCAGAAACTGGCCGCCAAGTACCAGAAGCCCCTGAACGGCTTCGCCCCCGACGCCCTCACGGCACTGGTGGCCGCGCCATGGCCGGGCAACGTGCGCCAGCTGGTCAACGTGGTCGAGCAGGTGTGCGCGCTGGCCACGGCGCCGCTGGTGCCCTTGTCGCTGGTGCAGCGGGCGCTGCGCGTGCCGTCGCTGGAAGCGCTCAGCTACAACGAAGCCAAGCAGCGCTTCGAGCGCGACTACCTGATCCAGTTGCTGCGCCTGACGGATGGCAACGTGGCCGACGCCGCCCGCCTGGCCGACCGCAACCGCACGGAGTTCTACCGCTTATTACAGAAATACGAGCTGACGCCGGCCCTGTTCCGCCTTGACGGCGACCCTGTCGCTGATTAGCGACAAAAATAAAGTGTTATTAATCAACGACTTATTTTGAACCATTGATATTGTTGCCATATCTTGTCGCTGCCAGGCGACAAAAAGCCCCGTTTTCCGGGGCGGATCGGCGCAAAAGCCGCTGAAAAAATCCGGTTTGAATATAAGTCGTTGATTTTAAATGAAAATTAAAAGCTGGCACGGTGCTTGCTGTATGGGTAGATGTGACGCTCCAAAGTGTTGCTTTAACCAAGTAAGAAGCTTTTAACTTCATTGAGAGGAACTACCATGCAAACATCGAAACTGTTCAATACCCTGGTTGCCGCTATCGTTCTGTCGGGCGCCTCGATCACCGCTTCGCATGCAGCTGACTCCGCACCCAAAGCACAAGCTCCTGCTGACACCGTCGTGGCCGCCAACGCTGCCGCAGCCGTCCCTGATGAAACCATCACTTCCTCGGCCAAGGCCGCCCTGAGCGCCGATGCGCAAGCCGCTGCCCTGCCAGTCAAGGTGGCAACCCAGCAAGGCGTCGTGGTCCTGTCGGGCGACGTGCCGAGCGCCGAAGCGGGTGACCGCGTCGTGCAGATCGTCGCTTCCGTGAGCGGCGTGAAAGAAATCAAGAACGAACTGAAAGTCAAAGCCGCCGGCTAATCGCCCTCGCGCTGTACTTTACTCCGGGTTGCCCTGTCTGCGGACAGGGCATTTTTCGTTTACGCCTGCCGTTGCAGCGGCGACGGCATGGCCAGCGCCCGCCATTGCGCCCGGTACGCGGCCAGGCCATCGAGGGCCAGCGTCGGCACCGCCGCCGCCGGCATCGCCGGTGCCGCGCCCCAGCGGTGCAGCATCCAGCCGCCACAGGTGGTGCCGCTGGCGTCCGGCGAGACGGCGACCGCCTGTCCCGGGCGCAAGGCCGCCAGCAGGGCGGCGAAATGCGGATTGTCCGTGAAGCTGCCTTCCACCGTCACGGGTCCCTGGGCGCCCAAGGTGTCGAGGCAATAATCGCTCATCAGCGCGCAATACAGGGTGGCCAGCGCATAGCGCTCGGCCGGCGTGCGCGGCGCCGGTCCGGCGAGGCGCCCCGCCTGTCCGACGAAGGGGCCGCCCGATTCCGCAAAGCAGGGCAGCGCCAGGCTACCCTGGCGGACCAGGCGGGCGATATCGTCCACGCCGCAGACCTGCGGCGAAGCGCCCGCCAGCACGGCAAACTCGCGCCCGCCCATGAAGCGCATGCAGGCCACGGGCTGGCCCAGCGCATTCACATTGGCCAGCATGTCGGCCGTTTCATCGAGCCGGTCGAGGGGCGCGCCCAAGGCGGCGGCAATGGCCCAGGTGCCGGTCGACAAGACCGTGCGGGGCTGGGCCTGCTCTTGTGCGTCAAGATAGCGCAGCAGCGAGGCATTGCTGTCGTGGATGCCGCACAGTACCTGGCACTCCGGCGGCAAGCCATTGCTCTCGCGCCACTGCGGCAGGACCGGCCCCAGTGGCGTCCATGCCGATTGCAGCGGCGGAAACAGCGGCGTCCAGGCCATCCGCTGCACCAGCGCCGAATAGCTGCCCTGTTGCGCCGCCCCTTGCTGCGGCTGCCACAAATCCGTATGGCAGCCCAGCGACGTCACTTCGCTGGCGGCCACGCCCGACAGCCGCCAGGCCCAGTATTGCGGGTAGGTGAGGATATGGCGCGCGCGGGAAAATTCCTGCGGATACGTTTTCGCCAGCCAGTACAGCTGCAAGCCCAGGTTCAGGCCGCAGGGCAGTCGCGGCGACAGGCTGGCGGCGAACGGGGGCCGCAAGCTTGCATAGTCGGCCGCCAGCGCTTGCGGCAAGGTCGATTCATAGTCGAGGATGGGCAGCACCAGGCCGGCCTCATCGACCAGCGCCGCCGTGGCGCCATGCGTGACGGGCACGATGGCCGTGACATGCGCCAGGCGCGCCAACGCGGCCAAGGTGCTCTGCAGCCAGTCCCACAGGCGTTCGGTGTCGTGGTGCGGATACGGCCCGGCATGCACGATGTGGTTCGGGCAGCGCTGTTCGGCCAGGATGGCGCCAGCGGCGTCCAGCAAGGTCAGCTTGGCATTGGTCTTGCCGATATCGAGTACAACGGTGGCGTCGCTGGTCACGGCAGTCCTTACGCGAGGTGAAACACGGGAAGCAGGGGCACGGCGACGGGCGAGGCATCGGCCTGCGTCTCCATCAGGTCGGCCATGTGCGCCCACCAGCGGCGCATCACCGGATGCCGCGGCAGCGCGTCCATCGCGTGGCCATCCGTGCGGCGCAGCACGGCGAACAGCGTGCCCGTCGCCGCGTCGAGAAAGATGCTGTAGTCGCGCACGCCGGATGCCCGCAGCAGGCTGGCCAGCTCCGGCCAGATGGCGTCGTGGCGCCGTTGATATTCGGCGGCATGGCCGGGCTTGAGCCGCATGGTGAAAGCGATTTGCTGCATGGTCTGCATGGTCTATTTCCGGGTGTGCTTGCGGTTCAACAGGCGCGGCAGTGCAATCGTGATCAGCAGCAAGATGCCGACGACGATGGTCATGATGACGCCGGGAATATTCAGCAGCGCCAGGCCATACGTGACCATGCCCAGCAGCAGCACGGCCAGCAGCACGCCACCAATGCTGCCCTTGCCGCCGGCGATGCTCACGCCGCCCAGGATGACCATGGTGATCACTTCGAGTTCCCAGCCCATGGCGATGTTCGGGCGCGTGCTGCCGATGCGGCCCGTCAGCAGCCAGGCGGCCAGGCCCGCCATGGCGCCCGTCGCCACGAACAGGGCGAAGCGGTAGCGGTCCACCGCCACGCCGGAAAAGCGCGCCGCGCCCGGATTGCAGCCGATGGCGAAGATGCGCCGGCCCCAGCTGGTGGCATGCAGCAGCACGGCGAACAGGGCGGTAAAGGCCAGCAGGATGACGAAGGGGCGCGGCACGATATCGAAGAAATAGCCCTGGCCCCAGTCGATCAGCAGCTGCGGATAGCCCGTGTACGCCTGGTCGCCCAGGATCACGCTGGCCAGGCCGCGGAACAGGGCCACGGTGCCGATCGTCACGACGATCGATGGCAGGGCGAAGCGCGTCACCAGCACGCCGTTCAGGCAGCCGCAGGCGGCGCCCGTGGCCAGCGCCACGAACAGCAGGCTTGCCGGCGGCAGGCCCGCGTGGTGCGCCAGGCCCATGGCCACGGACGACAGGGCCAGTATGCCGGAGACGGAAATGTCGATTTCGCGGCAAATGATCAGCAGGGCCATCGGCAGCGCGATCAGCGCCTTCTCGCTGAAATTGAAGGTGCTGTCGGCCAGGTTGTAGATGTCGAGGAAATGCGGCAGCCACAGGCTGTTGGCGGCGAAGACGGCGATCAGCAGCAGCGCCAGCAAGGCTTCCCAATGGGCAAAGTACTGGCCGAGACGGTGCGCCTTGCGGTCGAGGATGGTGTAGCGCGAGCGCGCGGGCGCCGTCTCCGGCGTGCTGCCGTGCAAGGTGGGGACAGTGGCGTTCATGTGGCGTTCCTGTGGGGCGTGAGCCGCGCCAGCGGCAGGATCTGGCGGCCCGTGTTCTTGTTGCCGCGCGCATTGAGCAGCACGGCCGTGAGGATCACGATGCCCGTCAGCGCGCTTTGCCAGAATGGCGAAACCTTGACGATGGGCAAGGCATTGTTGATGACGGCCAGGAACAGCGCGCCAAGCACCGCGCCGCCCACCGTGCCGGCGCCGCCGGCGATGCTGATGCCGCCGATCACGCAGGCGGCGATCACGGTAAATTCAAAGCCGTAGGCGATTTCCGAATACGCCACCGCATAGCGCGCCACCCACAGGTAGCCGCACAGGCCGGCCATCAGGCCCGACAGGCCATACGTCCACAGCAGGCGCCGCGCCGTGGCGATGCCGACGTAGCGGGCCGCCTGCGGCTGGTTGCCGATCGCGTACAGGTCGCGCCCGAAGCGCGTGTAGCGGGCCAGGTAGCAGGTCAGCACGATGGCGGCGGCGGCGATCCACACCAGGTGCGTCACGCCCAGCAGCCGCGTCAGCGGGAAATCGATGAAGGCGGCGGGCATCTGGTGCGACGAGACCCAGGCGCCGCCCGACAGCACGAACACCAGGCCCCGGTACACGCTCATGGTGCCCAGGGTCACGACGATGGGCGGCAAGTCCAGGTAGCCGATCAGGTAGCCATTGATCAGGCCCAGCAGCAGGCCGATGCCCAGCGCCGCCAGGATCACCAGCGCCAGCGGCAACTGCGGATGCTGCACGGCCAGCAGGGCCGACAGCATGCCCGACAGCGCCAGGTTCGAGGCCACGGACAGGTCGATGCCGCGCGTGATGATGACAAACATTTGCGTCAGCGCCAGCATGATCAGCAAGGTGCTGTCGGTGAGCAGGCTGGACAGGCTGCCCAGGGTGAGGAAGACGGGCGAGCGCCAGCCCACCAGCAGTACCAGCAGCACGATCAGCAGCGCCAGCTGGACTTCGCGTTGTTTCAGATAGCGCATGCCAGCTCCTCGTGCGGATGGCCGCTGCCGGACGCGGCGGCGACGACGTTTTCCGGTGTCGCTTGATCGCGCGCAAAGACGCGGTGAATATGGCCCTGGTGCATGACGACGATGCGGTCCGCCATGCCCAGCACTTCGGGCAGCTCGGACGAGACGAGAATCACGGACAAGCCTTGCGTGACGAGCTCGCTGATGAAGCGGTGCACGGCCGCCTTGGAGCCGATATCGATGCCCTTGGTGGGTTCGTCGAGAACGATGACCCGCGGCTTGGTCGCCAGCCACTTGGCCAGCACCACTTTCTGCTGGTTGCCGCCCGACAGTTCCGACACCATCTGCGTGAAATGGCTGGCCTTCAATTCCAGCTGCTCGCTGAACTGGCGCGCGATGGCGGTTTCCTGCGCGCGCCGTGGCCGCAGGAAAAAGCCGATGCTGTCCAGAATCGGCAAGGTGATGTTCTGTACGATGGACATCGACAGGTGCGCGCCCTGGTGCTGGCGGTCTTCCGGCACGTAGGCGATGCCGTGGCCGATGGCGTCGCTGGCGCAGCCGATGGCCACTTCGCGTCCGCCAATGGCGATGCTGCCGCGCACGCCGGGCGTGAGACCGAACAGCGCCTGCATGACTTCCGAGCGGCCGGCGCCCACCAGACCGTAGAAGCCGACGATTTCGCCTTGCCGCACGGAGAAGCTGACATCGTGAAATTCCGTCGGATGGCACAGTTGCGCCACTTCCAGCACGGTGGGGCCCAGCGCCACTGTCACCTTGGGAAACACTTGCTGGATGGTGCGTCCGACCATCAGCGACACCAGCTGCGGTTCCGTGATGTCGGCCAGTGCGCCGGCGGCAACAAAATGGCCATCGCGCAGCACCGTGTAGGTGTCGGCCACGGTAAAGATTTCATCGAATTTGTGCGAAATGAAAATCACCGCCGTGCCCGCCGCGCGCAGCTGGGCGATGATGCGGTACAGCTCGTGGATTTCGCGCTGCGACAGGGACGCTGTCGGCTCGTCCATGATCACCACGCGCGCTTCCTGCGACAGGGCGCGGGCGATTTCCACGAAGTGGCGCTGCGCCACGCTCAGTTCCTTGACCTTGGCCAGTACGGGCAGCTGCACTTCCAGGCGCGCGAAGATTTTTTCCGCTTCGGCCGCCATGCGTGGCCAGTCTATGCGGGCGGGAAACCCCGTTTGCGGCTGGCGCCCGATATAGATGTTCTCGGCCACCGTGAGTTCTTCGAACATCATGGTTTCCTGGTGCACGGCGGTAATGCCGGCATCCATCGCATCTTGCGGACTGGAAAAAGAGACGCTCTGGCCGCCCAGCTGCATGCTGCCGGCGTCCGCTTGATAGATGCCCGTCAGGGTCTTGACCAGGGTCGACTTGCCGGCGCCGTTCTCGCCGATCAGCGCCATGACTTCACCGGCGCGCACGCTGAGGCCAACGTCATGCAGCGCGACAACGCCGGCGAAGTGCTTGCAGATGCCGGACAGGCGCAGCACCGGCGCATCGTTCGACGAAAGAGGGGGAGTCTGTGACATATCCGTTCACACAAAAGAGATTTCATGGGCCGGGTGCGGCCAGAAGCCGCGACCCGGCAAAAGCCGCCGACAGTCCTAGAAAATCTTCGAGAACTTGTCGACGTTATCCTTGTTGTAGGTAAACGGTGGCGCCAGCGCCGCTTCGCCGCTGGCATCGAGCGTCAGCTTGCCCATGCGGCCGACGGCGATGGTGTCGCCGGGCTTGCTGCCGGCCTTGCCGGTGACATATTGATGGGCCGCATACGTGGCCGCATAGCCGAGGTCGATCGGGTTCCAGATGGCAAAGCTTTTCACGGCGCCGCTTTTCACGTGGCCAGCCATTTCCGACGGCAGGCCCAGGCCCGTCACGTACACCTTGCCCACCAGCTTTTCATCGGCCACGGCCTTGCCCGCCGCATTGATGCCCACGGTGGTCGGCGCGATGATGGCTTTCAGGTTCGGGTTGCTGCGCAACAAGCCGAGCGCTTCGCGGTAGCTCTTGTCGGACTGGTCGTCGCCATACACGGTGGCCACCAGCTTGATCCTGGCGTACGCAGGCTGGGCCAGCGTCTTTTTCATCTCGCCGATCCAGATGTTTTGATTCGTCGCCTGCGCCGTGGCCGACAGGATGGCGATCTCGCCAGCGCCGCCGATGGCGTCGGCCGCCATTTCAATCTGTTTCTGGCCGATCAGGGCGGGGCTGGAGGGATTCAACTGCATCAGCCGCCCTTCCTTGGCCAGGCCGCTGTCGAATGAGATGACCTTGATGCCGCGCTGCATGGCCTTCTTGGTGATCGGTACCAGCGCATTGGCGTCGTTGGCGGAAATGACGATGGCATTGACCTTCTGGCTGATCAGCGAGCTGATGATTTCGATCTGCCCTTCCGCCGTCGCCGTGGTGGGACCCGTGTAAATGATTTCCACGTCGCCCAGTTGCTTGGCCGCCTCGTTCGCGCCTTCGTGGGCGGCGTCGAAGAAGCCATTGCCCAGGCTCTTGACGACCATGGCGATCTTGATTTTTTCCGCCGCCTGGGCGCTGCTGGCCAGGCAGCCGATCATGCACATGCTCAATGCCGTCACCATCATCTTGTTCAGTTTCATGCCACGTCTCCTTTTTATTGTTGTTGCCGGGGGCGGTGGACACCATGTCGCCAGCCCTCTGTTTTTTTACTGCCTATTGCTCTTGCCACGCCCGCTCCGCCGCCGACAGCGGCGAGGCCGCTTCCGCCAGCGCCTCGGGCGCCACCGCCAGTACCTTCACGCCCGACTGCTCCAGCATCTGCACGGCCGCGTCCGACGCACCCGTGTCCGTGATGACGCAGGACACGCGGTTCAGGCCGCACAGGATCAGGCCTGCCTTGCGGGCGAACTTGGAACTGTCGGCCAGCACGATCAGCTCCTCGGCCTGGCTGATCAGGCGTTTTTCCGCCTGGATCAGCAGGGGATCGGCTTCCATCAGGCCCAGCATCGACAAGCCGTAGATGCCCATGAACATCTTGCCGGCGTAATGGTGTTGGCTGATGTCGTTGTCGAAGGGACTCAGAATGACGTTCTGTTCGCGGTACACCTTGCCGCCGGGCAGGATGATTTCGTTCTCGCTGCTGCGCAGCAACTGCTCGGCCATGAGAAAGGAATTGGTGAGGATTTTCAGGCGTTTGTCGACGAGAAATTCCACCATGCGGTAGGTGGTGGTGCCGCCATTGATGATGATGGTGTCGCCATCGCTGCACAGGCCGCAGGCATGCCGCGCGATTGCGCGTTTTTGTGCGGCGCAGCGGTCGATATTGTTATGGAAGGTGTCGCCCGACAGGGCAAACGTGCGTTGTTTCTTCGGCGGCAAGCTCTCGGCGCCGCCACGGGTGCGCACCAGCAGGCTGCGCTCGGCCAGCCACGCGATATCGCGCCGCACCGTCGCCGGCGACGAATTGAGCCAGTCGACCAGCTGGTCGACGCTCGCCACGTTATGCTCGGCGAGTAACTTCAACAGCCCTTTGCGGCGTTTGTGATTGATCACCTTGTCTCCTTGTCGAGTCCTCTCCCGCAACCGGGGACGACTTCTTTATCGGTGAGCCAGCCTAAGCAGTTGAGCAGTGCCTGTCAACATTCAATCAATCAACATGGTGATTATTTGGCGATCGCGCAAATGCCTGATCGGAGTTCCGATCAACATGATGATTATTTGCGTTTCCCTCACGTTTTTGATTGCTTGTTGATTGACATGATCAGGCCGCTGGCTTCTACTGGGCGTTGCCGTCATGGCGTCCCGCACACAGATGCGGCCATGGCAATCCGCACGCACAACCAAGAATGGAGACACTGTATGACCGCCACGATGGACACCACACCGCCTGCGCCCATGGCCTCGTTATGGGACGATGCGCACGCCGCGACCTTGAGCGAACCGGAGCTCCTGTTGTACCGTTCCAACCTGCTCGGTTCGGACATGCGCATCACCAATTTTGGCGGCGGCAATACCTCGGCCAAGATCGCCATGACGGACCACCTGACGGGCGAGCAAGTGGAGGTGCTGTGGGTGAAGGGTTCCGGCGGCGACCTGGGCAGCATCAAGCTCGACGGCTTTTCCACCCTGTACATGGACAAGCTGCGCGCCTTGAAAAGCCGCTACCGTGGACTGGCGCTGGAAGATGAAATGGTTGCCTACCTGCCGCACTGCACCTTCAATCTGAATCCGCGCGCGGCCAGCATCGACACGCCATTGCACGCCTATATTGCCCGCAAGCATGTCGACCACATGCACCCGGACGCCGTGATCGCCATTGCCGCCTGCGCCAACAGCAAGGTATTGACGCACAAGATCTTCGAGGGCGAGCTGGGCTGGCTGCCGTGGCAGCGTCCCGGCTACGACCTGGGCTTGAAACTGGAAGCGCTGTCGCAAGCGCAGCCAACTTTGAAAGGCATCATCCTCGAAGGGCACGGCTTGTTTACCTGGGGCGACACGGCCAAGTCCTGCTATGAAACCACGCTGGCCATCATCAAGCGCGCGGAAGACTGGCTGGCCGCCAACACCACGCAGCCGGCGTTCGGCGGCGCCAGGGTCGCGCCCTTGCCTGCGCCAGCGCGCGCGGTCCTGGCGCAGCGCCTGATGCCGCTGCTGCGCGGCAAGATCAGCCAGGACGAGTACAAGCTGGGCCACTTCGACGACAGCGCCAACGTGCTCGAATTTGTCTGCAGCGCCGACCTGCTGCCGCTGGCCGCGCTTGGCACTTCCTGCCCCGATCATTTCCTGCGCACCAAGATCCGCCCCTTCGTCATCGACTTCGATCCGGCCAGTCCCGACTTCGAGCAGCTGGTCGCGGGGCTTGACGCCGCGCTGGCCGCCTACCGCGCCGAGTACCTCGCCTACTACACGCGCTGCAAGCGCGACAACAGTCCCGCCGTGCGCGACGCCAACCCCGTCATTTACTTGATTCCCGGCGTGGGCATGCTGTCGTTCGCCAAGGACAAGGCGACGGCGCGCATCGCCGGCGAGTTCTACGTCAATGCCATCAACGTCATGCGCGGCGCCAATGGCGTCGACACCTATGTGGGCTTGCCGGAACAGGAAGCGTTCGACATCGAATACTGGCTGCTGGAAGAAGCCAAGCTGCAGCGCATGCCCAAGCCGAAGAGCCTGGCCGGGCGCATCGCCCTGGTGACGGGCGGCGCCGGCGGCATCGGCCAGGCCGTGGCGCGCCAGCTGCTGCAGGAAGGCGCGTGCGTGATGCTCACCGACATCGATGGCGCCGCGCTGGAAGCGGCGCAGCAGAATCTGCTGCCGGTGGCGGGGCGCGACGCCATCGCCACGGTGTGCGCGAACATCACGGCCGAGGATGACGTCGAGGCGATCCTGAATGCGGCCGCGCTGCGCTTTGGCGGCATCGACCTGCTGGTGTCGAACGCGGGCATCGCTTCGTCGGCACCGCTGGAAGAGACGACCCTGGCCATGTGGGAACGCAACCAGTCGATCCTGGTGACGGGCTACTTCCTCGTCAGCCGCGCCGCCTTCCGCATCATGCAGCAGCAACAGCTGGGCGGCAGCATGGTCTTTGTCGCCAGCAAGAACGGCCTGGTGGCGTCCGGCGGCGCCTCGGCCTATTGCACCGCCAAGGCGGCGGAAATCCACCTGGCCCGCTGCATCGCGCTCGAAGGCGCGCCGCACGGCATCCGCGTCAATGTCGTCAACCCCGACGCCGTCATCCGCGGCTCGCGCATCTGGGATGGCAAGTGGAAGGAGGAGCGGGCCGCCTCGAACAAGATCGGCACGGACGACATCGAGGAATTCTACCGCCAGCGCAGCATGCTCAAGCGCAGCGTGCTGCCGGAAGACATCGCCGAAGCCGTGTATTTCCTGTCCAGCGAAAAAGCCGCCAAGAGCACGGGCAATATCCTCAATGTCGATGCGGGCAACGCGGCCGCCTTCACGCGATAATTGACCTATATCAATGAAAATGACGCGGCCGGCCATTGCGCCGCCGCGCACAAGGAGACAAGATGCATAGCATGATCGACAGCGGCCTGGTGGCCGACCACAATGCCAAGCTGCAAGCCAACCTGGACGCGGACTACGCGGCCCTGGGGGGCGTGCTGGAACGGCGCGGCCAGGACATCGAGCAATTGACGGCGCTGGCGCAGACCTTCGCCGTGGCCGTGCCCAGCTGGGGCGCGGGCACGGGCGGCACGCGCTTTGCCCGCTTCCCCGGCCTGGGCGAACCGCGCAATGTGTTTGAAAAGCTGGAAGACTGCGCCGTGATCCACCAATTGACGCGCGCCACGCCCGCCGTCTCGCTGCATTTTCCGTGGGACAAGGTCAGCGACACGGCGGCCCTGCGCGACATCGCCGAGGGCCACGGCCTGGGCTTTGACGCCGTCAACTCGAACACTTTCCAGGACCAGGCCGGCCAGGCGCAGTCGTACAAGTACGGCAGCCTGACGTCGCACAGCGCGGCCGTGCGCGCGCAAGCCATCGAGCACAATATCGAATGCATCGAACTGGGGCGCGCCCTCGGTTCGAAGGCGCTGACGGTGTGGGTGGGCGATGGCGCGAACTTTCCCGGCCAGCACAATCTGCGCGGCGCGCTGGAGCGCTACCTGGACAGCATGCGCGATATCTACGGCGCCCTGCCCGCCGACTGGCACATCTTTATCGAGCATAAACTCTTCGAGCCGGCGTTTTACGCCACCACCATCGCCGACTGGGGCACCAGCTTTGCCTGCGCCAGCGCGCTGGGGCCGAAGGCCAAATGCCTGGTCGACCTGGGCCACCATGCGCCGAATACGAACATCGAAATGATCGTCGCGCGCCTGGCGCAGTTCGGCAAGCTGGGCGGCTTCCATTTCAATGACAGCAAGTATGGCGATGACGACCTCGATTCGGGCAGCATCAACCCGTTTCAGCTGTTCCTTGTGTTCAACGAGCTGGCCGATGCGGCCGCGCGCGACGGCGCCGCCTTCCACCCCGCCTACATGCTGGACCAGTCGCACAATGTGACGGACCCCATCGAAAGCCTGATGAGCAGCGCCGTGGAAGTGCAGCGCGCCTTCATCCAGTCCGCGCTGGTCGACCGCGCCGCCCTGCGCCACCACCAGGAAGGCAACGATGTGCACGCCTCGGCGCAGGCGCTGAAACTGGCGTTCCGCACCGATGTCGGCGCCATCCTGGCCATGGCGCGCCAGCGCTCGGGTGCGGCCATCGATCCCGTCGCTTGCTACCGCGCCAGCGGGTACCGCGAACAGCGCGCCGTGGCGCGCCCGCCGAAGGCCGGCGCCAGCAGCAGCGGCATCGTATAGGGCGCGTGGCAAGAGGAGGAGTGCTGCTTCCAGGCAAGCTGCCTGGAAGCAGGTAGAATAGCCAGCAATGGCGCCGTTCCCGGCGCTTTTTGTCATCCCCCGGCACAGTGTTGCACGGCTGCGCCGCTACCAGGCTACCGCATGTCTTCTTTCTCTCCCGCCACCTTGTTGCGCAATCTCAAACCCGATAATTTCACCATCGCCCTGCTCGTCACCGTGGCGCTGGCCAGCTTCCTGCCCTGCACGGGCCAGACGGCTGTGGTCTTCGGCAATATCACCACTGTCGCCATCGGCGCCCTGTTCTTCCTGCACGGGGCCAAGCTGTCGCGCGAAGCCGTGGTGGCGGGCGTCATGCACTGGCGCCTGCATTTGCTGGTGCTGGCCAGCACCTTTGTCCTGTTCCCCCTGCTGGGCCTGGCCCTGCGTCCGCTGGCGCTGACCTTCCTCACGCCCGAACTGTACGTGGGTATCTTGTTCCTGTGCGCGCTGCCCTCGACCGTGCAATCGTCGATCGCCTTGACCGCCATGGCGCGCGGCAATGTACCAGCCGCCATCTGCAGCGCCTCGGCCTCGAATTTCATCGGCATCTTCCTCGCGCCGATTCTCGTCAGCTTGCTGCTGGCCAAGGGCGCGGAAAGCAAGTCATCGGTCGATGCCGTCCTGGCGATTGTCATGCAATTGCTGCTGCCGTTTTTGGCCGGCCAGTTCCTGCGCCGCTGGATCGGCCGCTGGGTGGACCGTCACAAGGCCATGCTGAAATTCGTCGACCAGGGTTCCATTTTGCTGGTGGTCTACACGGCCTTCAGCGAAGCCGTCAGCGAAGGCCTGTGGCATACGATTTCGGTGGAAACGCTGGTTGCCCTGGGCGTGTTCAGCATCTTGCTGCTGGCGCTGGTCCTGGGCCTGATGACCTTCATCAGCCGCCGCCTGGGCTTTTCCAAGGAAGACGAGATCGCCATCGTCTTTTGCGGCTCGAAAAAAAGCCTGGCCAGCGGCGTGCCGATGGCGAAGGTGCTGTTTGCCACCCATTCTCTCGGCATGGTAATCCTGCCGCTGATGCTGTTCCACCAGATTCAATTGATGATCTGCGCCGTGATCGCGCAACGCTATGCGCGGCGTGATGAGGGGCAGGAAGTGCCCGTGTCGACATCCTGAGCGGCGGCTCCGCTACCCCTGCCGCGCCTGGCGCGGTATTTTTTGCCTGTGTTTTGCCTGTGTTTTGCCGGTGCGGCGCGGCAGGCCGTGGATTGAGGCGCGGGAGCATGGGCGAGCCGCTCCTGCCCAATCTGTTCAAGATGGGATGTTTTGAAAGAACATACCCAGTGCCACAATTTATACTGGTACCCGCTGATATCGGTGGCGGGGCCACACCGCCAGCAAGCCTGCCGAATCTTCAGTGACTCGCCGTGTCAACAGGTGCGTTGAGGGCCGCATTCAAGCTCTCCACTACGCCGTCGAGCAATGATTCGCTGTAGCCATGATAGATGTTCAGGATGCGGCCGTCACGGCCGATGATGAGCAGGTGCGGGATGCCGTTGACGCCATACAAGGTTGCGCTTTTCTTGCCCGGATCATAGGACATGCCGAGCGCCAGCTTGCTGAACGCGCGGTTGACCTTGCGGAAGACATCGCGCTCTTCCGTGTTGATGGCGATGACCTGTACCTTGTCCGTGCCTGCCGTTTGCTGGATGCCCTCAAGAATGGGAAGTTCCTTCATGCAATACGGGCACCACGTGGCCCAGAACGACACCACCATCACCTTGCCCCGATAGTGGCTGACGGCCACTTCCCTGCCATCGAGGGTCTTGCCCAGATAATCGGGCGCCTTGTCGCCCGATGCGGGGGCGGCGCTGGCGCCATGGACGGTGCAAGAAAGCAGCAGAAAGGTCAACAGCCAGCGCAGGGTCATATGCTTTGCGAGAAGTGAAGTGAGGAGCGAGCATAGCAAGCTGCGCAGGCTGAAAAGACACACATTGTCACGCAGGCGCCCCCCGCCAGCGATGTCGTCGCCTCTGGCTAGCCTTTCAGCAATTCCTGTGCCCGTCTCAAGCCATCGACAATCACCTTGTAAGCCTGCCGCCGGCTCGCCGCATCGGGCGCCCTCAGCACGTACGACGGGTGATATACGGTCACCAGCCAGCGCCCCTCATGCTCGATGGGCGTGCCGAGCAGCGGCGTCATGCTTGCCGCGCCATCCTGCAGGAGCGATTTCAACGCCGTGCTGCCCAGGGCCACGATCACCTGCGGTTGCACGCGCCGGATTTCCTCGTCCAGCCAGCCATGGCAGGCGAGGATTTCGCGCTGTGCCGGGGTCTTGTGCAGGCGGCGCTTGCCGCGCGGTTCCCACTTGAAATGCTTGACAGCATTGGTCAGATAGATGCTGTCGCGCGCCATGCCCGCTTCCTGCATGGCTTGCTCCAGCAGCGCGCCGGCCGGGCCGACAAACGGCAAGCCCGCCAGGTCTTCCTGGTCGCCCGGCTGCTCGCCCACCAGCATGATGCGCGCCTGTTCTGGCCCCGTGCCGGGCACGGCTTGCGTGGCGCTTTTCCACAGCTCGCAGCGGCGGCACTGGTCCAGGGTGGTGGGCAGCTCGCGCGCGGGCTGGGCCCGTTCGGCGGTGATCGGGATCATGGCGGCGCCGCCGCGCTGGCCCACGCTGGCGGTCTGGCCCGTGCGGCGCTCGCCGTTGGCGGCGCCGCTCACCATGGCGGGCACGATGGCGCCTTCTGGCAGGTTTTTCCAGAAGCGCGCGGGAATATGGCTGTGCAGCAAATCCGCATTCACGCGGGCCGGATTGAAGATGCTGCGGTAGTAGGTGAGCCACAGGGCTTCACCCGCATCGTCGATGTCGGCCGCGCCGCGCAGCAAGGCGGGGCCGGCATGCAGGGTCGTGCCATCCCACAGCATGCTGGCGGCGGGCGTGGCGATCATCCAGCTGGTCGATCCCATGCGACGCGCGAAGTGGCGCGCCACTTGCGGCAGCACCTCGTGCGTGGGTTCGAACCAGGCGACAAAGCGCGGTGCGCCGTCGCTTTCCGCCCGCTCGCGGAAACGCACATACGCATGCATGTCATGCTCTTCGCGGCGCACGGCCTTGGCCATGGCGTGCAGGCGCGCGCCGTCCGCGTCGGCCGGGGATATCACGTCGTGCTGGCCCAGCTGCCAGCGCCACAGCACCTGGTATAAAAATGCCCAGCGGTCATGCACATTGAAACAGGCGGCGGCCTGCAGCAGTTCCACCAACTGGCGGGGCAGGCGCAGCATGGGGGCGCTGGCGTCCGTTGCCTCGGGCGCGGTGGAGAACAGGTCGCCGCCGTCCGTCTGCGCGTGCCAGGCGACGTCCGCAGGCGGCACCTTGCGCGCGATCAATTCACGTGCCGCGGCGCGCCACTCGTCGAACGACTGCGCCAGGCGCACGACAGCGTTCATGCGGCCTGCAATTCCGGCCACAGATTCATTTGCTGCGGCGCCTCCGCCATGGCGCGGCGCAGGTGTTCCGATGCCGTGGCGTCGCGCGCGGGAAAATAGTCGGCCGTGATGATGAAGGGGGCGATTTTCTTCATGCTGCAGCGCAAACGCGACAGGTCGGCATAGCGCACTTGCCGCAAGCGCCGCAAGTCGACGATGCGCTGCGCGTTGCGCAGGCCGATACCGGGCACGCGCGCGATCATGTGCTGCGCCGCGCGGTTCAAGTCCAGCGGAAAATGTTCGCGGTGCGCCAGCGCCCAGGCCAGTTTGGGATCGATGTCGAGCGCCAGGTTGCCACCCGTGGCGGGCAGCAGTTCGCTGGCCTGGAAACCATAGCTGCGCAGCAAGAAGTCGGCCTGGTACAGGCGGTGTTCGCGCAGCATCGGCGGCGGCGCCAGCGGCACGCTTTTCGGACTGTCGGGAATCGGGCTGAAGGCGGAATAGTACACGCGCTTGAGTTTGTAGCTGCCGTACAAGGTCTCGGCCGTGGAAAGGATTTGCTGGTCGTCGCTGGCATCGGCGCCGACGATCATTTGCGTGCTTTGCCCGGCGGGCGCGAAACGGGGCGACTTCGGCTCCTCGGCCTTTTCATCGAGCTTGCGGCGGATGGAACCCATCGCCAGCTTGATCGTGTGCACGCTCTTTTCCGGCGCCAGTTTCTGCACGCTGTCCTGCGTCGGCAATTCGATGTTGACGCTGAGCCTGTCGGCGTAGCGGCCCGCCTGCGCGATCAGGGCGGGATCGGCGTCGGGGATGGTTTTCAGGTGGATGTAGCCGCGGAACTGGTGCACCTCGCGCAACTCGCGCGCCACCTGCACCAGCTGCTCCATCGTGTAGTCGGCCGACTGGATGATGCCGGAACTGAGGAACAGGCCGTCGATGTAGTTGCGCAGGTAAAAGTCGGCCGTCAGTTTCACCACTTCGGCCACCGTAAACCGCGCGCGCGGCACGTTCGAGCTGCGGCGGTTGACGCAGTACTGGCAATCGTACAGGCAGTAATTCGTCAGCAGTACTTTCAGCAGCGAGACGCAGCGCCCGTCCGGCGTGTAGCTGTGGCAAATGCCCATGCCCGTGGTGGCGCCAAAGCCATTCTTGCCGATGGAATCGCGTTTGGGCGCCCCGCTGCTGGCGCAGGACGCGTCGTACTTGGCCGCATCGGCCAGGATTTCCAGCTTGTCCGTCAATTCCATGGCTTACCCCGATATACTGTGTTTATATACAGTATATCAGGAATGTGCCGCGACATTGCCTGTAAAAGGCTGTGTCTGTTGAAGATGCAAGAATGGCCTGGAAAAGGTAAGGACATTACGTATAAGCAATGAAATATAGTGCTAACATGTCAATGTTAGCTGGAGTTTCATTCGTTGAGACGCTTAGCCAAAAATTCCTCCGATTCACTCTCATGTTCAGCCTATTCCAGAAAAAACTCCTTGTAGTATTCCTCGTCCTTTTCTTCCAGAGTCCGTTCTCATACAGCCATACCATGCCGACGATCACCGTGACCGCCGAGCGGGAGCGGCAGGCCTATGAAGACTGCGTCGCCATGAGCGGTGTCTTTTGCCGCTGGCCCGGCGACATGTTCGACCTCTATGACCGTCCCTCGCGTGGTGGCGGCACGCCAGGCCCGGCCAACACCGATGCCGCGCCATCGAATGCCAATACGAATATCAACCGCTGCGGTGCCATGACGGCGCACCCGGTGGTCATTGCCACCGGTGAGAAGATCAAGCCCGAGGTGGATTTCCAGTCCTTGGGCCTGTACGGCCTGGGGTTGAAGAGGACCTATCGCAGCAAGCACGCGGTCGGCACCCTGTTCGGACCACAATGGCTGTCCAACGTGGATGTGCCCAGGCTGAAGGAACCGAATTGCGGCAATACGGGAACGGGGCGATGCATCCCCCGTTCCGTGACGGTGACCGATCCCACCGGCAGCACCACCAATTATCAATTCGTCGGAGAGAACGAGTTCCCCTCGCCTCAGGATCCGCGCGCAAAATCTTATTTGTACTTATCCGGAAAGTCCGCGCGCAGCGGCGAAATGGTGTACACCCCCGGTGCCGGCTGGACCTTGTGGGCCAATGGCAATACCTATACCTACAATAAAGTGGGGGCCATTGTCTCCATCGTGGAAGGTGCAGGCGCGCAACTCAATTTCCAGTACGGCGCCAATCCGAATCAGCTGGCCAGCGTCAGCAACAGCAGCGGCCAGCTGATCCAGTTCACCTGGGACGGCAATGGCAAGGTGAGCCGCGTGCGTGATCCGGCGGGCAACGACTGGAATTACGAATACCATGCCAGCGGCATGCTCGCCAAGGTCACGGCGCCAGCCAGCCAGGAAGTGCGCGAGTATCACTACGAGACGGCCAATCCCGTTCTGTTGACGGGGATCAGCATCAATGGCCAGCGCCATGGCCGCTACGCGTATTTCGCCGATGGCCGGGTCAGCGAGAGCGGCCTGGAAGGTGGAGAGGAGCGCGAGACGTTCGTCTATGGCGCCAATCAAACGACGGTGACGGATGCTCGTCAACAAGTGACCACCCACAAGTTTGCCCTGATCGGCGGCGAGCTGAAGCCGACATCGGTGTCCCGTGCCGGCACGGCGACGTGCGCGGCGGCGGCCGCCAGCACCGCGTATGACGCCAACGGCTACGTCGACTATACGTTGGATTGGAATGGCAACAAGACGGATTACAGCTATGACGCTGGCGGCCGCCTGTTGAGCCAGACGACGGCGGCAGGCACGGGCGCGGCGCAGACGGTCGTGCATAGCTGGAATGGGAATGAAATTGAGAAGACCGAATACCGCAATGCAGGCAACGTGGCCTACTTGCGCGTCAGCTACACCTACTACCATGCGTGGGCGCCGTCGGGAAAGCTCGAGAGCGAAACGTGGGATGACCTGAAGACCGGCAAGCAAAAGAAATTCGTGCACACGTACGCGTTTTATCCGAACAGCACCATGTCGAGCTGGACCGTGTCGCGCAGCCTGCCAGGCGGCGCGGCGGTCACGCGCTATGACTACGATACGCGCGGCAACCTGACTGGCATGACGAATCCGCTGGGCCATCAGCAAGCGTGGGCAGGCCATGACGGCATGGGCCGCCCCGCGAGCTATACCGACAGCAATGGCGTCGCCAGTACCTATGCCTACGATGGCATGGGCCGCCTGCTGGCAATGACGCTCAATGGCAGCCAGACGACGCATTTTGCCTATCATGCGGGCGACCTGGTGCGGTCCGTCAGTTATCCGGATGGCAGCATGATGCAGTATCAATACACGGCGGGCGGCAGGGTGGAATACGTCGGCAATGCGCTGGGGGAATTTACGCATATTGCGGTAAATGTTCCTGACAACAGCGTGCGTGTGAGTTCCGCCCTGCATCACGCGGAGGTGAGTGCTGGCCTGCCAGTCCCGGTTGCCGCCGGTGAGTTGAGCGCCACGATGGAAACGGATACCCTGGGCCGTCCGTACAGCGAGCTTGGTAACAATGGTCAGCGTCTCGACAAACGATACGATCACAATGGCAATCTCGTCAGCGTTACCGATGCGGCTGGCCGCTCGACTTCATATGCGTATGACGCCGCGAATCGTCTCGTCAAGATGACCGCGCCCGATGGCGGGGTAACCGTAAGGGCCTATGATGCCGAAGGCAGGCTGGCATCGCTGATCGATCCGCGCCCGCTGCAAACGCGTTATACCTATAATGGGTTTGGGCAGGTGACCAGCATCGTCAGTCCGGACACGGGTACCACCACATATGGCTATGACACTGCAGGCCGGCTGGAAAGTGAAACACGCTCCGATGGCAGAGTTACCCGCTACACCCTGGACAGTCTGGATCGTCAACTTTCACGCAGCAATAGCGGTGAAACCGAGAAATTTACCTATGACGAGGGACGGTTTGGCAAGGGGCGCCTGACCGGTTTCACGGATTTGACGGGGTACACCGGCTACGCCTACAACGCATCTGGGCAGCTTACTGTACAAGTCAATAATATATACGGCACCAGCTATACGACTGTCTGGGACTATGACGCCGCTGGCCGCCTGGAGGGCATCCATTACCCATCGGGCACGCGTACCTTTTATTCGTACGATGCTTATGGCCGCGTGAGTGAACTGTTGACGAATGCGACCGGTGTGTGGACCAAACTCGTTGATTCAGTCCTGTATCAGCCGGCCAGCGGCCAGCCTCATGCATGGCGCTACGGGAATAATTTACCGCGCAGCGTGACGCTGGATGCGGATGGCCGCATTACACGCATTTCCGGCAATGTGGAAAACGTGGAATATCGCCATAACAGTACGAATCAGATCATTGCCATGATCGATTCGGGCAATGAGCACATGACTCAGGGAATTGACTATGATGCTGCTGACCGCGTAGGACTGGTGACGCGCCGGATCGACTATCAGAGTTTCGCCTGGGACCAGGCTGGCAATCGTACCGGCCAGGCCCGGAAAGGCAGCAATTATAGTTTCGTGCTCGATAGCGGCAGCAACCGGCTCGCCTCATGGAGCGGCAATGGTGAGTTTCGTCAATTCAGCTACAACCCCGTGGGCACGCTGGCCAGCGAATCGCGCCATGATGGCAGCCGTTCCTATACCTACGATGGATTCAACCGCATGCGTGGCGTGCTCGTCAATGGCCGTTATGTCGGAGACTATCGCACCAATGCGCTCAACCAGCGTGTGCAAAAAGATGGAGCCGGCGGCATCACGCAAGCCATTTATGGTCCAGGCGGTGAATTGCTGGCAGAAGTGGGAGCGCAAACCAGTCATTATTTCTGGTTCAATGGCGAGTTGATTGGCATGGCGCGCGCCAACCAGGTTTACTTTAGTCATAACGATCACCTGGGCCGCCCCGAAGTCATGAGCAATGCCAGTGGTGCGGTCGTATGGCGCGCCGCCAATGCCGCATTTGATCGCACCGTCATCGTCGACACGATTGGCGGCTTGAATATCGGCTTCCCGGGCCAGTACTACGATGCCGAATCGGGCCTGTGGTACAACTGGCACCGCTATTATGATGCATCGCTGGGAAGGTATTTGCAGAGCGATCCGATCGGGTTGGCTGGGGGGACGAATACTTATGCTTATGTGGATGGCAATCCGATTCGCTATATCGATCCCTTCGGCCTGTTGAAGTTTTCTCCGGCATTCCAGCAGGCATATCCGAAGTCGGCTGCGCGCCTGAATCAAATGGGAGCGAACGTCAATGCCAGGATGTATGCGGCATTCAGCAAGTATGGGCAAGCCTCGAAGTGCGATGTCGATGCCGCCTTGGCAAAAAACAGCGGGCCATCCGTGGTAGATAAAACGCTGGAAAAAATAGTGGCGGGGTATCAGCCCGGCACTTCTGAACTCATGATGGATCGACGATTCTTGAATGGTTTTGAACGCGGTACCGTATCTGACAGGTTCTTTGACGCCACTGTTTTGCACGAACTGACGCATTATCTGGATTGGCGCGATGGTTCGCGATTCCCGACAGAGGCTGGGAAGAATTTTGAAGTTTATGTTTGGGGGGAGGTTATTAGCAAATGATGAATTTAATATGGAAAGTTTTTTTTCTGTCTGTTTTGTTCGCAACTGAGGCTGTCGCGGCGACCAATGCCTGCGACAGGAACATTGCCGCTTTGCAGATTGGTGTCGTGCTGGATAAGACGATCGCCACCGCACACGAATCGGTTGGCGTGACCGTAATGGTGGCGAATACCGGCAGAGATACGCTGCATTTGCCGTCCTTTATGGAACTGGAGTCCTATTGGCTGCGTTTCGAGGTGGTCAATGAAAAAAACCAGCGGGTGCGCTGGCTGGGGCCAGAAATGAAAATATTGGAGACAGATGACAAGGTGTCATTGGAACAAGGCTACCAATGGGGAAGAAAGTTCCGCGACTTTGAGCGACGCTACGATATATCCAAGGCAGGCACGTATCGCATCCGGGCCATTTATGGCATATCGCCAGAGGGCCGTTGCCCCTTTGGTCGCGTCGTTTCGGACGTAGTCAGTTTGCGCATCCGCTAGCGCGCGGCCGTGCATGGGCGCCGGCGAAGGATGAGCAATGGCGGTACGCCTCCCTCCTTGCCGCACCATGAAGCCGCGTCCAGTGCATGGCTGCGGCTTCTCCCTTTGCTCCTTGCCATTGCTTGACCCATGCGATGGCAGAACGCTATATATAAGTGTATATTACGCTTCTTGTTCACCGTTCACTTTACAAGGATACGACCATGCGCCTCACTTCCCTCGCCAAGCTCCTCGGCACCGCCCTGCTCGCCACTGCCGCCTCATCCGCCCTTGCTGGCGAAGTGGTGGTGTCGGCCGCGGCCAGCCTGACGAATGCGTTCAAGGATGCGGCGCAGGGCTATGAGGCGCAGTATCCGGGCAGCAAGGTGTCCCTGAACTTTGCCGCCTCGGGCGTGCTGCTGCAACAGATCGTCAAGGGCGCGCCCGTCGACGTGTTTGCCTCGGCCGACCAGGAAACCATGGATGCGGCGCAAAAGCAGGGCCTCGTCTTGCCGGCCGACCGCCAGGACTTCGTCGGCAACAGCTTGGTGCTGATCGTGCCGCACGATAGCAAACTGGGTATCAAGAGCTTGAGCGACCTGACGCAAAAAGGCGTGACGCGTGTGGCTATCGCCAACCCGGCCAGCGTGCCCGTCGGCCGTTATTCGGAAGGCGCATTGAAAAAGGCCAAGCTGTGGGACGCCGTGCAGCCGAAGGCCATCGGCACGCAGAACGTGCGCCAGTCGCTTGACTACGTGGCGCGCGGCGAAGTCGATGCGGGCTTTGTTTACGCCACCGATGCGGCCATCATGAAGGATAAAGTGCATGTGGTGCTGGACGTGCCGCTGGACGCGCCCGTGCTGTACCCGATCGCCACCATCAAGGATAGCGCCAACCAGGCTGAAGCCAAGCGTTTCGTCAGCTACCTGCAGACGGCGCCGGCGCAAGCCATTCTGGCCAAGTACGGCTTCAAGAAACCCTAAGGCTACCGCGCTCGCATGGATATCGCCTGGACCGCGCTGGCCCTGTCGCTCAAGGTGGCGGCGTGGGCTACGGCGCTCAATTTGCTGCTCGGCATCGGTACCGGCTATCTGCTGGCGCGCACGCGCTTTCCCGGGCGCGAGCTGCTCGATGCCCTGCTGACCCTGCCGATGGTGATGCCGCCCACCGTGCTCGGCTATTACCTGCTGGTCTTGCTGGGCCGGCGCGGCACCCTGGGCATCTGGCTGCAGGAACACTTCGGCATCAACCTCATCTTCACCTGGCAGGGCGCCGTGATCGCTTCCACGGTGGTCGCCTTTCCCCTCGTCTTCAAACCGGCGCGCGCCGCCTTCGAAGCCGTCGATGGCCAGCTGGAACAGGCCGCGCGCGTGCTGGGCATCTCGGAAATGGCGATTTTCTTTCGCGTGACCTTGCCGCTGGCCTGGCGCGGCATCCTGGCCGGCGTGCTGCTGGGATTCGTGCGCGCGCTGGGCGAGTTTGGCGCCACGCTGATGGTGGCTGGCAGCATTCCCGGCAAGACGCAGACCCTGTCCGTAGCCGTGTATGAAGCCGTGCAGGCCGGCCAGGACGACGTCGCCAACACCCTGGTGCTGATCACGTCCATCGTCTGCATTGTCGTGCTGTTGTCGGCCGGCCGCCTGGCGCCCGGACGCATCGCGCATAAATGACGACCACGATGACGCCCATGCAACTCGACCTCGACCTTCGCGCCACCTTGCGCTCCGGCAAACGCAGCTTTGACTTGCGCGTGCAATGCACGTCCGCCAGCCAGCGCATCGCCATGTATGGCCCGTCCGGCGCCGGTAAGAGCATGACCCTGAAAGCCATTGCCGGCCTCTTCACGCCGGACGCGGGTCATATCCGCCTGAATGGCCGCACCCTGTTCGATTCCGCCGCCGGCATCAACTTGCCGCCGCAGCAGCGCAACGTAGCGTATCTGTTCCAGGACTACGCCCTGTTCCCGCACCTGACGGTGCGCCAGAACGTGGGCTTTGGCCTGGCAAAGGGCTGGCTCAACCCGCGCGCGCGCGACAAGCTGGCAAGAGTCGACCACTGGCTCGACGCGTTTCACTTGCAGGAACTGGCGCACCAGTTTCCCGACGAGTTGTCCGGCGGCCAGCGCCAAAGGGTGGCGCTGGCGAGGGCTCTGGTGGCCGAACCGGCCGCCCTGCTGCTCGATGAACCGTTTGCCGCCCTCGATCCTGCCCTGCGTGTCAAAATGCGTCTGGAACTGAGCCAGTGGCAGCAGCGCCTGGAAGTGCCCATGATCCTGATCACGCATGATCCGGAAGATGCGCGCATCCTGGGCGAACATGTGCTCTACTTGCGCGACGGACAAATCGACAGCATGGAAGAAAATAAGGCATGGAGTGAACGCATTGGATAAATCAGCGGCAGCGGAAATCGGCTTGCAAGGCTCGGTATGGATGACGGTGGGCGGCGAGCACCTGGGCGGCGCCGGCCGCGTGGAATTGCTGGGCGCCATCGCCGAGTGCGGTTCCATCACGCAGGCGGCCAAGCTCGTCAAGATGAGCTACAAGGCGGCCTGGGACGCCATCGACGCCATGAACAACCTGGCCGGCGAACCGCTGGTCGAGCGCCTGACGGGCGGCAAGGGCGGCGGCGGCACGCGCCTGACGCAACGGGGGCGCCAGCTGGTCGACAATTTCCGTATCATCGAGCGCGAGCACGCGCGCTATCTGCGCCAGCTGGGCAGCCAGGCGGAAGGCATCGCCGACGATCTTTTACTCATACGGAGAATGCCCATGAAAACCACGGCGCGCAATCAATTTCTCGGCAAGGTGGCTGAACTCAAGAGCGGAGCCGTCAACGATGAAGTCATCCTGGAGTTGCCGGGCGGACAGCAGATCGTTGCCATCGTCACGCAAGGCAGCAGCGCAAGCCTGGGCCTGGCCCCGGGCGTGGAAGCGTTCGCGCTGATCAAGGCTTCGTCGATCATCCTCGTGCTCGATGGCGAAGGCGCGCGCTTTTCCGCCCGCAACCAGCTGGCCGGCACCGTCACGCGCGTGCAGACGGGCGCCGTCAACACGGAAGTGGTGCTGGACTTGCCCCGTGGCGGCACGATTGCCGCCATCATCACCAATCAGAGCTGCAGCGAGATGGGCATCGCCATCGGCAGCAGCGTGACGGCGATGTTCAAGGCGTCGAGCGTGATTCTGGGCGTGCCGGCATAAAACGCCGAAGCAAACCTACTGCGCGTGACGATTTGCGGCCTGCGATGTGGCGGTGATGTCGGGTTACGCCGTGCCGGCTAAGCCGACCTGCGCAAGGTGCCAGGTCGTGCCATGCCGGCCTGACCCCGGATCTATTTCTTGGGTTCAAGCGCAGGCCGGGCATCATCCGCCAATATTGCTGGCGTGGCGGTGATGTCGGGTTACGCCGTTCCGGCTAACCCGACCTACGTCAGATACCGGACTGAGTCTTGCCGTGCTGGCCAGACCCCAAAGCGAAAACTGGGGTCGTACCCTCAGGGTACGACCCCGGCATCTATTTCTCGGGTCAAGCGCAGGCCGCGCGTCATTCGCCAATATTGCTGGCGTGGCGGTGATGTCGCAGGCTTAATCTTCCAGCCGCGACAGCCATTCCGTCGCCGCCGCCAGCGCTTGCTCCAGCTCGTCTCCCACCCTCTCCAGCAGCGCCGGCACCGCGTCGAAGCGGCCGGCATCGATGGCTTCCTCGGTGGCGAAGGCGGCGCGGATCAGGCGTTTCGTGCCCAGGGTGCCGACGGAGCCGCGCAAGCCGTGCAGGATGCGCGCCACGTCGCTGTGGCGGCCCGCCTGCAAGGCCGCCTGCGCCTCGCGCACGGGCGCCATGCCCTTGTTTAGCGCGTCTTCCACCATGCGCCGCAGCACGCCGCGGCCCTTCGCATCGCGGCCCATCACGCGCATCAGCGGCGCCATGGAAAACACGTCGTCATCGACGCCGGGCGCGGCGCTGGCCGGCTGCACGGGCGGGCGTTTCGGCAAGTGCCGGTTGATCACTTCCATCATCTCTTCCACCACCACGGGCTTGGCGATGAAGTCGGTGATGCCGGCCGTCATGCAGCGCTCGCGCTCGGAGGCCAGCACGCCGGCCGTCATGGCGATCACCGGCAGGTGCAGGCGCAGTTCCGTGCGGATCAGCTGGGTGGCGCTGAAGCCATCCATGACGGGCATTTGCATGTCCATCAGCACAATGTCATAGCGCAAGGCTTCCGTGCGCAGCCGCTCCACCGCCTGCAAGCCGTCGCCCACCACGTCCAGGGTGGCGCCCATGTGTTCGAGGATGCCGCGCGCCACGGCCTGGTTCAAATGGTTGTCTTCCACCAGCAGGAAATGCACGCCGGCCAGTTCGGTGCCCAGCGGCTGGTGCAGCATGCGCCGCTCGCCGCCGTCTTCCTTGGCGATCAGCGCCTGGTGCAGGGCGTCGAACAGGCTCGATCCCGTGATCGGCTTCATCAGCACGACGTCCGCCTCGGCCGCGCTGGAAATTTCCTCCAGGTGATTGCGCGCGAAGGCGTTGACCATCACCACGATGGGCTGGCGCTGGCCGGATGCCGCCTGGCGGATGGCCTTGGCCGTGGCCAGGCCATCCATCACGGGCATGTGCCAGTCGGCCAGCACCACGTCGTAGGGCTGCTGCTGCGCCAGGCGCTCGCGGTACAGCTCGATGGCGGCGAAGCCGGAGTCCACCTCGTCCGCATTCCAGCCCCAGGCGTGGATGAGTTTCACGATGAGTTCGCGCGTGGTGCGGTTGTCGTCGGCCACCAGCAGGCGCAGCGGCCCCAGCGCGGGCGTGCGGCGCGCCTCGGCCGGCTGCGCCAGCACCTCGAACGGCACGCTGAACCAGAAGCGGCTGCCCTTGCCTTCACTGCTGGCGACGGCGATTTCGCCGCCCATCATGTGGATCAGGTGCTTGCTGATGGCCAGGCCCAGGCCCGTGCCGCCGAAGCGCCGCGTGATGCTTTGATCGCCCTGGGAAAAGGCGGTGAACAGCTGGGCCTGCTGCTGGGCCGTCATGCCGATGCCCGTGTCGCGCACTTCGAAGCGCAGCCAGGCCCGCTCGTGCCTGCTTTCGGCCACGCTGACGGCCACCACCACTTCGCCGCTCTCGGTGAACTTGATGGCGTTGCCGGCCAGGTTGACGAGAATCTGCTGCAGGCGCTGGGCGTCGCCCACGAGGCGGCGCGGCACGTCCGGTTCGACGGCGATGGCCAGTTCCAGCTCCTTCTCGCCCGCATTCATGGTCATCGTCGTGGCCAGGGTATTCATGACTTCATCGAGGTCGAATTCGACGGGCGACAAGTCCATGCGGCGCGCCTCGATCTTGGAAAAATCGAGCACGTCGTTGAGAATGCCCAATAGCGACTGGCCCGCCACGCGTACCATGGTCAGGTATTTGCGCTGTTCGGTGTTGAGCTTGGTATTGCCCAGCAAATACACCATGCCCAGCACGGCGTTCAGCGGGGTGCGGATTTCATGGCTCATGTTGGCGACGAAATCGCTTTTCGCGCGGTTCGCCGCCTCGGCGCGGTCGCGTTCTTCTTCCAGTTCGCTGGCGCGCGTCTCGACTTCCTGCTGCAGCCGGTCGCGTTCGCTCATCAGGCTGTTGAACGCTTCCGTCAGCTCGCCGATCTCGTCGCGCTGCTGCACCGGCACGGGGGTAAAGCGGTTGCCCGATTTGCGCAGCGACAACAGGGTGTCGCGCAGGCGCACCAGCGGCGACAGCAGGCGCACGGTGACCCAGCCCAGCACGGCGGCGGCCAGCAGCGAGGCGCAAATGCTCCAGAGTACCAGGCGCGACAGTACGCCGTTGAAGGGTTCGAAGGCGTCGGCCACGGGCAGCGAGGCGGCCAGCAGCCAGTTGACGGATTTCAATCGCTTGAAGCTGTTGACGGCCGTGACGCCGCGGCTGTTGGTGCTGACCATGCTGCCCTCGCCGTCTTCCTTCAGCAGCTGGGTGGTGACCAGGTTGGCGTTCGGCGCACGCGGCTGCAGCAAGCGGCTGGTATCGGGATGCAGCACATAGCGCGGCACGGCTTCGCGCGTGAGAATGAAGTAATAGCCGCTCTTGCCCACCTTGGCCGTGCGCAGGTGGCCCAGCATATTGTCCTTGTACAGGCGCAGCACGCCGATGACGATGCCGGCCACCTCGCCGTTCCTGTCAAGCACGGGGGCCACCATCTGCACGATGGGCAGATGGCTGGTCTTGCCCAGCATCGGCTCCGTGATCATGGCTTGTTTCGTGCGCATGACGGTCTGGAAATAAGCGCGGTCGGCCACGTCGACGCCGTTGCGTCCCTGCACCTCGGGCACGTTGGCCACCACCTTGCCCTGCGTGTCGAGCACCAGCACGTCGTCGAACAGGGCCAGCATGGCACGCTGCGTGTAGTACTCGCGCAATTGGGCGGGGTCGGCCATGAGGGTGGGCGGCTGGTGGCGCGCGGTTTGCGTGATGATGTCGAGCAGCATGGCCAGCTTGTCGTCGAGCTCGTCCGCAGTGCGCTCGATCAGCGCCGTCTGCTGGCTCAGCAGGACTTGCGTGAAATCGTCGCGCATGTGCTTGACCTGGATCATGGTGACCAGGGCGATCATGGCGATCGAGGTCAGGCTGGTCGCCAGCGCGACTTTTGCTTTAATGCCGAGAGGCTTCATGATTTCCTTTTCAGTACCCGGAGGTACAGGCGGCAGATAATGCTGTCAGGAATTTTCCTATCAATACGTCAACTTGGCAAGCACGGGCCACGGAAATGCGCGCCCGGGCATGAACTTGTATGGATGTTGCCATAAAATTAAATGCGGGAAGTCGTTTATTGAGCGAAATAACGGGGAAAAGCGGGGAAATTGGCACAGGTGAGCGCACTATGCAGTAAACTTGTTGTTGCATTTTTCTAAAAGGGTCTGACATGACAGAAGCGCTACTCTCTCCAGCCTTGCCTGCCGTGAACGTGGAAGCGTTGCGTGCGCGCTGCTCGACGTGCAGCATGCATCAATTGTGCCTGCCGATGGGGCTCGACGTGGGCGACATGGACCGGCTGGACCAGATTATCGGCCGCCGCCGCAAGGTCGCGCGCGGCGCCTCGCTGTTCCGCATCGGCGACTCGTTCCAGAACCTGTACGCCATCCGCCTGGGCCATTTCAAGACTTACCAGATCAATCCCGGTGGCGAAGAGCAGGTGACGGGTTTCCAGATGGCGGGCGAACTGCTGGGCATGGATGCCATCAGCGCCGACCGCCACCACTGCAATGCCGTGGCGCTGGAAGACAGCGAAGTATGTGAAATCCCGTTTTCCAGCCTGGAACAATTGCTGGGCAATATGCCCACCCTGCTGCGCCATTTCCACCGCATGATGAGCCAGGAAATCACGCGCGAGCAAAGCGTCATGCTGTTGCTGGGCAATATGCAGGCGACGCAGCGTTTTGCCGCCTTCATCGTCAACCTGGCGTCGCGCTACGAGGCGCGCGGCTATTCGGGCAGCAATTTCCAGCTGCGCATGTCGCGCGAGGAAATCGGCAATTACCTGGGCCTGACCATCGAGAGCGTCAGCCGGCTGCTGTCGAAGTTCAAGAAGGAAGGCTGGCTGCGCGTGTCGAACCGCGAGATCGAGATCTTGCAGCCAGCGAAATTGAAGGCCATCACGGCGGGCACGGACACCTGCAAGTAAGTCTTACAGTTCTTCGTCCGCATGCAAGGAAATCGCGCGCTGCGCAGGCCAGGTCCAGATGCCCGACAGGCGCCATTCGCGCGTGTTGTTTTCCACCAGCACTTGCCAGCGGCTGCGTTCCAGCATGGGCAGCGCCACCGAGAAATTGCCGTCCGCGTCGGGCTGCACCAGCAGCTTGATATCCTTCTCCGGCAAGGTCGCATGCGCCAGGTGCAGTTGCAGCGGCGCCTGGTAAGCCTTGCCGAAGCTGTGCACGCTACCCGTCAGGCGCGCCGCCGCCACGTCATACGCCAGGCGGGTATCCATGGCCAGGTCGCTGGCGGCCGTATCGCGCCGCAAGTCCTGGTTGATGGCCTTGCCCTGCTTGTAGTAGTCGCCCACCACCAGCGCATCGGGCTGCGTAAACGCGATATAGCCCATGAAGCTGCCGACGACGACGGACAGGCCGGGACCGATCATCAGCAGCCACGGCCAGCGATGCTTGTACCAGGGAGCGGCGGGGGCTTGCAGTTTTGCAGTATTGGACATGGTGTTTTTCCCAGGAGCCGGACCCTGTGGGGCCGGCCCCAGTATTTGCTTCTGGGTTGAAAGAAATAGCTGGCACCCCAACGGCGCAATGCCGGGGGCAGACCCGCAGGGTCCGACCCCCGCATCAACGTTATCGCGGCACAATGAATACCGCATTTTCCCGCACATGCAGCGACGGGTCGTCCAGCGATTGCAGCTCGATGGCGATCTTGTTCGAGCCCTTCTCGCCCACGCCGTGCGGCACGCGCAGGCGGATCGGCCAGCCCAGCGTTTCCGTCGGCTGCAGGGTCACTTCATCGCGCGTCAGCAAGGTCAGGCCCGGCAAGCCGGATACGCTGATCTTGAAATGCTGGCTTTGCTCCGAGGTGTTCATGATCTGCAGGCGGTAGACGTTCTCGATCATGCCATCTTCCACTTCGCGTCCCATCGAACCGCGGTCGCGGATCACGTCCATTTTCAACGGGGTACGCAGGGCCAGCGAGGTACACACGGCGATGATGATCAGCGCCAGGATGGAGGTGTAGATCAGCACGCGCGGGCGCATGGCGCGCTGGCGGATCTGCTGCGAATTGAAGTTGTTTTCCATCGCATGGTCGGTACTGTAGCGTACCAGTCCCCGTGGCCGGTCGACCTTGTCCATCACGCTGTTGCAGGCATCCACGCAGGCGGCGCAGCCGATGCATTCATACTGCAGGCCGTTGCGGATATCGATGCCGGTCGGACACACCTGCACGCACAAGGTGCAGTCGATGCAGTCGCCCAGCTTGGCGTTGTTGCCGGCCTTCTTGCTCAGCGCGCCACGGGGCTCGCCCCGCTTGGCATCGTAGGTGATGATCAGGGTGTCCTGGTCGAACATGGCGCTCTGGAAGCGCGCGTAGGGGCACATGTATTTGCACACCTGCTCGCGCAGCCAGCCCGCGTTGCCATAGGTTGCCAGGCTGTAGAACAAGACCCAGAACCATTCCCAGGGACCGAAGTTCAGGGTGGTGACGGAATGCGCCAGTTCCTTGATCGGCGTGAAGTAGCCGACGAAGGTAAAGCCCGTCCACAGGGCGATGGCGCCCCACACCACATGCTTGGCCGTCTTCTTGAAGGCCTTGCGCAGGGACGGGCCCTGCTTGTCGAGGGCCATGCGCGCGCTGCGCGTGCCTTCGATCTTGCGTTCGACCCACAGGAAGATTTCCGTGTACACCGTTTGCGGACAGGAAAAGCCGCACCATACCCGCCCGGCAATGGCCGTGACGAGGAACAGCAGATACGCACAGATGATCAGCAGGGCCGCCAGGTAGATGAAATCCTGGGGCCACAGCACGACGCCGAAAATGTAGAACTTGCGTGTGGTCAAATCGAACAGCAGGGCTTGCCTGCCATTCCATGTCAGCCACGGCAAGCCGTAGAACGCAAGCTGGGTAAGCCAGACGCATACCCATCGCCAGGTAGCGTAGCGTCCTTTGGCCTCGCGAGGGTAGATTTGCTCGCGGGCCGCATACATCTTGATGACTTGAGGTTCCATTGCTTACTTCGCGGGCGCCTGCGGATTCGACAGGCTCCACACATACGCCGACAGCACGTGCACTTTCGACTCGCCGAGGAAATCGCTGAAGGCCGGCATGGTGTTGCTGCGTCCCTTGCGGATGGTTTCCATGATGGTGTCGGCGCTGCCGCCGTACAGCCAGGTCTTGTCCGTCAGGTTCGGCGCACCCAGCATCTGGTTGCCCTTGCCGTCCGCGCCGTGACAGGCCATGCAGGCGCCGAACTTGGCCTTGCCCAGCACCGACTTGACGGGGTCCGAGGTGGAGCCGGACAGGCTCAGCACGTAATGGGCCACGTTTTCGACATCCTTCTCGGAACCGAGCGCGGCGCCCATCGGCGGCATCTGGCCATTGCGGCCGTGCAGGATGGTGGTCTTGATGACGTCAGGTTCGCCGCCATACAGCCAGTCCTTGTCGGTCAGGTTGGGGAAGCCCTTGTTGCCGCGCGCATCCGAGCCGTGGCATTGCGCGCAGTAGGTCAGGAACAGGCGCTGGCCGATGGCTTGCGCCTGCGGATCGGCGGCCACCGTTTTCAGGTCCTGGCTCAGGTACTTGTTGAACAGGGGACCGTAGTCGGCTTCCGCCTTCTTCAGCTCTTCCTCGTACTGGCCCGTCGATTTCCAGCCCAGGCTGCCGGCATAGTTGCCCAGGCCCGGATACAGGAACAGGTAGGCCAGCGCGAAGACGATGGTGATGTAGAACAGCCACATCCACCAGCGCGGCATCGGCGTGTTGAGTTCCTTCAAGTCCTCGTCCCAGACGTGGCCCGTGGTGCCGTCGGCGGGAGCGCCGGCGGCCACTTTCACTTTCGACTGCGAGTACAGCAGTACGCCGCAGCCGATGATGCCCAGCAGGGACAGCACGATGATGTAGATATTCCAGAAGCCATTGGTAAAGTCAGCCATGGTTGCGCTCCTTCGCCAGGTTCATTTCGGCCTCGGCCGGATAGTCGAGCGCGTCGTCGGCGAACGGCAGGCGCGCCGCCGCGTCGAAATCGCTATTGCTGCGGCTGAACGTCCACCACAGGATGCCCACGAACGTCGTAAAGGAAACCACCGTCATGACGCTGCTGGCGCTGTCAAACAGGTTCTCGATTGCCATGCTAATTCCTTGTTTTGATTAATGTACCGAGGCCTTGCAGATAGGCGACCAGGGCGTCTTCTTCCGTCTTGTCCTGCAGCTGCGCGGGGCCGGCGGCGATTTCTTCATCGCTGTACGGCTGGCCCAGGCGTTGCAGGGCGCGCATCTTCGGCATGATCTCGTCAGGCACCAGCTTGGTCTTCGCCAGCCAGGGGTAGGACGGCATGTTCGATTCGGGCACCACGTCGCGCGGGTTGTTCAAGTGCGTGCGGTGCCATTCGTCGCTGTAGCGCGCGCCCACGCGGGCCAGGTCGGGCCCCGTGCGCTTGGAACCCCACTGGAACGGACGGTCGTAGACGAACTCGCCGGCGACCGAATAGTGGCCGTAGCGTTCCGTCTCCGCGCGCAGCGGACGCACCATCTGCGAGTGGCAGTTGTAGCAGCCTTCGCGCACGTAGATGTCGCGGCCCGCCAGGCGCAGCGGCGAGTACGGCTTCAGGCCGGCGACGGGTTCCGTCGTGCTCTTCTGGAAGAACAGGGGGACGATCTCGACGGCGCCGCCGATGCTGATCACCACCGTGACCAGGGCGATCAGCAGCCAGGGGTTTTTCTCAATCCATGCATGTGAAAATTTCATTTGCTTTTGCTCCTATCAGGCGTGCGCCGCGTTCAGTTCCGGAATGCGGGCGACGGGGAGTTTGCTGCCGCGCAAGGTCATCCAGGTGTTGTAGCCCATGATGCACATACCCGACAGGTACAGCAGGCCGCCGGCCACGCGCACCACGTAGTACGGATACGTGGCTTTCACGCTTTCCACGAAGGTGTAGGTCAGGGTGCCGTCCGGATTGACCGCGCGCCACATCAGGCCCTGCATCACGCCGGCGATCCACATTGCCGCGATGTACAGCACGATGCCGATGGTGGCCACCCAGAAGTGCACGTCGACCAGGCGCGTGCTGTGCATCTGCGTGCGGCCCGCCAGGCGCGGCAGCAGGTAGTAGATCGAACCCATGGTGATGAAGCCCACCCAGCCCAGGGCGCCCGCATGCACGTGGGCAACGGTCCAGTCGGTGTAGTGCGACAGCGAGTTGATGGTCTTGATCGACATCATCGGACCTTCGAAGGTGGCGATGCCGTAGAACGACAGCGAGACGATCATGAATTTCAGGATCGGATCGGTACGCAGCTTGTGCCAGGCGCCCGACAGGGTCATCATGCCGTTGATCATGCCGCCCCAGCTTGGTGCCAGCAGGACCAGCGAGAAGACCATGCCGATCGATTGCGTCCAGTCAGGCAATGCCGTGTAGTGCAGGTGATGCGGACCCGCCCACATGTAGGTGAAGATCAGCGCCCAGAAGTGGACGATGGACAAACGGTACGAGTACACGGGGCGCTCGGCCTGTTTCGGGATGAAGTAATACACCATGCCCAGGTAGCCGGCGGTCAGGATGAATCCCACCGCGTTATGTCCGTACCACCACTGGATCATGGCGTCCTGCACGCCCGCATACGCGGAATACGACTTGGTGAACGAGGCAGGCATGACGGCGCCATTGACCACGTGCAGAATCGTCACGGCCAGGATGTAGGCGCCGAAGAACCAGTTGGCCACGTAGATGTGCTTGACCTTGCGCTTGATCAAGGTGCCGAAGAAAACGATGGCGTAGGCGATCCAGACGACGGCGATGAGGATGGCGATGGGCCATTCCAGTTCCGCGTATTCCTTGCCGCGTGTCATGCCCATGGGCAGGGTGACGACGGCGCACAGGATCACCGCTTGCCAGCCCCAGAAGGTGAAGGCGGCCAGCTTGTCGGAAAACAGGCGTACCTGGCAGGTGCGTTGCACCACGTAGTACGAGGTGGCGAACAGGCCGCAGATGCCGAAGGCGAAAATCACCGCGTTCGTGTGCAGCGGACGCAGGCGTCCGTATGTCAGCCATGGTATGTCGAGGTTCAGGGCAGGCCATGCCAGCTGCGCGGCGATGATAACGCCAACCAGCATGCCGATGATGCCCCATACCACAGTAGCGACCGCGAATTGCTTCACGATCTTGTAGTTATAGTTCAGCGATTGATCCACAAAGACTCTCCCTGGAATTACTATTTATGATGGTGGCCAGAGAGTAAGTGTTTGACCGCTAAAAAACTTTGATGTGGATCAAAATTCCCCAGATGAAATAAGCGTAGTTAACTGACATCAAAATAAAACGCGATTCAGGTAAAAAAAGCCGTGCAAGATCCCTGCAACGCGGGCTGGCGGCGGGGCAAAAAAAGCCGCCAAAAACAGCGGCCGGCGCAGGCGCGCCGTACGCTTGCCGGGCGGGAAAAAATCAGGGTGGCGGCGGCTCGGCGGGGGCCGGCTTGGCGGTCGCGTCATCGTCCTGCAGGACGCGCAAACCCGGTCCTACCAGGTCGTCGAACTGGCCGCTGTCCGACGCCGTGAAATACACCCACAGGGCGATGAAGACGACGACGACGCTTAAGGGGATGAGGAGGTAGAGCGCTTCCATTACACTTTCCTCAGGCGCAGGGCGTTGGCGATGACGACGGCCGAGCTGGCGGCCATGCCGACGCCGGACAGCCACGGGTTCAAGAAGCCCAGCGCGGCGGCCGGGATGGCGGTCAGATTGTACAGGGTGGCCCAGCCCAGGTTTTCGCGGATGATGCGCATGCTGCGCGCCGCCGTCTTCGCCGTGTCCAGCACGGAAACCAGCTGGCTGGAGAGCAGCACCGTGTCCGCGTGCGCCTGCGCCAGCGCGGCGCCGGAACCCATGGCGAACGAGACGTCGGCCGCGCTCAGCACGGCGGCGTCGTTGATGCCGTCGCCCACCATCGCCACCACGGCGCCCGTCGCCTGCAGCTGCTGCACGAAATCGAGCTTTTCATCGGGCAGGCATTCGCCGCACGCCGTGCTGATGCCCAGTTCCGCCGCCACGCTTTGCGTCAGCGCTTCCTGGTCGCCGCTGAGCAGCACGACTTGCTTGCCGCGGCGGTGGAAATAGTCGACCACCTCGCGTGCTTCCGGGCGCAGCGCATCGCTGAGCAGGAAACGCGTGAGCCAGCGCCCCTGCGTGCCCAGGTACAGCGGCGTCATGCCCTGCAGGCCCACGGCCGTGTCGCCCAGCGGCGGCCCGGCGATGGCGGCGACAAAGGCCGCATTGCCCAGGCGGTAGCGCACGCCGTCGACGACGCCTTCCAGCCCCTGCCCCTGCACTTCCTGCAACTGCTGCGCATGCGCGCGGGCGCGGTCGCCTGCCGCCGCCAGGATGGCCTGCGCCAGCGGGTGGGCGCTGCCCGCTTCCAGCGCCGCCGCCACTTGCAGGCAGGCATCGTCGTCCATGCTGCCCAGTGCTTCGGTGTGCCGCAGCACGGGCCGGCCCAGCGTCAAGGTGCCCGTCTTGTCGAAGACGATGTGGGTGGCGCGGTGCAGGGTTTCCAGCACGTGCGGCTGGACGATCAGCACGCCGCGCCGCAGCAGGCTGTCGGTGGCGGCCGCCAGCGCCGTCGGCGTCGCCAGCGACAGCGCGCACGGGCACGACACCACCAGCACGGCAATGGCCACGGGCCAGGCTTGCGCCGGGTCGTGCCAGCTCCAGAAGGCGAATACGGCGATGGCAAAGAGCAGCAGGCCCAGCACGAACCAGGCGGCCACGTTGTCGGCCCATTGCGCGATCTGCGGCTTGCCGCTGCCGGCCCGCTCGATGAGCTTTAATAGATCGGACAGGGTGCTTTCGCGCGCCGGTTTGAGCACGCGCAAGATGATCGCCGCGCTGGCGTTGATGGCGCCGCCCGGCACGCGCTCGCCTGCCTTGCGGCGCTGGGCCGCGCTCTCGCCCGTCAGCAGCGACAGATCGAGCGCGCTCGTGCCTTCGACGATGACGCTGTCGGCGGCGATCGCCTCGCCCGGCTTGACCAGAATCACGTCACCGACGGCCAGGCTGCCGGCCGGCACCAGGGTGGCGGCGCGGCTGTCGGGGAAGCCCGCCAGCAGCGAAGCCGAGGCGGGCAAGGCGTGCTGCAGGCGCTCCAGCGCGGAAGCGGCCTTGCGGCGCGCCTGCAGCTCGAAATAGCGGCTGCACAGCAGGAGGAAGATGAACATCGTGGCCGAGTCGTAATACACCTCGCCGCGCCCCGTAAACGTCGCCACCACGCTGCCGAGGAAGGCGGCGAGGATGCCCAGCGCGACGGGCACGTCCATGCCCAGGGTGCGCGCGCGCAGGCTGGCCCAGGCGCCCTGGAAGAAGGGCATGGCGGAATAGCAGATGGCGGGCAAGGTCAGCAGCAGGCTGGCCCAGCGCATCAGGCTGGCCATGCTGTCGTCCAGCGTGCCATCCTCGGCCGCCAGGTAAGAGGGCGCCACGTACATCATCACCTGCATCATCGACAGGCCGGCGACGAACAGCTGGCGGCCCAGGGTCTTGCTGGCTTGTTGCAGGCGCTCGCCATGGCGCACGGCGTCATACGGATAGGCCGTGTAGCCGACTTGCCGCACGGCTTGCAGGATGTCGCCCGGCTCGCACTCGGCGCGGCTCCAGCGCACGTACAGGCGCTCCGTGGCGACGTTCAGGCTGGCCGCCTGCACGCCGGGCAGACGCGTCAGCTGGCGCTCGATGAGCCAGACGCAGGCGGCGCAGCGGATGCCTTCGACGGACAGGGTCGCTTCGCAGCTGCTGGCGTCGCGCGCGAATTGCGCATCGTCATTGCTGTACAGGCGCAATTCGGGCGGCATCAGGGTGGCGTCAAACGCGTTGACGGCGTATTCTTCGCGCTCGCGGTAGTACGCGCTCTGGCCGATGTCGACGATGGTTTGTGCCACGGCTTCGCAGCCGGGGCAGCACATGGCGCGCGGCGCCTCGTCGATGGTGACGCTCCAGCTGGAACCTTGGGGCACGGGCAAGCCGCAATGGAAGCAGGCGGCGGGTTGGAATACAGCATTCATAGAGTTGTTTTCATGCTTCTGTTCATGGATGGCCCGTGACGCACAGGGCGTCCAGCCAGCCCAGCGACACGCCATTGATGGCGCGCAACAGGCCCAGTACGCCAAAGCCCAGTACCAGCACGCCGCTGGCGATGCGCATGGGACGGCGCTGCAACTGCGCGCGCAGGCGCGTGCCCAGCAGCCCCATGCCGAACAGCATGGGCAAGGTGCCGAGGCCAAAGGCGCCCATGGCGGCCGCGCCGTGCAGGGCCGAGCCTTGCAGCATGGCCGTCAGCAGGGCGCTGTAGACCATGCCGCACGGCACCCAGCCCCACAGCCCGCCCACGGCCAGCGCTTTCAAGGGCGTATCCATCGGCATCAAGGGTTTTAACAGGGGGCGCACGCGGCGCCAGACGATATTGCCGGCCGCTTCCAGGCGGGCCAGGCCGCGCCAGGCATCCATCAGGTACAGGCCCAGGGCGACGAGCATCAGGTTCGCCAGCCAGTAGCCGGCCACCTGCAAGGTTGCGATTTTCAGCATGCCGGCGCCGGCGATGCCGCCCGCGATACCGCCGGCCAGCATGTAGCTGCCGATGCGCCCGCCGTTGTAGGCCAGCACGCGCAGCGCGTTCGTCTGCGCGCCTGTCGGCCATGCCGGGCGCGCCACGGCGATGGAGATGACGGGGCGCGCGGGCGTGCCAGCACCCAGCGACAGGGCGCCGACGATGCCGCCGCACATGCCGATGCAGTGCACGCTGCCGGCCAGGCCGACCATGAACAGCGGCAAAAGGCTCAGGGCGTTCATCGTGGCGCGGTCTTACACCGTTTTCGAGTAGCGCAGCGGCTGCACCGCATCGGGCGACGCATTCGCGCGCGCCAGGGTCAGGTAGCGGTCGAAGACCATGCAGATATTGCGGATCAGCAAGCGGCCTTTCGGCGTCACCGTCAGCCAGTCTTCCTCGATCACCAGCAAGCCGTCGCGCGCCAGTTCGCGCAGCTTTTCCAGCTCGCTGGCGAAGTAGCTGCGGAATTTCACGGGGTGCGCCTGCTCGATGGTGGCGATCGACAGTTCGAAATTGCACATCAGCATCTGGATGATGATACGGCGCAACAAATCGTCCGTATCGAGCTTGATGCCGCGCGCGATCGGCAGCACGCCTTCGTCGAGCTTTTCATAGTAGGCGTCCAGCGTTTTCTCGTTCTGGCTGTAGACGGCGCCGACGGAGCTGATGGCCGACACGCCGCAGGCGATCAGGTCCGCTTCCGCGCGCGTGGAATAGCCCTGGAAGTTGCGGTGCAGCCGGCCCTGGCGCTGCGCCACGGCCAGGTCGTCCGTGGGCTTGGCGAAATGGTCCATGCCGATGTAGACATAGCCGGCGGCCGTCAGGCGCGCGATGCACAGGCCCAGCATGGCCAGCTTGGTGGCGCTGTCGGGCATGTCGGCGTCGAGGATGCGGCGCTGCGGCTTGAACAGGTGCGGCATGTGCGCGTAGTGGTACAGGGCGATGCGGTCGGGGCTGGCGGAAATCACCTTGCGCAGGGTTTCCGTCATGGTGTCCAGGCTTTGCTTCGGCAAGCCGTAGATCAAGTCGATGCTGATCGAGCGGAAACCGGCGTCGCGCGCAGCCTGCATGATGGCCACCGTTTCCGCCTCCGGCTGGATGCGGTTGACGGCTTTTTGCACGTCGGCGTCGAAATCCTGCACGCCCAGGCTGATGCGGTTGAAACCTTGCGCGCGCAGCGAGAACACGCGTTCGCGCGACACCGTGCGCGGGTCGATTTCGATGGAATACTCGCCATCCTCATCGGCGGCAAACTCGAAATGCTGGCGCAAATGCAGCATCAGCTCGTCCATCTGCTTTTCGCTCAGATAGGTGGGCGTGCCGCCGCCGAAATGCAGCTGCTCGATCTGGTTCATGCCGGCAAACAGCTTGCCCTGCATGGCGATTTCCTGCTTTAAATAGCTGAGGTAAGTGGCGGCCTTGCTGCGGTCCTTGGTGATGATCTTGTTGCAGGCGCAGTAGTAGCACAGAGTGTCGCAGAACGGCACGTGCACGTACAGCGACAGCGGGCGGCGCCCGCCGCGCATGCGCAGGGCGGCCAGCGCTTCGAGGAAATTGCCGTAGCCAAATTCCCCATTAAAACGGTCGGCCGTGGGATAGGACGTGTAGCGCGGGCCGGACTGGCTCATCTTGCCGATGATGACCGGGTCGAATTCGACGACGGCGTCCAGTTCGGCGGAAGCACTGCTGAGTAGTGTAGGCATGATGTGTTTCAACAATTCGTGAAAAGTTTAGGCGGCCAGGCGTTTCAGGCCGCTGGGCTTGCCTGTATTGGCGGCGCCCGATTTGCCGCCGGGCATGGCGACGCGGCGCGGTGGCGGCATCTTGCCGAAATTGAACAGGCTGACGGCTTGCGACAGGCTGGCCGCCTCTTCCGCCAGGCGGGTGGCCGCCGCGGCCGCTTCTTCCACCAGGGCCGCGTTCTGCTGCGTCACCTGGTCCATGTGGGCGATGGCCTGGTTGACCTGGTCGACGCCGATGCTCTGTTCGCGCGAGGCGATGGAGATTTCCTGCATGATGGCCGTCACCTGCTTGACGGAGCTGACCACTTGCTCCATGGTGGCGCCGGCGCGGTTCACCTGCTGCATGCCGGCGCCCACCTTGCCGACGGAAATTTCAATGAGCTGCTTGATATCCTTGGCCGCCACGGACGAGCGCTGCGCCAGGTTGCGCACTTCGCCCGCCACGACGGCAAAGCCCTTGCCCTGCTCGCCGGCGCGGGCCGCTTCCACGGCCGCGTTCAGGGCCAGGATGTTGGTCTGGAAGGCGATGCCTTCGATCAAGCCGATGATGTCGACGATCTTCTTCGAGGAGGTGTTGATTTCATCCATGGTGGTGATGACGTCGGAGACGATTTCGCCGCCCTGCACCGCCACTTTCGAGGCGGCCACGGCCAGCTCGTTCGCCTGCACGGAATTGTCCGCGTTCTGTTTCACGGTGGACGAGAATTCCTCGATGCTCGACGCCGTTTCTTCCAGGCTGGCGGCCTGCGATTCCGTGCGGCCCGACAGGTCCATGTTGCCGACGGCGATCTGCTTGGTGGCCACGGCCATGGTTTCCACGTTGATGCGCACGTCGCGGATGGTGGCGATCAGGTTGCTGTTCATTTGCTGCAGCGCGCGCAGCAGCTGGCCCATTTCATCCGTGCTGTCCGTTTCGAAACTGCCCGACAGGTCGCCGGCGGCGATCGCCCGAGCGCCGTTCAGGGCCTTGCCCAGCGGCTTGAGCACGGACATGCGCAAGGTGTACCAGAGGAAGACGTTGATCAGGAAGCCGAACAGGGTGGCGCCGAAGATGGCGTAATTGGTGATCTCGCCGCCGGCGGCGAACAGGCTGATGATGCACACCAGCAGCTGCAAACAGTTGACGATGGAGGTGGCGGCCCAGATGCGCAGGTTGAGCGACATGTGCGTCAGGCTGTGCAGCAGGTGCGCCAGGCCCGGGCGCACGATCTGCCCGTTCTTGATGACGAT
>CAUSDR010000003.1:0-48256 GCA_963530105.1 uncultured Janthinobacterium sp.
GTTCAGGTCCATGTGCCTTCGGGTGTAGGGGTTCGAGTCCCTTCGTGGGCACCATTACCTAATTCGCAAAAAAGCCGCAAACTTTCACGAGTTTGCGGCTTTTTTCATTCCAGCATGCCGCGCGATCTTCGCGACCTGCGGCACCCTCCCCTTATTTCGCCAGCGCCGCCTTCACGGCTTCCGCCAGGGTCGTCGTCGGACGTTTGATCAGCGCGCTCAACTGCTTGCCGTTGTCTTCCAGGCCGCCCTTGGCCGCGCCCGCATCGGAATCGGCCAGCAGCCCGGCAAAGCCTTCCGGCACACCCGCGCCCACCAGCGCCGCCTTGAAGTCGGCTGGCGGCAGATCCTTGTAGATGATCGCCTTGCCCGACTGGCGCGCCACTTCGGCCGCATATTCCGCCAGGGTAAAGCCCTGGTCGCCCGCCAGCTCATACACGGCGCGCGGCGCGTCCGCCGTCAGCACGACGGCAGCCGCCGCCGCGTAGTCCAGACGCGCGGCCGACGAGAAGCGGCCATTTTGCGCCGCGCCCAGCACGACGCCATGCTCCAAGACGGGTGCCAGGTGTTCCGTATGGTTTTCCAGATACCAGCCGTTGCGCAGTAAACTGTAGGGCAAGCCGGAAGCGCGGATGGCCGCTTCCGTGACGACGTGTTCGGCGGCCAGGCCCAGCGGCGTGGTATCGGCGCGCAAGACGCTGGTGTAGGCCAGCAGGGCCACGCCGGCGCGTTTGGCCGCATCGATGACATTCTGGTGCTGCTGCGCGCGCTGGCCCACTTCGCTCGACGAGATGAGCAAAATCTTGGTCGCGCCCTGGAATGCGGCGTCGAGGCTGGCGCCATCGTTGTAATCGGCCTGGCGCACTTGCACGCCCTGGGCGGCCAGGCTGGCAGCCTTGGCCGGGTTGCGCACGGCGGCGATGATCTGGTCTGCGGGGATGGATTTGAGCAGGCTGGCAATGACGTGCTGGCCCAGCTTGCCTGTGGCGCCGGTGATGACAATCATGATTTCTCCTTGGTCGGTGGGTGGTAAAACCCTATAATAGGACTATTACTTACTTATTGTAAGTACGTACCTTTTGGTAAGTATGCTTAACGTCAATAGCGACATTTACAATATCAAGGCCAACTATCATGTCCACAGACACTCCCGGCGCCAGCATGCGCGCCGCCCTTGCCCGCCAAAACCAGGGCGCCCACCTGCTGGCGGCCGCCTGCCCCTCGCGTGCCGTGCTCAGCCACCTGACCAGCCGCTGGGCCGTCCTGGTGCTGGTACTGCTGCTGAGCGGCACGCGGCGCTTTAGCGAACTGCGCCGCGAAGTGGGCGGCGTCAGCGAAAAAATGCTGGCGCAAACCCTGGAAGCGCTGGTGGGCGACGGCTTCGTGCTGCGCCAGGCCTATATGGTGATCCCGCCGAAGGTGGAATACAGCCTGACGCCGATGGGACGCGAAGCGGCCGAGCGGCTGGCCGTGCTGGTCGACTGGATCGAGGACAATTATCCGCGCATCGAGCAGGCGCGCGCCGATCTGGCCATGGCGCCTGCAGCGAAAAACGCGGCTTGAACGGCATGCAGAAGCATGCCCAAACGCATTGCTTTTAGTCATCAAGAATTATCGTTTACTCCTACTTGCCTTGATGTAATACTAGTCCCATGAACCGCGTAAGGGCGCGACACCATGAATCAGTTGATTTCCTCCATCGCCGACCGGGCCAATGTGCTGCTGGTCAGCAATTCGCCGAACGATGTGCGCGAACTGCTGTATGTGCTGGACCGGCATAACCTGGGCACGGGACTGGCGGGCGATGTCGACGAAGGCGTGGAACTGGCCGCTGGCGGCACGGACCTGATCCTGCTCGACGCCGCCCTGGCCGGCACGAACATCGGCGCCGCCTGCATGCGTCTGCGCAATGCGGGCGGACGCCACGGCGTGCCCCTGCTGCTGATGTCGTCCACCCCCAGCGCCGAGGAGCAAGGCCGCAGCGTGGGTGCCGGCGCTTCCGACTACATCAAGATGCCCTTCAATGCGCGCGACGTGGCGGAAAAAATCCTCATGGAACTGGCGCTGCACAAGGCCGATGCGCCCGCGCCGCACGCTACCGCGCCGCCGCGCCCCCTGCATCCGCAAACGCTGGAAGTCAACTACCACTCCATCCTGGCCGGCTCGCCCGACGCCGTCCTGATGGTCGACATCGACAACAAGCTGCTGATCGACGCCAACCACCTGGCGGAAAGCCTGTTCGGCATGCCGCTGGCCGACTTGCTGCAAGGCGGCATGGAGACCCTGTTTCCCAAGACGCAAGACGATGGCCGCGCCTCGCCGCAGTTGCTGGAAGAAAAGATACGCGCCACCCTGCAGGGCCGGATCGTCGTCTTCCGCGCCACCTGCTGCCACCGCGACAGCCACCCCATCGCCTGCGAAATCCGCCTGATGCGCCTGTCCGTGCCGGGCCGCCAGCTGGTGCATGCGCGCATCATCGACTTGACGGAGCGCAACCTCGCCGAAGCCATGCGCTCGGGCCAGAGCGCCCTGCTGGAAATGGTCGCCAAGGGCGCGCCGCTGATCCCCACCCTGAACCAGCTGCTGCGGCTGATCGAAGGCCAGTCGCGCGGCGTCTACTGCTCCATCATGCTGCTCGACGATGACGGCGTGCACATGCACAGCGCGGCCGCGCCCAGCCTGCCGCCCGAGTACATGGCCCTGCTCGAAGGCGTGGCCATCGGCCCCGGCGTGGGTTCCTGCGGCACGGCCATGTTCTTGCGCGAGCCCGTCATCGTCAGCGACATCATGCACGACCCGCTGTGGGCGCCCTACCGCGAGCTGGCCGCGCCGTTCGGCTTGCGCGCCTGCTGGTCGCGCCCCATCTTCGGCCAGGATGGCGCCGTGCTCGGTTCCTTTGCCATGTATTACCGCGACGTGCGCAGTCCCGATGCGCACGACCAGGGATTGATCGATACGGCCACCGACCTGGCCGGCATCGCCATCGGCCGCATGCGCCACGAACGCGAACTGCAGCGCCACCGCGCGCACCTGGAAGAACTGGTGGCCGAGCGCACTGCCGCCTTGACGCAAGCGAAGGAACAGTCGGAACAGGCGAACCGCGAATTGGCCGCCGCGCTGGAAAACCTGTCCATTACGCAAGGTGAGCTGGTGCGGCGCGACAAGCTGGCCGCCCTGGGCGCGCTGGTGGCAGGCATCGCGCATGAACTCAATACGCCGATCGGCAACGGCCTCGTGGTGGCCACCACCATGGCCGAGCGCACCCGCGAAATCCAGGCCAGCTTCCTCGACGGCCTGCGCCGCTCGGAGCTGGAAACCTATCTGGCCCAGGCCACCGAGGCGGACGCCATCATGCTGCGCAACCTGCAGCGCGCGGCCGACCTGGTGTCGAGCTTCAAGCAGATCGCCGTCGACCGCGCCAGCTCGCAGCGGCGCCACTTCCTGCTGCGCCAGTTCGTGGCCGAGCTGATGCTGCCCATGTCGACGCCGCTCAAGGCGGCCGGCCTGAGCCTGACGCAGGACGTGCCCGACGGCCTGGCCATGGACAGCTACCCCGGCCCGCTGGGCCAGGTACTGAGCAACCTGCTGGAAAACTGCCTGCGCCATGCGTTCGAAGGCCGCAGCGGCGGCAGCATCGCCATCACCGCGCGCGGCAGCGCCGATGGCCAGAGCATCACCCTGTCCATCGCCGACACGGGCGTGGGCATTCCCGCCGACGACCTCACGCATATCTACGACCCCTTCTTCACCACCAAGCTGGGCTCGGGCGGCTCGGGCCTGGGCTTGCACGTGGCGCACAATATCGTCACGGGCGTGCTGGGCGGCCATATCGACGCCAGCAGCAGCCCCGCCGGCACCACCTTCACCCTGCTGCTGCCCGTGGCCGCGCCGCAGTCGGGTGCCGCCTGACACCCGGGCGCGCTACAATGCATCCAGCGTTTTTTGAGGGAGCATTAGTATGAAATACATTCTCGCCACCATTCTGCTGGCCCTGTGCGCCAGCGCCTGGGCCGGTCCCGCCCCCTGGTACCAATGGCGCAGCAAGGTCGACGGTACCCTGTCGTGCGCCCAATCCACCTTGGGATTTGGCTGGGAGCTGGCGTCGGGACCGTACAAAGATAGCCGTTGCGAAAAACCGGTGCTTGCTAAATAATGGGGCCATGACAACACGGGGCAGCCGGTTCAGATGACTTAATACAGCAAGCGATGGCAATGCGGCGTCGAAAGAGTATGGAACGATAAGAACGTATCTATTCAAACCGAGGAGACCACATGTTTACGAATCCAGAACAATTCGCATCGGCCACCAAGGCCCTGTTTGAATTCCAGCTGATGACCTTCAACACGCTCACCACCAAGGCAGTGCAAGGCGTGGAACAGGTGCTGGCACTGAACATGGCCACCGCCAAGTCCGGCATCGAGGATGGCATCGCCGCCGGCAAGGAAATCAGCCAGGCCAAGGATCCGAAGGCCGCCATGGCCGCCGCAGCCGCCCAGCTGCAACCGGGCGTGGCCGGCGCCAAGGCGTATAAACAGCAACTCGACGACATCATCAAGGAAATCCACACGGAATTCACCACGGCCGCCGAAGCCCACGTGGCGGAAGCGAAAAGCAACTTGAGCGCGCTGATCTACGACGTCACGAAAAACGTGCCACCCGGCTCGGAAAACGCCGTCGCCATCGTCAAGGCCGCCATCGACAACGCCTTCCTCGGCTACGAACAAGTCACCAAGGCCACGAAACAGGCCGTGAAAACCGTGGAAGAGCAAATCGCCAAGGCCAGCGCGCAAGTGGCGCAAGCCACGGAAAAAGCCACGGCCGGCGCCAGCGCCGCGGCTGACAAGGCGGCGCCCGCCGCCAAGCCGAAGGCAGCTAAAAAATAACTAGCCCCAAGAGCAAGTACCGGGGTCGTACCCACAGGGTACGACCCCAGCCTTTACTTGGGGTCAGCAAATTCATCCCTCGCCACCGGCACGATCCGGGACACGCAGCGCCCGGCGGTGCCGAAAAAGCGGTTAAAAACTAAGGGCGCAGGTCGGATTAGCGGGGCAAGGCCGCGCGTAATCCGACGCCTTGCCGGCTTTGCCGTGGTGTCGGATTACGCGCTTGCGCGCGAATCCGGCCTACCGCCAATCCGGCCTACAAGGAATCGACCGGGGTAATCCGGTACACGCAGCGCCTCCCCCCCTCCAGCAGATACTCGCTGCGCGCCACCGTGCAATCGTCGCCCAGTACCCGTTGAAAGATGGCCAGCTCCGAGCGGCAGAAATTCTGGCATGCCGTCGCCGCCGCGCAGATGGGGCAATGGCTTTCCACCAGCAGCACGCTGCCGTCGTCCTGCGGTTCCGCATGCGCCATGTAGCCTTCGCCGTCGCGCGCCCGCGCCAGGCTGTCGACTCTTTGCGCCAAGTCAAGCCGCGGGTCGACCACCTTGCCATAGGCCGCCTCGCTGCTGCGTTCGCGCGCGCTGATCAGCTTATCGAGCCCTTCGTCGCCGAACAGGCTTTTCACTTGCCCGATCAATTCCAGGGTCAGGTCGGCATGGCGGTCGGGAAAGCGCGCATGGCCCGCCGCCGTCAGCTGCCAGCGGCGCGACGGGCGCCCCACCTTGTCGGCCACGTCCTCGAACGCCACCAGGCCCTTGTCCTGCGCCGCTTCCAGCTGGCGCCGCGCGCCCATGGACGTGATATCGAGCAAGGCCGCCAATTGCTGCGCCGTCTGCGGCCCCCGCATCTTGAGCAGGAACAAGGTTTGCTCGGACGTGCTGGCGCTCATGCCACCGCCTTGGCATCGACGGCGCCGTCCAGCTGGCGGCGCCAGGCCGCCATGCGCCACGCGGCCCAGGCGGCCGAACAGGCCCCGGCGATGAGGATCAGGCGCGTGTCGATCAGGGTCAGCACGGAGCCGCTCAGCGCGACGAGGATATTGGCGATGCAAAAGGTGGTGGCAAGCAAGCCCATCACGGCGCCCTGCCCATGCGCGCTGAAGCGCTCGGCGCACCAGCCCTGGATCACCGTGTTGTACAGCGCATTCGGAATGCCGAACAGCACGATGGCGCCGATGCCCACCCAAATATTGCCCATTGCCAACACGCCCACGGCCAGCGCCACGCCGCAGGCATACCAACTGGCCCGCAGCAGGGGCGCATGGCGGCTGGGTCCGCCCGCCAGCAGCGAGGTGATGGTCATGGTGCCGCACAGGCCCACGTTCACCCAGGCAATCGCCTGCGCATGGTAATTGGCCGTCTCGACCAGCCACAGCGGATAGAATTCATAAAAACTCGCCACGCCGCAAGTGAGCGCCAGCTGCACGATGAACAGGGTGCGCAGCTCGTCGTGGCGCAGCAGGTTCAGCGAATGCTGGTCGCGCGCCACCTGCCACCAGGACGTGGTCAGCAACGATGGCGTTTCGCGCGGCAAGCCCACGGCCACCAGCACGGCGACGAGCATCAGCGCTGCGGCGGCGATCCAGAACGGCACCGTCACGCCCCAGTGCAAGGTGGCGCCGGCCAGGATGGGTCCCACCAGCCAGCCCAGGTAAAACGCGCCATTCAACCAGGACATGGCGCGCAGGCGCAGCGGTCCCGTCAGCTGGTCGGCCAGCATGGCACGCGCCACGGCGCCATTCCCCTCCAGCAAGCCGGTGATGAAACGGGCAACGATGAACAGCGGATAGGACTGGATCACCAGCGCCCAGGCCGTGATGGCATGGCCGATGGCGGCGCCCACGGCCGTGCGCATCAGCAAGGGACGGCGGCCATAGCGGTCGGACAATGGCCCCAGCAAGGCCGAGCCGATCAGCAGGCCCAGCGGATTGATGGTCAGCGCCAGGCCGAACAGCAGCTTGGAGGGCAAGCCGAGAAAATTATTGAAGGCATTCGGCGCCTCGGCCGCAAACAGCGGCGGCAGGATCGGGTATGGCAGCGACGCGCCGATGGTGGACAGCAGCGCCAGCAAACAGGCGGCGCTGATCAGGATGATATTTTTCATGCAGCCTCGGAGGGTGTCTTGGTATATTGGCAGGACAAGAATAGCCGGGGCCGGCAAATAAGTAAACAAAATAGTTTATTAATGTGAGACTGGCAACGGTAACCGTCCCGCCGCCATCCCCATGCTACAGTGCGCGGCAATGCCATGCCACGCACCTACGACCTCCATGACCTTATCCGACCTCGAACACGCTGGCGGCTTTGCCTACCCGCTACTCTACAAGCAGCTTGAATACGACGGCATGCTGGACGTGGGCGAATACGGCCCCACCTGGTACCAGCAGGTCTACCCCGCCTTGAAAGAGCGGCCCACCCTGCTGCTGCATGCCGACGATTTCGAATTGCTGAGCGTCAAGGCCGTCGCGGCGGCGCTCGAAGAACTGGCCGATCCCGAGGATTACCGGCACATCGATCCCGCCTGGCGCTTCATCCCTTTCGCGCAAACGGGCGCCGGCGACCACTACTGCTTTTTCGCCTCCGGCCGGCAAGGGGACGACATGCCCATCGTGCTGCTGTGGCACGACCAGGATGAAGCCCAGCACCTGGCCCGCAACCTGCAGGATTTCCTTTTCCTGATGCTGCTCAAGAGCATGGCCGACCAGGATACCTACAACGAAGTCAGCGACGGGGAATTCAGGCAGCAGCTGGAAAACACCGTGGCCACGCATGCGCGCTACCTGACGGCGCGGCAAGCCGAGGCGGTGCAGGCCTTGCTGGCCAGGGATATCGTCGATTACGACGTGCTGCTGCCCAAGGGGCGCAAGGAAGCGCACCGGGGATTGCTGACCGCTATCGAACTGGCCAGCCTGCGCGCGGAATGCATTCCCTACGACAAGTTCGACCACTGTTTTGCCTACGGCGCGGCCAGCTGAGCATAAAATCGCTGGGCAAGCGGCGGATGAAGGTTTAAACTGTATATAAACACAGTAAAAACTTATTCATTTGTATCTGGCCACGTTATTTTTCCCATGCTGAGAGTCCTGGAAAATCCCCTGTACTATCTGGACAATTTCCAGGATGTGCTGAGCTGGATCGGCACGCGCTATGCCGACCTGCTGAGTATTGAAGAAACGCAATTCATCGCCGACTTCGGCGCCCTGCCGCTGCCGTCGCGCGCCCTGTTCGTGCGCCTTGTCATGCGCAAGGGCTGCCTGTTTCGCGCCAGCAAGCTCAATTACGCGGAAATCGGCGACACGCGCGCGGCCGCCCTGCCCCTGCTGGCGACGGGCTGGGTGGCGGCCGATCCGACCATTTCGCTCGCTGAACTGTTCGAGCTGCTGCTGAAGGCGGAAATCGCCCAGGCTTTCGACCTGGCGCCTCCCCTGAAGGGGGCGCGCAAGGCCGAGCAGCTGGAAGCCTTGCGCGAGCAGCATGCCGGCGATCAAGCATTTTCCGCGTGGTATCCAGCGTCCACCGACGTGCTGTACCGCATCGGCCTGCAGCCGCTGTGCGACCGTTTGCGCCTGATTTACTTTGGCAACTATCACCAGGACTGGTCGGAATTCGTGCTCTCCGACCTGGGCGTCTACCAGTATGAAAAGGTGGAATTTTCGTCCGCGTCGCGCGGTTTTCGCACGCGCCAGGATATCGAGCACTATGAAGTGCTGCACCAGTGCCGCGAGCGCTACAACGACAGCGCGCCGGCCGACGAGGTGCTGCAGGAGCTGGCCGCGCTGCCTTTGCCGCCAGATAATACCTGGCTGGCCAGCCGGCGCGACAAGCTGCGCTTCCAGATCGCCCAGCACCTGGAAAAATGCCAGGACTGGCCCGCCGCCTACCGCGCCTATGCCGATTGCCGCTATCCGGGCGCGCGCGGCCGCGCCATCCGCGTGCTGGAAAAAGATGAACAGCCGCAAGCGGCCTACGACCGCCTGCTCATCGCCCTGGCCGCGCCGGAAAGCGAGGCGGAACAGCAGTTGCTGCTGCGCATGGCGCCCCGCTTGCGGCGCAAGCTGGGCCACGGCAAGCAGGCGGCCAATGCGGCGGCAAGCGTGGAACGCATCGACCTGCTGCTGCCCTACCCTGAACAGGCGTGCTACGTGGAAGGCGTGGTGCAGCAGCACTTGAGCCACGACGACGCCCCTGTGTACTACGTGGAAAACACCCTGATCAACTCGCTGTTCGGCCTGCTGTGCTGGCCCGCCATCTTCAAGGCCATTCCCGGCGCCTTTTTCCACCCGTTTCACCGCGGACCGGCCGACTTGCACAGCGCCGATTTTTATGTGCGCCGCAGTGCCGACTTCGCCGCCTGCCTGGCGCGGCTGGACGACGGCAGATACCAGGACGCCATCCGCGCCACCCTGGCCGCCAAGCACGGCATCGTCTCGCCCTTCGTCAGCTGGGACGTGCTGGACAATGGCTTGCTGGACCTGGCGCTGGCCTGCATTCCCGCCGACCACCTGAAAAAAGCGTTCGAACGCATCTTGCTCGATATCAAAAGCAACCGCAGCGGCTTTCCTGATTTAATCCAGTTCTGGCCGGCGGAACAGCGCTACCGCATGATCGAAGTCAAGGGGCCGGGCGACCGCCTGCAAGACAACCAGCTGCGCTGGATCGCCTATTGCGCCCAGCACGCCATGCCCGTCAGCGTGTGCTACCTGCAATGGCAGGCGGCAGCATGAGCGGCAACGCGCGCAACACCTACACCATCGCCGTGCGCGCCCTGTGCGAATTCACGGCCAAGGTGGGCGACCTGGACCTGCGCTTCACGCCCTCGCCCACGGCGCAGGAAGGCATGGCGGGCCACGCCACCGTCACGGGCCGGCGCGACGATGATTACCAGCGCGAAATCAGTCTGTGCGGCGACTACGGCCCCTTGCACGTGCGCGGGCGCGCCGATGGCTACGACCCGGCGCGGCGCCAGCTGGAAGAGATCAAGACTTACCGGGGCGAACTGGACGCCATGCCCGCCAACCACCGCCAGCTGCACTGGGCGCAGGCGCGCATCTACGGCCACTTGCTGTGCCAGCAGCTGAACCTGCCCATGCTGCGCGTGGCGCTCGTGTATTTCGATATCGCCAGCCAGAAGGAAACGCTGATGCACGAGGAATGCACGGCCGAAGCGCTGCGCGGCTTTTTCGAGCAGCATTGCGCCCTCTTCCTCGACTGGGCCGAGCAGGAACTGGCGCACCGCGCCAGCCGCGACGCGCAGCTGGCGGCCATGGCCTTTCCCCACGCGGATTTCCGCCCCGGACAGCGCCAGCTGGCCGAAGCCATGTACAAGGCCAGCAGCCGCGGCTGCGGCTTGCTGGCGCAGGCGCCCACGGGCATCGGCAAGACGGTGGGCAGCCTGTTTCCCATGCTCAAAGCCACGGCCGCGCATGGCCTGGATAAACTGTTTTTCCTCGCCGCCAAGGTGCCGGGGCGGCAAATGGCGCTCGACGCCTGCGCCATCCTGAAGGACAGCGCCCCGCTGCTGCCCCTGCGCGTGCTGGAACTGAGCGCCAAGGCCAGCGCCTGCGAGCATCCGGACAAGGCCTGCCATGGCGAATCCTGTCCGCTGGCCAGGGGCTTTTATGACCGCTTGCCGCTGGCGCGGGCGGTGGCGCTGGCCAGCGGTTTGATTTTGGACAAGGAAGCCGTGCGCGCCATCGCCTTGCAGCAGGGTATCTGTCCGTACTACCTGGGCATGGAACTGGCGCGCTGGAGCGACGTCGTCATCGGCGACTACAATTATTATTTCGACCTCAGCGCCATGCTGTACGGCATGACGCTGGCGCACGACTGGAAAGTCAATGTGCTGGTCGACGAGGCGCACAACATGGTGTCGCGCGCGCGCAGCATGTATTCGGCCGAACTGCAGCAGAGCAACTTGAAACTGCTGCGCAAGTTCGCGCCCGACGCCTTGAAAAAACCGCTGGACCGCCTGTCGCGCCAGTGGACGGCCTTATTGAAAGAGCAGGATGGCGACTACCACGTGCATGCGGCCCTGCCGCACAAATTCTTTGGCGCCCTGCAAGGCGTGGCGACGGCCATCGGCGATTACATGGCCGAGCACGCCGCCGCGCTGGACGAGGACTTGCAGCGCTTTTACTTTGACGTGCTGCTGATCAACCGCCTGGCGGAAAGCTTTGCTGCGCATTCGCTGTTTGACGTCAGTAAAACGGAGACCGGTTCCACCGTCTGCATCCGCAACATCGTCCCGGCGCCGTTTCTCAAGGAGCGCTTCGCGGCCAGCCACAGCACGGCCCTGTTTTCCGCCACCCTGAGTCCGTGGAATTACTACAGCGACACTCTCGGCATGCCGGACGACACGGCCTGGGTCGACGTGGAGTCGCCCTTCCAGGCGGCGCAATTGTCCGTGCGCGTGGCTGACACGATTTCCACGCGCTACCAGCACCGCGCCGCCTCGCTGCTGCCCATCGTCCAGCTGATGGCGCGCCAGTACGGGGAAACGCCGGGCAACTACCTGGCGTTTTTCAGCAGCTTCGACTACATGGAAAAGACGGCCGCCCTGTTTGCCCAGCATTACCCGGACGTGCCCATCTGGCAGCAGCCGCGCCGCATGGAGGACGCGTCACGCGCGCAATTCCTCGGCCGTTTCGGCCTGGACACGCGCGGCATCGGCTTCGCCGTGCTGGGCGGCGCCTTCGGCGAAGGCATCGACTTGCCGGGCGCGCGCCTGATCGGCGCCTTCATCGCCACCCTCGGTTTGCCGCAGATCAATCCCGTCAACGAGCAGATCCGCCAGCGCATGGGCGACATCTTCGGCGCCGGCTACGACTACACGTATCTGTATCCGGGCATGCAAAAAGTGGTGCAGGCGGCCGGCCGGGTGATCCGCACGCAGTCGGACAAGGGCGTCGTTTACCTGATCGACGACCGCTTTTCGCGCCCGGAAATCCGCCAGCTGCTGCCGACGTGGTGGGATGTGCAACTGGCTAGTGGATAGCGCGCGGGCATGCTATTCAAGTCGTGCCAGCCGGCTTACGCGAAGCGCCAGCTTTCCGCTTGCTCGCGGGTGTTGCAGCGACTGGAACGGCGCTGTCACGAACTGCCGTCTCCGTTTCCAGGCCGTGCAGAAAATTCTGCAGTTCGATGCGCACGCCGTTTTCCGCGACGACCGACAACTCCAAGGTCATGCCCAGGGACTTCAAGAAGCGACGCAAGGTCGAAACATAAGTATCGGTACGTTTTTCCAGTTGCGACACGGCATGCTGCTGAATCCCCAGCTCCCTGGCAACCTCTGCCTGGGTCTTGCCCACGGCCTTGCGAAAATCCGTCAGCGTCGCGGCATGCGCAATCATATTCTGCATTTTTTCCTGAGAAAGAGCTGCAATTCTTGCCTGTCTATCAACTGGCAGACTGTGAATGACATCCTTCAAATTTCTTCCCATGGCAAGCTCCTGTTCCTGAAATCATCTATCGCCCTCGTCCCGCCTTGCTTTCAACGCAGCCAGATTCTTCAAGTGCTGGTCGTAGCGCGCATTCGCCTTGAGTAGCAAATCCCGGTAAAACTTGTGCTCATCGATACCTTGTTTAGCTGCCGCGGCCAAAATGATGGCCTCACGCCTGGTATCGAAAGCAAAGGCTGCGCGCCACACCTGCGCCCCATGATGGGCCTTGAAACGCAGCTCTTTCATGTTCGGGTGTTTCGGATTTTTCAACGTTCCTACGTGAGGACGCCCCGCAGCGGGACCCAGCTTCGACAGCGCATCGGCCGTCGCCAGCAGTTCATCCTGGACATCGATTGGAAAGGCATCAAATTCCGCATCGAAGTCGTCGTGAAACGTCACTGTCCACGTCTTTTGCGCGTCCAATTATCACCTCTGGATGATATCATATGCAGATGATTATGCAGCTGGTCCGCCGCAAGCGCTAGCCCACCAGCAACCTCAGCTTCTGATAGCCCGCCTTGCTCACGGGGATGCGGGTATCATCGCGCAGGATGGCCACGTGGCTGTCTTTCGTCGCCGCCTCGATGCGGCGGATGCCGTCGATATTGAGCAGGTAGGAACGGTGCACGCGCAGGAACTTGGCCGGGTCCAGCTGGGTTTCCAGCTCCGACAGTCTCTGGCTTTTGAGGTAGGACTTGCCTTCCGAGCGGATGCTGACGTAATCGTCCTGCGCCTCGATGTAGTCGATGCGCGCGCTGGCGATGACGTGGACTTTCGCGCCGTCGCGTATCAGCACGCGGTCCAGGGGCGCGGCGCGCGTGGCCGCTTCGCGCGCCACTGCCTGCACGGTACCGGGCGCGCTGCGGTGGGCGCGCGCATGGGCCAGGGCCTGCGCGAAACGCTGTTCGCTGAAAGGCTTGAGCAGGTAGTCGAGCGCATGGCACTCGAACGCCTTCAGGGCGTACTGGTCGTAGGCCGTGACAAAGATCAGCCGCGTTTTTGCGCCTATCAGTTCGGCCACTTCAAAGCCGTCCAGGCGCGGCATCTGGATGTCGAGGAACACCAGTTCCGGCGCCAGTTCCGCGATCGCCTTGACGGCCTCGAAGCCGTTGGCGCATTCGGCCACGATCTCGATATCGTCGTGGCGCGCCAGGTATTCGCGCAGCACGCCGCGCGCCAGGGCCTCGTCGTCGACGATGGCGACCGTCATTCTTGCCTGCATCATGCTTCCTCCGTCTCGCCGGTCTGCGCCGGCATCGATAGCGTCACTTCAAATACGTCGCCGCGCCGCGCCCAGTGCACGCTCGCTTCATGCCCATAGGCGCTGGCCAGGCGCTGGCGCACATTTTCCAGGCCGACGCCATTGCCGCGCGCCGGCGCCTGGTCCGCCTCCACCGGATTGCGCACCACGATCTGCAGCAGGCTGCCCGCGCGCCTGGCCACGACGCTGATCAAGCCGCCTTGCGTCAAGCCGCAAATGCCATGCTTGACGGCATTTTCCACCAGCGGCTGGATCAGCATCGGTGGCAGCAGGCACGCCAGCGCGGCGGCGTCGACGATTTCCTCGACCTGCAGGCGCTCGCCGAAGCGCACCTGCTCGATGGCAAGAAAGTGCCGGATCAGCACCAGTTCCTGCTGCAGCGTGATTTTCCGGTGCGCTTCCATGCTCAGGCTGTGGCGAAAGAAGCTGGCCAGCTGTACTGTCATCTCGCGCGCGCCGGCCGCATTGATCGACGTCAAGGCGCTGATCGAATTCAAGCTGTTGAAGAGGAAATGCGGATCGATCTGCGTGCGCAGCATGCGCAATTGCGCTTCCTGCGCCATCAGCTGCGCTTCCAGGCCCCGCTGCTCGGCCATCCTGGCGCGCACGAATTCCAGCAGCAGGTAATGCACGGCGACAGCCAGGCAGTACAGCAGCACGCCCAGGCCGAAAAACAGGGCCAGCAGCGGTTGTGTCAGGTTCACCCCCAGCCAGCGCACGTCCGGCAGCAGGCTGACGCTATTCAGGAATTGCAGCAAGGTCGCCCACAGCAAGCCCGCGAACAGGGCCGCCACGCCCATCACGCCGGCAATGGCGGCCGGATGGCGGGCATTCAGGGGATAAGCGCGGCACAGGTAGAAGGCGGAAAACCCCGTGCCGATCGCATACACGAGCGTGGCAGGCACGACCAGCAAGGCGGCATTGAGCCAGGGCGCGTGGGCCACCCTGGCCAGCACGGACGCCAGGGCCAGGCCCAGCATCATGCAAACCAGCAATACCGCCACGGCCCCGCGCCGCTTCGACAAGGCCCCGGACATGCGCGCCTAGTTGCGGATTTCCAGGCCGCCCATGATGGCGTAGCCCGTCACGTACAGGCGCTTGTCCTGGTTCGGCGGCACGATGGTCTTCTCTTCGAAACCGCCGAGGATCGGCGTGCCCTGCAGCACGACGCTCCAGTCGGGCGGAATCTTGATGGTGATGCCGCCGCACAGGGCAAACACGTTGAGCACGGCTTCGCCTTCGATCGAAGCCTGGCGCAGGTCGATTTCGCAGCCCGCCATGATGACGTTGATGTCGCCGCCCTTGAAACGCTGCGACGAGACGCGCCGCACGAAGCCGCCGAGGATGGCCGTCACTTCGATGATGCTGTCGTCGTCGGCCTCTGCGCTGGCACCCGGCGTCGCCGTCGGCTCCTTGTCCAGTGAAACGGCACCATTCCTGGGCTGGCCGAACGCATCGGCGGGCGCAGCGCCGTCCTGGCGCGCGGAGAAATGCCGGCGGCGCTGCCGCTGCTGCGCGCCCGGCAAGGATTTCGAGACCACGGCCACGCCGACGGCGATGATCACCAGCGGCCACAGCATGCTCCAGTTGACGTAGAACAGGCCCATGGCTTTCAGGGTCCAGCTCACGCCCAGCAAGACCATCACGCCGCCGATGATGTAGCCGGAGCGCGTGTGGCTTTGCGAAATTTTCAGCAAGCCGAAAATGACGAGGATGGTGGGCCAGAAGCGGAAGGTGTAGCGCACGTTGATGAAACCCAGGTTATCGAGCAGGAACAGCAAGCCCAGCCCGATGACGAGCACGCCCAGCACGATTTGCGACGCCGAGTGCATCTGCGGTTTATTGTTCATGCTCGGACTCCCGGTAGGCAATAAAATGTTTGTTCAACAGCGGTTCCAGCACCAGCCCCGCGCCCCAGGCGATCAGCAGGGCCGGCCAGCTATTGTAGAAATTCAGGTTCCACAGTTCCTCATACGACACATACCACCAGGCGGCGAAAAACATCAGCCACAGGCCGCTGAGCACCTGTTTGGCGGACACGGGCGCGAGCAGCTTGTTGAGGCCGAAGATCGCCAGGATCACGGGCCAATAATGCCATAGTGAATAGTAATCGTGGAGGAAGATCACATCGAGCCGGTCCAGCAGGATGATGGCGCCGATCGCAATCAGCAGCACGCCCCACAGCAGCTGGGTACGCCGGCCATACGCTTGTTCAGATTTCACGATACCCCCTTTTTGGATTGTTCGAGCGTAAAGATACCCGCAAGCGGCGCGGCGCGACAGTCTTCTTCGGCGAATGGCGGATACGGGACGGTGGATGGCGAAACGGGAAACGCCAGGCAAAAAAAAGACCGGCTGGTGCCGGCCCTGAAGGGGATTGCATTACATGATTGCGTATCCGATGCGCCGTCTCACGCCGACGACGCGCATGCAGAGGAAATATGGTGCCGATCCTTGAGGCGACCGGCTGACCTGCCGGAAGATCGAACATGCCGCCAACTTCACGGCAGTGCGTCTCAACCAAGCAGAGCAATCATACTCCCGATCGCCGCGAAGCACCGTTCGCTAGCGCACACAGCAGCGGTCTTGCTGAGCTATATCAATACCGGCGGCCAGTTAATGCGGCGCATGCAGCATGTCGCGCTGGATCCACTCCAGCACGGACGGCCCCTGCGGCTGCCAGCCCAGCAGTTTGCGCGCCCGTTCGCCGCGCACGCGGCTGTTGGAGCCGAGGCCGTAGGACGCCATTTCGTAGCCCCATTCGGCGATCGCTTCCGGCAGCGGCCAGTCCTGCGCCGGGCCCAGGTCCAGCGCCTGGGCGATGGCGGCCGTCATGTCGCGGAATGCCGCCTCGCCCGATTCGACAAAGTAGAAGGTGCCGGCGGGCGATTTTTCCAGCGCCAGCACATACAGGCTGACGACATCGTCGATATGCACGTTGGACCAGATATTGCGGCCCGGCCCCACATGGCGCACGATGCCGCTCTTGCGCGCCTGTTTCAGCAGGCGCGGCAGCTGCACGCTGTCGCGCGGCAAGGCGCCGTGGCCGTAGATGAGGGTATTGCACAGCACGCTGGCGCGCACACCTTGCGCGGCGCTGGCCAGGATCAGGTCGTCGATGGCGACCCTGGCCGCCTTGTCGGCCGTGGGCGCCGGCAGCTTGTCTTCGTAATAAATTTGCTGCGTGCCCTCGCCGCCCGACGCGTCGCCCACGATGGACGAGCCGCTGGTGTGGAGGAAAGGCTTGTTGCTGCCTGCCAGCGCTTCGAGCATCGCTTCCACGGCGCCGCGGTGGTCGCTGCTGGCCGCATTGATGACGGCATCGGCCGCCTTCGCCTGCTCGATGAGCAGTTCGCGGTCGTTCAAGGTGCCGATGATGCCGTGCACGCCGATGGTGGCCAGCTCGGCCACCTGCTCCGGTTTGCGCACGAGGCCCGTCACCTGATGGCCGGCTCGCACGAGGCCCGCCGCGATGGAACTACCGATGAAACCCGCCGCACCTGTCAAAAACACGTTCATATCTTGCTCCCTGTCTGGTTAGATTGCTGTCAATCACACCAGGCCAGTATGCCCGCTTTCGTCTTTCGCAAAAAGCAGCCGCGCGGCAAAAGATCTATGACTTGGGCGCAACAATCTTCTGTTTGAGCTGCAAGGCGGCGATGTAGCGGCTCTGGTAGACGGGGTCTTCCGGCGTCAGCAGGGTGAGCCTGTCGCGCGCGCGCGTGACGGCCACATAGAAACGGTTTTCCTCTTCCAGCGGGTCGGTCTTGCTGCGCGGGAATTCATCGACGGCCAGGTACGGCAGGATCACGTGGTGGTATTCCAGGCCCTTGATCTGGTCGATGCAGGCGATGGCCACCTTGGCCTTGCCGCTGGTGACGGCAACGGCCTCTTCCATCTCGCCCAGCCAGCCGGCAAAGCCGCCCAGCGCCACGCCCGCTTCGCGGCAGACGTCGATGAAGCCGTGCAGGGAGCGGGCGACGACCCGCGCCTGGGCCGGGTCGACATAGATGCGGCGCGCCGTCTGTTCCAGCTGCATCAGGCCAAAGATGTGCTGCAGGGCCTCGCCCGCCAGGGCATCGGGCGGCAGCGCGCGCAGGTAGTCGACGGCCGCCTGCGTCAGGGCCGCCTTGGCCTGGTTGACCGACTTGGCCAGCTGGTTCGTCAGGAAACCTTCCAGCAAGTCCGGGTAATTGGCCACGTCGGCCTTGGCTTGCTGCAGCTCCGCGCGTGTAAACGGAATTTCCGCGAAGGCCACCAGCGCTTCGAGGATTTCGCCGCGGCGCAGGCCGCTCTTGATCGCGTGCAAATCCTTGCGGGCGATGGCGACCATGCCGCGCAGCATCAGCACTTCCTGGCTCAGCAAATAGCTGTTCATGTCCACCAGGCCATACGCGATGCCGCTCTGGAATAGCGCCGTTTCCACGCGGATAGCCTGGTCGCGGTCGCGCAGCAAGATCGCCGTGGTGCCCGCATGCGCATGTTCGAGGGCGGCGACCATCTGCGCGCTGCAGGCTTGCGGCAGCGCATGGTCGTAGCGCAGCACTTCGATGTGGGTGGCGCGCGACAGGGCCGACACGCTGGCCTTGTTTTTCAGCATGCCCACGGCGTGCGCCAGCTGCGGGCCATAGCGGTAGGACGCCGTCAGCGGCAGGCGCTGCAAGGCGGGGAATTCCTGCTCGAAGCGCTGGCGCAGGAAGCGGTGGTCGGCGCCCGACCACGTGTAGATGACTTGATCCTTGTCGCCGGCGCCGCAGAAAAACGCATTGCCACGGCGTATCAGCATGGTCAGCAGGCGGAACGACGCCTCGTTCAGGTCGTGCAATTCGTCGGCCACGATGATCTGGAAGGCCGGCAATTGCTGGCGCAGCGGTTCGTCGCCGTCAAGCATGCGCACCAGGTCGTAGGTGGCGTCAAACGGCGCGCGGAACTGGATATCGCCCGTGTCGGCGCCGCGCAAGCCTTCGTATTCGCGCAGCCACAGATAATGCGTGCGCGACATGCCCAGCAGCTCCAGGTTGTCGTCCAGGGAATTGCTCTCGAAGTCAGGATGCTGGAAATCCATGCGCGCCTTGGTGCGCAGCTGCAATTTCAGGAATTCGGCGATGGCCCCGTTCGTCGTGTTGATTTCCAGCGCATAGCGGCCGGCGTATTTCTCGGACACCACTTCCAGCGCTTCCCACGCCACGGGACGCAGCTCTTCGTCGCTGCGCATGGCAGCCACCTGCACGCGCTCCATCTGCTGCAAGACCTTGGCGGCAAAGGCGTCGAAGGTATCGATCACCAGGCGCTTGACGACGCCCAGCGGCACGCCCACGTCCAGCAGGCGCTGGCGCAGCGCCACGCGCGCCGCTTCCGTAAACACCAGCGCCAGCATGCGTTCCGGCGCGCGGCCACGGTGCAGGGCTTCGGCCAGGCGCAGGGCCAGGGTCGTCGTCTTGGCGGCGCCGGCATTGGCGTCGATCAGCACGATTTTCTTTTGCGCCGTCTGGATGGCGACCTGTTCCGGCGTGGGCGTGATGCGTTTGGGAATGAACTGCGGGGCGTTATCTATACTCAAAAGAAATCCTGAAAAGGGTGGCAACTGCGGCTTGCGGTCCGGACTTACCAGGAGCAGGTGCGCAAGCCGGCAAAGATGTCGCCGCGCTCCGGCGCGTGGAAGGCGCGCATGTGCGGCGAACGCAGGCGCGGCGGCGTGGCGAAGGCGGCGCCGCGCAGCACCTGGTGCTGCATGAAGTACGGCAGCGAATATTCGCGCCAGGCATCGGCCGCGAAGCCCGGGTACGGCTCGAACGGCGTCGCCGTCCACTCCCACACGTGGCCCCAGCGGAAGCGCGGATGGCCGGACAGCGCAGCATACTCCCATTCCGCCTCGCTCGCCAGACGGCGCCCGGCCCAGGCGCAATACGCCTGCGCCTCGTACAGATTGATGTGGCGCACGGCTTCGTTGGGCGGCAAGGTGGTGCGGCGGCCAAAACGCATGGTGCGCCACTGCGTCGCTTCGCGCAGCCAGTACAGGGGCGACGAGCGCTCCTGGCGCATCAGCCAGGCACTGCCCGCCGCGCTCCAGAACTGGCGGTTCTGGTAGCCGCCATCGGAGACGAAGTCGGCATACTGGGCATTCGACACGGGCACGGCGTCGATGGAAAATGGCGCCACGTAGCAGGCGTGCGGCGGGCATTCATTGTCGAAGGCGAAACCGGCATCGCGGCGCGAACCCAGTTCGACGGTGCCGCCCGGAAAAGCAATTTCACCGGCAGGCAGCGGCAAGGCGGCACTGGCAGCCAGGGTTTCGGGCGCTTCCACGCCCAGCCATTGCAAGCCGGCCAGCATTTCTTCGCCGCACAAATCCTCGTGCGCCAGCGCCAGGCGGTAAGGATACAGGGCGCCGTCGCCACTGGCTTCGCGCGACAGCTTGTCCAGCACGCGGTCGAGCACTTCGTGGCAATACGTTTTCACGGCGCCGGGGCTGGGCAGTTCAAGGGTCCAGCGCGCGCGCTGCTCGACCATGTTGGCGTCGAACAGATCGTCGCCGCGTGTCAGCAGGGAGTTGTACACGGCATCCGCCGGATGGCTCGACGGGGCTTCGCGCAGGATGTACCACTCGGCAAACCAGGCGACGTGCGCAAGCTGCCACAGCGGCGGGTTGAGCTGCGCATGGCGGGGCATGCGCTCGACCACGTCGAGCCCGGCGCTGACGTAGCAATCGAACAGGGACAGGGTGGACTGGCGCGCGGCAAGCAGCGACTGCGCCAGTTGCTGCGCGCCGGCATGGCGAAAAGAAGCGTTGATTAAAGTCATGGCCTGATTGTAACGACTTTTGCCAACATTGCACCAGTCACCGGGGAAACGGGGGCCAGGCCCCCGCCCCGCTTACTTGACCAGCAATTCGCCCTGCAGCGGCGTGACGACGGACTTGGGCAGGCTGGCGATGAAACTGCTGCCCTTGTCGGCCACGGACTGGATGGCCAGGGTGCCGCCATGGCGCAGCAGCACGTGCTTGACGATGGCCAGGCCCAGGCCCGTGCCCTGGGTTTCGCGCGAACGACTCTTGTCGACGCGGTAGAAACGCTCGGTCAGGCGGGCGATATGCTCGGGGCTGATGCCGATGCCCGTATCCTGCGCAACGAATTGCGGCCCGGCCGCCCCATCCTGCCAACGCAGGGTGATGGCGCCGCCCGCCGGCGTGTAGCGAACGGCATTCGAGGCCAGGTTGCCAAACGCGCTATACAGCTCGTCATAGCTGCCCAGCACGTCAGGACCATTGCACTCCATCTTGACGTCATGCTTGCCGGCCGACAATGCCTTGGCATCGCGCAAGACTTGCTGCATCAGTTTCCTGACATCCACGGGCTCGGGGCGCAGCGGGTAATCGACCGATTCCAGGCGCGACAGGGTCAGCATGTCCTCGATCAAATGCTGCATGCGGTGGCCCTGCTCCGTCATCAGCTTGAGGTGGGCGGCGCGCGTGGCGGCGTCCAGGTCCAGCTCGGCGGAAGCGATTTCCAGGAAGCCGACGATGACGGTGAGCGGCGTGCGCAATTCGTGCGAAGCGTTGGCGATGAAGTCGCGGCGCATCATTTCGATGCGTTCCGTCTCCGTCACGTCGTGCGTGACGAGAATCTGGCGGCGGTTCTCGAACGGGATGATCTGCACGATCAGCTTGCGGTTGCGGAAAGTGATCGTCAGCGGCTGGTCGTAGCGGCCCAGGATGATGTAATCCATGAACTCGGGGCTGCGGATCAGGTTAGTGACGCGCATGCCCTTGTCGCGCTCGTGCGTGAGGCCCAGGTGCTTCTCGGCGGCAGGATTGCACCATTCGAGGAACAGCACGTCATCCATGATGACGACGCCGTCCGGCAGCAGATGCATGGCTTGGCGGAAACGCGCCAGCCATTCCGTCAGCTCGGCCTGGTTCTTTTCATCATCGCGGCGCATGCGGTACAGGCGCGCAAAGATGCTGGTCCAGGCACCCCAGCCGTCGGGCAGCTTGGCGCTTTGCGGATTGTCCAGCCAGTTACTCAGCTGGAACAGGTAAGACAGCTGCACGAACACCATCATGGCCATCAGCACGAAGGCGATGCCCAGCGCATACGTGGCGCCCAGCAGATACCAGACGAAGGCCACGCCCAGCAGCGCCAGCACCATGCGCAAGGCGGCCGGTACCCAGAACAGCAATTTCGGATTCATAGGGGCTAGCTTTATTTTTCAGACAACATGTAGCCGACGCTGCGCACCGTCTTGATCAGGCTTTCCGCCTCTTTCAAGGCTTTGCGCAAGCGCAATACGTGGACATCGACCGTGCGTTCCTCGATCACCACATGGTCGCCCCACACCTTGTCGAGCAGCTGGCTGCGCGAAAACACGCGCTCCGGATGGGCCAGCAGGAATTTCAGCAGCTTGTATTCGGCATGGCCGATGTCGATCTTCTGCTCATCCATCATCACGGTGCAGCTGACGGGGTCCAGCGCCACGTTGCCGGCGCGCATGGGCGCCTGCGCGTGTTCCGGGCTCTTGCGTCGCAGCAAGGCCTTGGCGCGCGCCAGCAGCTCGCGCGGCGAGAACGGCTTGGTGACGTAATCGTCGGCCCCGCTGTTCAGGCCGGCCAGCTTGTCTTCTTCCATGCTCTTGGCGGTGAGCATGATGACGGGGATGGCGGCGAAATTGCGGTCGGCGCGGATGCGCGACAGCAGGCGCAGGCCCGTCTGGTCCGGCAGCATCCAGTCCAGCAGGATCAGATGCGGCGTGCGGTGCTGGATGAATTCCCAGGCATCGGCGACGTTTTGTACAGAACAGCAATTCCAGCCGGATTCGCGGAGCGAATAGGTCACCAGTTCAACGATGGCCGGCTCATCTTCAACAATCAATACCGTGGTTTTATCAGATGCCATAAAGCTTACTCAGGGAGCTCCTCGGAAATGGCGGGAGCAGCCACCTTGGTGTGGCGGATGTCCTTGCCTTCAACCACGTAAATCACGTATTCGGCGATGTTTTTCGCATGGTCGCCGATCCGTTCGATGGCCTTGGCCACCCACAGGGTATCGAGCGCCGCCGAAATCGTGCGCGGGTCTTCCATCATAAAAGTAATCAAGTTGCGCATGATAGACCGAAACTCATGGTCGATGATGGCATCTTGTGCAATTAATTGTAATGCCTGCTTGCCATCATTGCGCGCGAATGCGTCCAGGGCGTCGTGCAGCATGTCGGTGGCCGTGTTGGCAATGCCGCGCACCATCTCGTAATGGTTGACGACGCCGTTGCCGCGCTTGTGCAGATTCTTCGCCACGCGGGCGATTTTCGTCGCCTCGTCGCCCACGCGTTCGAGGTCCGTGATCACCTTGATGGTGGCCATGATGGTGCGCAAGTCGTTGGCGGCCGGCTGGCGGCGCACGATCAGATGGCTGCAGGCATCGTCCAGCGACACTTCCAGCTGGTTGACGACGTCGTCTTCGCGCATCACGCGGTCGGCGCGTTCCGGGTTGCCGATGCGAAAGCACGTCATCGCGTCGAGGAACTGGGTTTCAACGATGCCGCCCATCAGCAGTACCTTCGAGCGGATCGCTTCGAGTTCGTTGTCGTATTGCTTGGATGAATGTTCGCCTATCATGCTGTCTCTCCGTATTCAGTTGTCTTGTATGTCGTTATTCTGCGCGGATCAGCCGAAGCGGCCCGTGATGTAATCCTGCGTTTCCTTGCGGGCCGGATTCATGAAGATCTGGTCCGTTTCGCCGAATTCCACCAGTTCGCCCAGATACATATACGCCGTGTAGTCGGAGCAGCGCGCCGCCTGCTGCATGTTGTGCGTCACGATGGCGATCGTGTAATCCTGTTTCAGTTCGCTGATCAGCTCTTCCACCTTCGAGGTGGAGATCGGGTCCAGCGCCGAGGTCGGCTCATCGAGCAGCAGCACGTCCGGCTTCACGGCCACGCCGCGCGCGATGCACAGGCGCTGCTGCTGGCCGCCCGACAGCGACAGGCCGCTCTTGGTCAGCTTGTCCTTGACTTCGCCCCACAGCGCGGCCTTTTTCAGGGCCCACTCGACGCGCTCGTCCATCTCGCCCTTCGACAGGTCTTCATACAGGCGCACGCCGAAGGCGATGTTGTCGTACACGGACATGGGGAACGGCGTCGGCTTCTGGAACACCATGCCGACCTTGGCGCGCAGCATGTTGACGTCCTGGTCGGCGTCGAGCACGTTGCGGCCGCGGTACAGGATGGAGCCTTCCGCGCGCTGGCCCGGGTACAGGTCATACATGCGGTTCAGGGTGCGCAGCAGGGTTGATTTACCGCAACCGGACGGGCCGATGAAGGCCGTGACCTTTTTCTCGTGGATGTCCAGGTTGACGTTATGCAAGCTTTGCGTTTTGCCGTAAAAAAAGTTCAGGCCCGAAATTTCGATGGTTTTTTTCTTTGGTGCCAGGTCTTGTGCTGGATTCATTTGCGTATTCATGTGGGTTCGCTTCGCTCGATATCTGTTTAATTAGGGACTTTTTGGCTGAACACGGTGCGCGACAGGATATTCAGGGCCAGCACGCTGAAGGTGATCAGCAGTGCGCCGCCCCAGGCCAGCGAGCGCCAGTTGTCGTACGGGCTCATCGCAAACGATGCAATGACGGACGGCAAGTTGGCCATCGGCGCATTCATGTTGAAGCTTTGGAACTGGTTATTCAGGGCCGTGAACAGCAGCGGTGCCGTTTCGCCGGCGATGCGTGCCAATGCCAGCAGTACGCCGGTGATGACGCCCGCCTTGACGGCGCGCAAGCGCACCAGGGTGGCGACCTTCCAGCGCGGCGCGCCCAGGGCAAAGGCGGCTTCGAGCAGGCTGTTCGGCACCAGGCGCAGCATGTTGTCCGTCGTGCGCACCACCACCGGCACGGCGATCAGCGACAGCGCGATGGCGCCTGCATAACCGGAGAAATGCTTCACGTGGGCCACATACAGCGCATACACGAACAGGCCGATGACGATCGACGGCGCCGACAGCATGATGTCCGTCACAAAGCGCGTCACTTGCGCCAGCTTGTTTTCTTCGCCGTATTCGGCCAAATAAATGCCGGCCAGGATGCCGATCGGGGTGCTGACGACAGTTGCCAGGCCCACCATCAGGGCGCTGCCGACGATGGCGTTGATCAGACCGCCGCCTTCGCTGCCCGGGGCCGGCGTCGTTTGCGTGAACAGGTCGACGGACAGGGCGCCGAAGCCCTTCACCACCAGGGTGAACAAAATCCACACGAGCACGGCCAGGCCCAGGGCCATGGCGGCCACCGACAGGGCGATGCCGACGCGGTGCATCAGCAGGCGCTTGCGGTAGACAGGGTTCATGGCCGGCTTGGCCGGAACGTCGTTGCTGCTAACTTGGCTGAGCTGGCTCATTTCGTGCCTTCCTTGCGGGACATGCCAGCCAGCATCAGCTTGGCGGCGGATAAGACGATAAAGGTGATGACAAACAGGATCAGTGCCAGCGAGAACAGCGAAGCCACGTGCAGTTCGGATTGCGCTTCGCCAAATTCATTGGCCAGCAGCGAGGTGATGCTGTTACCGGCGGCAAACAGCGACCACGACAGTTTGTTGGCGTTGCCGATGACGAAGGTGACGGCCATGGTCTCGCCCAGCGCGCGGCCCAGGCCCAGCATGACGCCGCCGACAACGCCAGTCTTGGTGTATGGCAAGACGATCTTGCGCACCACTTCCCAGCGCGTGCAGCCCAGGCCGTAAGCCGATTCCTTCAGCACGGCGGGGACGATCTCAAAGACGTCGCGCATCACCGAGGCGATGAAGGGGATGATCATGATGGCCAGCACCAGGCCGGCCGTCAGCAGGCCGATGCCCATCATGGGGCCGCTGAACAGCTGGCCGATGACGGGCACGTTGCCCAGCGTGGCTTTCAGGATGGGCTGGACGTGGTCGGCGAACAGGGGCGCGAAGACGAACAGGCCCCAGATGCCGTAAATGATCGATGGCACGCCGGCCAGCAGCTCGACAGCCGTGCCCAGCGGGCGGCGCAGCCAGGCCGGGCAGATTTCCGTGAGGAACAACGCGATGCCGAAGCTGACGGGAAAGGCGATCAGCAGGGCAATCACCGACGTCACCAGGGTGCCGATGATGGGGATCAGGGCGCCGTAGTGGTCATTGACGGGATCCCATTCCGCCGAAACGATGAAATGCAGGCCGAAGGTCTTGAAGGCCGGGATCGATTCCATGATCAGCGAAATGATGATGCCCACCAGGACGATCAGCACCGACAGGGCGAACAGCATCGTCACCTTGTGGAACAGAAAATCCTGGATGCGCTGCTTGCGCATGGTGGAAAGCATTTGCGCTTGACTGATGGAATCGGTCATGGTGCCGCCTGGCATGGGGATCGTGGAGGAGGTAGATTGTGCGCTCATAGTGTGCCAGATGTGGGTGGTACTGCCAGTGTTGCTGTTTTAGTACGCCTGTCAAAACCTGCTGCGCGTCGGGATTTACGGCCTGCGATGCTCACTGTACCTTCGTACAGTTGCGCATCTCGACCGCAACTCCCTTCCGCTCGCTACGGTTTTGTCAGGCGTCGTTGCTTTTATTCTTTTAGTTACTCTTTTAGCCAGGACCGTCTGCAAGGGCTTGCGGGCGGTCCTGGCTAACTCCCTGCCCCGCCGTGCTGCTGGCGGGGGCAAGGATCGGTACTTACATGGTCAAGCTATCGCATTAATAGATGGCTTTGCCCGATGCGTCTTTCAGGTTGGCTTTCCACGATTCCTGCACCAGTTTGATGACCGATGCCGGCATTGGCACGTAGTCCAGTTCAACGGCAGCAGGGCCGCCGTTTTTGTAGGCCCAGTCGAAGAATTTCAGGACTTCTTTTGCCTTGGCTGCGTCAGCCTGGACTTTGTGCATCAGGATGAACGACACGCCGGTGATCGGCCAGCTGTTTTTGCCAGCCTGGTCGGTCAGGACCACGCCGAAGCCCGGGGTTTGCGTCCAAGGTGCCGAAGCGGCTGCTGCCTTGAAGTTTTCGTCGTCAGGCTGCAGGAAGTTGCCGTCCTTGTTTTGCAGCTGGGTGTGCGACATATTGTTTTTCTTGGCGTAAGCCCACTCGACGTAGCCGATCGAACCCTTGATACGCTGAACGTTGGCGGCGACGCCTTCGTTACCCTTGCCGCCCACGCCCACGGCCCATTTCACAGCCGAGCCAGCGCCGATTTTCGATTTGAATTCCGGGTTGGTTTTCGACAGGAAGTCGGTGAACAGGAACGAAGTGCCCGAACCGTCGGCTCGGTGCACCACGGTGATTTCCGTGTCCGGCAGCTTGACGCCCGTGTTCAGCGCGGCGATTTCCGGTGCGCTCCACTTGGTGATCTTGCCCAGGTAGATATCGGCAACGACCTTGCCCGTCATTTTCAGCTGGCCTGGCTTCACGCCGTCCAGGTTGACGATGGTGACCACGCCGCCCATGATGGCCGGGAACTGCATCAGGCCCGCTTCTTCCAGCTCTTCCGCTTTCAAAGGCATGTCGGAGGCGCCGAATTCAACAGTCTTGGCCTTGATTTGCTTGATGCCGGCGCCGGAACCGACGGACTGGTAGTTCAGGCCGTTGCCCGTGTTGGCTTTGTACGTCTCGGCCCATTTGGCGTAGATCGGGTACGGGAAGGTTGCGCCAGCACCTGTCATATCTGCCGCCATGACGGAAGCGGAAGAAAATGCCATCGCTGCCGAAGCACCCACGACGATAAATTTGAACATTTGCTTCATTTGCATATCAAGTCCTCAGGGTTGTTAGGGCTCAAAGTCCCGGTTGAATGCTGCGCAGTCTAGCAAGCGAATATGACAGCTTTATGACATGCGCCAAATTTCCTGAAATATTTGCCTACGCCCCGGGAAATGCCATTTCCGGCCTGAAAAATGACAGGACGGGCGACGCTTTATGACAGCTTATGTCACGCTTACGTCATATTTCATGATTACACTCACAACGCGTCATACATGATGAAATACGGCTAGAATTAACTATCTGCAAAGACAAAAGAATATGAAACCTGAACTGCACACGGAAGTGACGAAATCGGGCATCCTGCTTGACCGCGAACTGTCGCAACTGACTTTCAACCGGCGCGTGATGGCCCAGGCGGAAGACCCGAACATTCCCCTGCTCGAGCGTCTGCGTTATCTGTGCATCGTCAGCAGTAATATGGATGAGTTCTTCGAGGTGCGCGTGGCCAGCCTGCTGGCGGCCGGCAGCATCGGCGGTTCGCTGGCGGGCCACCCTGCCCTGGCGGCCAACCTGGAGCGCATCGGCAAGGAATGCCATGCGCTGGTGGAACGCCAGTACGAGATACTGAATAATGACGTCTTGCCTGCCCTGCGCGAAGCGGGCGTGCATTTGCTGCGCGACAGCGACCGCAACGAGGCGCAGCGCGCCTGGGTCAAGCAGTATTTCGACCGCGAAGTGCGTCCCCTGCTGACGCCGATCGGCCTCGACCCTGCCCACCCGTTCCCGCAAGTGGTGAATAAAAGCCTCAATTTCATCGTCTCGCTGAGCGGCAAGGATGCGTTTGGCCGCGGCACGGCGATCGCCATCGTCAAGGCGCCGCGCGTCTTGCCGCGCGTCATCAAGCTGCCGGACGACATTTCCGGCGACGGCGTGTCCTTCTGTTTATTGTCGTCCGTCATCCACGCGCACATTTCCGACCTGTTTGCCGGGCGCGAAGTGATTGCCTATTCACAATTCCGCGTCACGCGCGACAGCGACCTGTGGGTGGACGAGGATGAAGTCAAGAACCTGCGCCAGGCCCTGAAGGGCGAGCTGGTGGGCCGCCAGTTCGGCACTTCCGTGCGCCTGGAAGTGGCGCGCAATTGCCCGCCGGAACTGTCGCAGTTCCTGCTCGACCAGTTCAACCTCGACCAAAGCCGCCTCTACCGCGTCAACGGGCCCGTCAATCTGGTGCGCCTGTCGGAAATGATCGACCACGTCAAGCAGCCTGAACTGCGCTTCCCGCCGTTTTTCCCCGGCCTCGCGCATAAAGCCATCGGCAACGACATCTTTGCCGCGCTGACCAAGCACGACATCCTGCTGCACCACCCCTACCAGTCGTTCCAGACGGTGATCGACTTCATCCGCAGCGCCGCCTACGACCCGTCCGTCGTCGCCATCAAGCAGACCATCTACCGCACGGGCATGAACTCGGACCTGATGGAATCGCTCATTACGGCGGCAAAAATGGGCAAGGAAGTGACCGTCATCGTGGAACTGATGGCGCGCTTCGATGAAGAAGCCAATATCAACTGGGCCGACAAGCTGGAACAGGCCGGCGCGCAAGTCGTGTACGGCGTCGTGGGCCTGAAGACGCATGCCAAGGTAGCGCTCGTCATCCGCCGCGAAGAAGGCGCGCTGCGCTTCTACGCCCATCTGGGCACCGGCAACTACCATCCCACGACGACCAAGCTGTACACGGACTTCGGCTTGCTGACGGCAAACCAGGACCTGGCGGTGGAAGTCAACGAAGTGTTCATCCACCTGACCAGCCTGACCAAGCCGCATAATTTGAACCATCTGTGGCTGGCGCCGTTCGGCCTGCAAAGCGAAATCATCAAGGCCATCCGCAACGAGGCGAAGATCGCCCGTTCGGGCCGGCGCGGGCGCATCATCGTGAAAGTCAATGCGCTGGTCGATGAGTCCGTGATCCGCGCCCTGTATGCGGCCTCGACCGATGGCGTGAAGATCGACCTGATCGTGCGCGGCGCCTGCACCCTGAAGCCGGGCGTGCCTGGCCTGTCGGAAAACATCAAGGTGCGCTCCGTGATTGGCCGCTTCCTGGAACACAGCCGCATTTACTACTTCCGCAACGACCTGGCGCACGATGTCTACCTGGCCAGCGCGGACTGGATGAGCCGCAACCTGTTCCGCCGGGTGGAAGTTGCCTTCCCTGTGCTTGACCGGGCGCTGAAGCGGCGCGTGATCGCCGAGGGCCTGAACCCGTATTTGAAGGATAATACCAATGCATGGGAACTGGAGCCGACGGGCCACTATGCGCGCCGCAAGCCGCGCGGCAAGCAAAGCCCGTTCAGCGCCCAGCAATACCTGATGCACACACTGGGTACGCCGGGCGCGGAGGTCGGCGAATAAGCGAATTTCCACTTTCAACACAGAGGAGCACAGCATGGATCTCATCTTGTGGCGACACGCAGAAGCCGAGCCGGGCGTGCCCGACCTGGAACGCGCGCTGACAGTGAAGGGACAAAAACAGGCGCGCCGCATGGGCGAATGGCTTTCCTCGCAGCTCTCCGAGAATTGCCGCATCCTCGTCAGCCCCGCCCTGCGCACCCTGCAGACGGCCGAAGCGCTGGGGCGCAAGTTCAAGCTGATGCCGGAACTGGCGCCCGGCGCCGAAGCGGAAGATATCCTCAAGGCGGCCAACTGGCCGGCCGGCAAGGAAACCGTGCTCATCGTCGGCCACCAGCCCACCCTCGGCCAGGCGGCCGCCCTGCTGCTGACGGGCGAAGTGCAGGACTGGGAAATGCGCAAGGCCAGCGCGTGGTGGTTCTCCCAGCGCGAACCGGGCGACCCCATCAGCGTGTACTTGAAAGCCGTGATGGCGCATGACCTGGTGGTGAAGTAAGGGTAAAGGAAATGCGTAAGGCCAGCGCAGCATGCACGGGTTCTCCCAGCGCGAGCCGGGCGAACCCATCAGCGTTTACCTGAAAGCCGTCATGGCGCATGACCTGGTGGTGAAGTAAGGGTAAAGGAGGGAAATGCGCAAGGCCAGCGCAGTATGGATGGGTTCTCCCAGCGCGAACCAGGCACTCCCTTCAGCGCCTGCACGAACGTCATGAGATGGCGCATGACCTGGTGCTGAAATGAGAGGGACGAGCTGGAGAAGTGCGCAAAAAGTGCGCTGGGACAAATACTGGCGGAAATTACAACTCGGCAGCCTTGCAAAGCGCTGCCGATCTGCTAGAGTTTAATTGCATCAACTACGTGTTGGAGCGCTGCTCTGGCACATTGAGCAACCCAGCGGACAGCCGTCCAACGGCGGCTGAAAGACCATGTTAACCTTCCTCGTTTTTCTCTTCATCGCCATCTTCGCCGCCATCATCGGCTTCGTCGCCTTTGAATTGATCGAAGAAATGCGCGGCAGTCATCACAAGCTGTTGGACCGCTACCACGAGTAGTGTTCACCTCGGCAATATCGCATGGCGCCAGCGACGGCCTACAGGCCCGTCTCTCGCGCCATCCTTGTATCTCCCCACAAAACTTACTACGCGTCGCGATTTGCAATCTGCGATGCTCACTGCCTCGGCGGCCCCGTGCACAGCACAGTTCCGCTTCTCGATCACAACTCCCTTCCGCTCGCTACAGTTTTGTAGGGAGCTAGTACTTTATACTCCCGTCTTGAACTTCGTATAGATGCGCGTCATCAGGCGGCGGATATCGGCCGTGGTCGCTTCCGGCGCGGCCATGCGCTGCTTGTCGGCATCCGACAGGAAGATCGCCTTGTTCTCGCCGATATCCTTGCGCACATACTTGATGCTGGCCGGATTCGGATTCGCGTAGAAGACCTTGTTGCTCAGGCTGGCATGCACTTGCGGACGCAGGATGTAGTTGATGAACAGGTGCGCATTGTTCGGGTGCGGCGCGTCGGCGGGAATGGCCATGGTGTCGAACATCAGCGCGGCCGTCTTCGGCACCAGCACCTGGATCACGTTGCCGTTTTTCGCATCGATGGCGCGCTGGCGCGCGATATTGATGTCGCCCGACCAGCCCAGCGCTACGCAGACGGAACCGTTGGCCATGTCATTGATGTAGCCCGACGAGCTGAACAGGGTCACATAGGGACGGATGGCTTGCAGCACCTTGCCCGCTTCCTGGTAGTCGCCAGCGGTTTTCGAGTACGCTGGCTTGCCCAGGTATTGCAGGGCCGCCGGCAGCACTTCCGACGGCGAATCGAGGAAGGAGACGCCGCACGATTTCAGCTTCGACGCGTATTTCGGGTCGAAGATCAGGTCCCAGGCGTTTTCGGGCATGGGCATGCCGCCCAGCGCCGCCTTGACCTTGTTGACGTTGATGCCCACCGTCGTGTAGCCCCACAGCCAGTCGACCAGGTAATCATTGTTCGGATCGATCTTCGACAGCTTGGCTTGCAGGTTGGGGTCGAGGTTGCCCAGGTTCGTCAGCTTGCTCTTGTCGAGCTTGCGCAACAGGCCCGCGTCGATCTGCAGGCGCGCCCACTGGGCCGTCGGCACGACGATATCGTAGCCGGACTTGCCCGCCACCAGTTTCGCATTGAGGATTTCGTTATTGTCGAAAACGTCGTAGCGCACCTTGATGCCCGTTTCCTTTTCAAAATTCTTGATCGTATCGTCGCCGATATAGTCCGACCAGTTATAGATGTTCAGGACTTTTTCTTCCTGGGCGTGGGCAGGCAATGCCAGCACGGCCGCCGCCAAGGTCAATCCCACTCCAATGCGCTGCCCTGCTTGCCATATGTTTGCCATCGTACCGCCTCCGGAATTAGTCAGAAAATAGTGCCGATCATAACAAGAAGGGCGGTATCAGGTCTAGCCTGATACCGCCCTGCGTGAGGACGTCTATCAAAACCTACTGCGCGTCGCGCTTTGCGGCCTGCGATGCTCACCGTACTTCAGTACGGTTGCGCTTCTCGGCCACAAATCACTGCCGCTCGCTACGGTTTTGCTAGACGTCGAAAATCTTCCTCACTGCAAATGCAGTGAAACTGGGGGCAGACCCTGCGGGAGAAGCTACCCCGACGGAGGGAGCTTCCAATCCCGCAGGGACTGACCTGCCAACATTACACCTTGTCCAGCCCCACTTGCGCACCCGTAAATACCAGGTTGCCGTTCTGGGCGTCGATGCGGATCTCGTCTTTCGGGCCAAAGCGGCCTTCCAGGATCAGCTTCGACAGCGGATTTTCGATCTGCTGCTGGATCGCCCGTTTCAACGGACGAGCGCCATACACCGGATCGTAGCCCGCTTCGGCGATTTGCTGCAATGCCGCGTCGGTCAGGCTCAGCGCCATGTCCATGCGCGCCAGGCGTTCTTCGAGAATCTTCAGCTGGATCTTCGCGATCGCGCCGATGTTCTTCTCGTCGAGGCCGTGGAACACCACGATTTCATCGATACGGTTGACGAACTCGGGACGGAAGTGCGAGCGCACCTCGGCCATCACGGCCAGCTTCACGACACCGGGATCATCGCTTTCCATGGCCTGGATCTTGTGCGAACCCAGGTTCGAGGTCATGATGATGACGGTATTCTTGAAGTCCACCGTGCGGCCCTGGCCATCCGTCATGCGTCCATCGTCGAGCACTTGCAGCAGCACGTTGAAGACGTCAGGGTGGGCCTTCTCGACCTCGTCGAGCAGGATCACGCTGTACGGCTTGCGGCGCACGGCTTCCGTCAGGTAGCCGCCCTCGTCGTAGCCGACATAGCCTGGCGGCGCGCCGATCAGGCGGGCCACGGAATGTTTCTCCATGAACTCGCTCATGTCGATGCGGATCATCGATTCTTCCGTATCGAACAGGAAGGTCGCCAGCGCCTTGCTCAGCTCGGTCTTGCCGACGCCCGTGGGTCCCAGGAACATGAAGGAACCATATGGACGGTTCGGGTCGGAGAGACCGGCGCGCGAACGGCGGATGGCGTCGGCCACGGCCGTGATCGCTTCATCCTGGCCCACGACGCGCTCATGCAGCTTCTCTTCGATGTGCAGCAGCTTGTCGCGTTCGCCCTGCATCATGCGCGACACGGGAATGCCCGTCGCGCGCGACACCACTTCGGCGATTTCCTCGGCGCCCACTTCCGTGCGCAGCAGCTTCGGATGATCGGGATCGACCTTCGGCATGCCGCTGTCGGCCTGCTTGAGCTGGGCTTCCAGCTGCGGCAGCTTGCCATATTGCAGCTCCGACACTTTCTGCCAGTTGCTCTCGCGCGTCGCCTGCTCCATCTGCAGCTTGACGTTCTCGATCTCTTCCTTGATGTGCGTACTGCCTTGCACGACGGCTTTTTCCGCCTTCAGGATTTCCTCGAAGTCATTGTATTCGCGCTGCAGCTTGACGATTTCTTCCTCGATCAAGGCCAGGCGGCGCAACGATGCCTCGTCTTTTTCCTTCTTGACGGCTTCGCGCTCGATCTTGAGCTGGATCAAACGGCGTTCCAGCTTGTCCATCACTTCCGGCTTGGAATCGATCTCGATCTTGATCTTCGCCGCCGCTTCATCGATCAGGTCGATCGCCTTGTCCGGCAAGAAGCGGTCCGTGATGTAGCGGTGCGACAGCTCGGCGGCGGCAATGATGGCCGCGTCCGTGATTTCCACCTTGTGGTGCAGCGCATATTTGTCCTGCAAGCCGCGCAGGATGGCGATGGTCGCTTCCACGGTCGGCTCGTCGACCAGCACTTTCTGGAAGCGCCGCTCCAGGGCCGCATCCTTCTCGATGTACTTGCGGTACTCGTCGAGGGTGGTGGCGCCCACGCAATGGAGTTCGCCGCGCGCCAGCGCCGGTTTCAGCATGTTGCCGGCGTCCATCGCGCCTTCGGCCTTGCCCGCGCCCACCATGGTGTGCATCTCGTCGATGAAGACGATGGTCTGCCCTTCGTCCATGGCCAGTTCCTTCAGCACGGATTTCAGGCGTTCCTCGAACTCGCCGCGGAACTTCGCGCCCGCCAGCAAGGCGGCCATGTCCAGCGACAGTACGCGCTTGCCCTTCAGGGACTCGGGTACTTCGCCATTGACGATGCGCTGCGCCAGGCCTTCGACGATGGCGGTCTTGCCCACGCCAGGTTCGCCGATCAGCACGGGGTTGTTCTTGCTGCGGCGCTGCAGGATCTGGATGGTGCGGCGAATTTCATCGTCGCGCCCGATCACAGGGTCGAGCTTGCCCTGACGTGCGCGTTCCGTCACGTCCAGGGTGTATTTTTTCAGTGCTTCGCGCTGGCCTTCGGCCTCTTGCGAATCGACCTTGTTGCCGCCGCGCACAGCGTCGATGGCCGCTTCCAGCGCCTTGCGGGTCAGGCCGTTTTCACGTGCCAGCTTGCCGCAGTCGGACTTGTCTTCCGTCATCGCCAGCAGCACCATTTCGCTGGAAACGAACTGGTCGCCCGCCTTTTGCGCTTCCTTGTCGGCCAGGTTCAAGAGGGCCACGAATTCGCGGCTGACCTGCACGTCGCCGCCCGTGCCGGAGACTTTCGGCAAGCGGTCGATCGACGAGGTCAGGGCCTTCGACAGGCCGCCCACGTTGACGCCGGCACGCTGCAACAGCGAGCGGGCGCCGCCGTCGTCCTGGTTCAACAGGGCCGTCAGCAAATGGACTGGTTCAATGTAAGGATTGTCGTTGCCCACAGCCAAGCTTTGCGCATCGGCCAGGGCTTCTTGTAGCTTGGTAGTCAGTTTATCTTGTCGCATGAAAAGCGCTCCCGGTTAATTAGTTGTTAACCAAATTGGGGTGAGGCAGTACTTTTCAAGCATACACAAAGCAGAAAACTGATGCACTGAGGCAAATGCTACGGTGCGGCGCGCGTACGATTCAAATGGCGCTTGCTTTTGCGGCCCACTTGTTTAAGGCCGTCTCGTCGCTGTCGCGCGCGTCGACCCAGCGCGCCCCTTCGGGCGTGTCTTCCTTCTTCCAGAACGGCGCTTCCGTCTTCAGGTAATCGATGATGAACTCGCAGGCGGCGAAGGCCTCGCCCCGGTGCGCGGACGACACGGCCACCAGCACGATCTGCTCCTGCGGCAGCAAGGGCCCCACGCGGTGAATCACCAGCGCGCCGGACAATGGCCAGCGCGCGCGCGCCTGCTCGACGATGGCTTCGATGGATTTCTCCGTCATGCCCGGATAATGCTCGAGCTCCATGGCCGCCACGTCCAGCCCTTCGTTCATGTCGCGCACGGTGCCGACGAAGCCGACGACGGCGCCCACCTTGGGGTTGCCTGCACGCAATTGTGCGATTTCTTCACTCAAGTCAAAATCGGCATGCTGGACGCGGACGCAGGTGCTCATTTGGCGTGGCCTCCGATGCGGCGCAGCAGGGTTTCGATGCGGCTGGCCGTGCGCGCGTCGGTGGCGGCGGGAATCGCGCACAGCTGCATCAGCTGCGACACTTGCGTGAGCGGCTTCTGGCCCGATTTGAGCGACGATTGCAGCACTTCCACCTGCATTTTCAGGCGGTCGCGGGCAAATTCGGCGCCGCTGTCAACGCCGGCGACGATTTCCAGGCGCAAGACTTCATCGAGCAGGCGGGCCTCGTTGGCTTGCAACTGCTGCACGTAGGCGGCACTGCCCTGGCCCAGCGCCGCTTGCGCGCCGGCAAAGCGCTGCTGCAGGCTGCGTTCGTATTGCGCGTCCAGCGCCGGCAAGGCGCTCCAGCGCGCGTTCCATGCCTGCGCGTCGGTACTGGCATCGCCATCGGCCAAGGCCGCTTCCAGCGCCTGCACGAGGCGCAGCTTGTCGCGCAAGGCGTTGGCCTGCGCCGCGCCGGCGCGCTCGGCGATGGCGTCCGCCTGCGCCTGCACGCCGGCGACAGCCGCCTGGTAGCGCTGCTCGATCTTCGCTTCGCTGGCGCGCGGCACGGGGCCGGTGGCGTTCCAGGCGCTGCGCGTATCGCGCAGCAGCTGGTTGATGGCGGCCGTGCGGGCCTTGTCGTCGCCGTCGGGGATGACGGCCGTTTCCAGGCTGGCGCACAGCGCTTCGCGCGCATGCAGGTGTTCGCGGCGCTCGTGGTCGGCCGCATGCGCCGTTTCCTTGCGCTTTGCAAAGATATCGTCGCAGGCGGCGCGGAAACGCTGCCACAGCGCCTGCTCGGCGCGGCGTTCCAGCGGCAAGGCCTTGGCCAGCTCCTGCCATTTATCCTGCAGGGCTTTGAGCATGTCGACCGTGTTGCGCTCGGACGGTTTCAGCAGACCCACTTCGACGATCAATTGTTCGCGGCGCGCCGTCTCGATCTGGCGCTGCGTTTCCAGCGGCTTCGACAGCGCGTCCAGCGCGGCGCCAAATTCCGTATCCAGGCGTTTCTTTTCCTTGCGGTCGATGGTGCCCAGGCGCGTCCAGGCCTGGCGCAGGCGCTGCGCGGCGGAGGCGACGTGTTTCCAGTCAGTGCTTTCTTCGGCTGCCAGAGCCGCCGTTTCCGCGATCAGCTCCTGCGCCTTGGCCGCATTGCCATGGCGCTCTTCCGCCAATTGCTTGAAATGCTGGGCCGCCGGGGCGTAGGCCACGCTGCAGGCGGCGTCAAAACGTTCCCACAGGGACTTGGGCGCCGGGCCGGACAGGGTGTCGAGCGACTTCCAGCGCTCGCGCAGGCTGCCCACCTTCTTGGCCAGTTCGGCCATTGGGAGTTGCTGCGCCGGCAATTCCTCGCCCGCCTTGACCAGTTCCTCGCGCGAAACGTTGCCGCCCCAGCGCGCCCAGTCGGCCAGGCGCTTGAATTCGCCGCGCACATGGGCCAGGCGGTCGGCTTGCGCCGGCGTCAAACGGCCGTGCTTGCTATCGCGCAAGGTCTTGTCATGCTCGGAAGCCACGTGCAGCAAGCCATCCTGCAGGGCCGCCTCCATGGCGTCGAGCGTCTTGAAGAACTGTTCCGTCGCTTCCTTCGAGACGGGGGCGTGCTCCTGGCGCGGCTTGCGCGGCGCGGGCGCCGCCTCGGCCGTCTCGCCAGCGATGGCGGCCACCGGCGCCGCCTGCACGGGTGCGGGCGCGCTGGCCAGCAGGGCCGCGAATTGCTGCTGCAAGCTATCCGACAAGGGCGACTCCGGCAGGCGCGGCAGGGCTTGCCATGCGCGCTTCAAGGTGTCGGCATCCAGGGTGGCGGCATCCTGCGCCTGCCAGTCGGCCAGCGCCGCCTGGCGCGCGTCGAACACGGCCTGGTGCTGCTGCAGCGCCTGCAAAGCGGCCTGCGCCTGCTCGCGCGCCTGGCCAAAGTCGTTTTCCAGGTGCTTGGGCAGCGAGGCGCGCTCGGGCGACTGCGCATGCTGCGCGTGCTGCGCATCGAGGCGGGCCAGCGCCTGCGCCAGGTCGGCGCCGGACTGGCCGCCAGCCGCCAGCGCACGCATGGCAGCGACGGCGTCGATCACGGCGCGCTGCAACACCACTTGCGCTTCCAGGCGCGACGCCAGCGCGGCGCGCGCGGCGGCGAAGGCCGTGGCCAGTTCGGGCGTGGATTTGATGACTTGCCACTGGCGGTCCAGTTCGGCCACCTGGTTCGGGCTCAGCTTTTCATCGTTCAACAGGCGCTGCGCCGTGTCGATGCTGGCCTGGGCGCGCTGGGTTTCCGCCGCCTGATGACGGATCAGGTCGATACGGCCCTGCATCAGCTTGGCGACGCGGCGGTCCGTGTTGCGCATGGCCTGGTGGACTTTTTCCAGCAGGGGCAGGGAATGGACGTGTTCGGCCGCGATCAGACGGGCATCGGCAAATTCGCTGGAGACAATAAAATCGGCGGCGGCGGTTTCGTCGCCCGCCACGGCATGGGCACGCGCCACCTGTTCGGCGCGGCGCGATGCGCTCTGCGCCGACGCGGCGGCCTGTTCTGCCACGACAGGATCGGGGGCGGCAGTCTTGCTGGCAGAACGTTTGAAAAGAAATTCGAACATGACGGGTTTCGCGTGGATCAAAACCACCATCATAACAAAGCCCGGGGTATTGCATCGGACAGGACTGAACAAGTTATCAAATGAATAAAGCGAATCTTTTTCCCATCTCTTTTCCCTATGGCGGCACGCCGGCCGCAATCAGCAAAGCGGTGGCGGCAAGGGCGTCGGTTGGCGTGTGCGCTTGCTACCTGCTCAAGCCCGCGCGCGCTGCGGCTGCGCCGGCTCGGGCATGGCGGGCGCGGCGCCATCGGCCGCCGTTTCAGTGCTGGCGCCAGCCGCCAGGGATGCCGGCAAGGATGGCGGCAAAACAAAGGGGAGCACCTGCGCCTTGTCGCGGCGCGCTTCCTGCGCGCGCGCATCGTGGGCCAGGAATTGATAGGCGATGGCGAACCACGCTTCGCCGACGATGACCTTGCGCGCCAGGGCGAACAGTTCGCGCTCCTCTTTTTCCAGGCGCTGCAGCAGGGCCGCGCAAAAGCCGTCGATGGCCGCGCACAGCTGCTCGGCCTGCAGTTCGCCATGGTCGATGGTGGCGCCCGCGCGCCGCTGCACGGCGTTGATGCTTTCCAGCGCCGCGTGGTTCAAGCCATTGATCTCTTCCAGTATGCCATCGGCATGCGGCGTGGCCTGGCGGATGGCGGGTATCAGGTACATCTCCACCTTGCGCCAGTAGCCGCCCTGGTACAGCCGGCTCAGCCAGTCTCCCGCATACTGCAGTTGCGCCAGGCTGAGGCTGCTCTGGTGGCGCAGCTGCACGTGCATGTATTTCTGAAAAGCCAGCAAACTCATGCGGATGCTGGCCTGTTCCACTGACAAGGATACCAATATATATGTTGCCGTAAGCATGCACTCACTCCCAAAAACGTGCCGGATGAATCATCCTGGAAGTGAAAGTGTAAAGACTACCGACACGGGCGGGTTTGATCCTGCACAAACCCAGGCGGGACGGCGGCCCGCTTTCTGCCACGTCAGCGCAAGCCGATATGCAGGTTGACGACGCCCGGCTCTTCCGACGGCGTGACCTCGCCGCCAAAGCTTTTCACCAGCCGCTGCATGCCCTTGTTGCGCGCCATGGCCTCGCCCACCAGCGCTTCCGTGCCGCGGCTGCGGAAATAGTCGACCAGCTTTTCGAACAGGATGTGTCCCAGTCCCTTGCTCTTCAGGGCGGAGCGCACGGCGATGGCGAAATCGGCGTGGATATTGTCCGGGTCGGCCACGGCGCGCACCACGCCCAGGGTTTCCGGCTGGCCATCCGGTCCCGTATGCGTGGCGATGAAGGCCATGGCGCGGTCGTAATCGATCTGCGTCAGGCGCGCCAGCTGCGATACGGGCAGCTCGCGCATGGAGGTGAAGAAGCGCAGGCGCACGTCGTCCGGGTCCAGCGCGTGGAACAGGTCCATGTGCTGCGGCGCGTCTTCCGGGCGGATGGGGCGCAGCAAGATCGGCTGGCCCATCCACGTCACCTGCTCTTCCAGTTCCTGCGGATACGGGCGGATGGCCAGGCGGTCGCTTTTCTGCCCCGGCTGCAAGCGGATGCGCGCGTCGAGCGCGATCACGCCATCGGCGTCGGCCACCAGCGGGTTGATGTCGAGTTCGGCCAGCTCGCCGATGTCGGCCACCAGCTCGGCCACCTGGATCAGCGTGTAGCAGATGGCGTCGATATCGGCCGGCGGCTGGTTGCGGTAGCCGGCCAGCAGCTTCGACACGCGCGTGCGCGCCAGCATGTCGCGCGCCAGCACCATGTTCAGCGGCGGCAGGCCGATGGCGTGGTCGGCCGTCACTTCGACGGCGATGCCGCCCTGCCCCACCAGTATCACGGGGCCGAAGGCGGCGTCCGTTGTCACGCCGACGATCAGTTCATGCGACTGCGGCCGGCGCGCCATCTGCTGCACCGTGAAGCCGTCGATCAGCGCGTCGGGGCGCATGCGGCGCACGCGCTTGAGCATGGCGGCGGCCGCCGTGCGCAGGATGTCCGGCGTATCGAGGTCCAGCGCCACGCCGCCCACGTCGGATTTGTGCGCGATGTCGGGCGAATGGATCTTCAGCGCCACCGGATAGCCGATATCAAACGCCACGGCCAGCGCCTCTTCGACGTCGGCCGCCATGCGCGTGGTGGCGACGGGAATGCCGTAGGCGGCAAGGATTTCCTTCGAGCGGCATTCGCCCAGCACCGTCTGGCCGGCCGCCAGCGCGGCGGCGACGATTTCGCGCACCCTGGCGCGGCGCGGCGTGGCCGACATGGGCAGCTGCGCCGGCACCTGCATCAGGGTTTCCTGGTTGCGCCGGTACTGCACGATCTGCATGAAGCCGTGCACCGCCTTTTCCGGCGTGTCGTAGGTGGGAATGCCGGCGCGGTTGAAGATCTGGCGCGCGGGCGCCACGGTGGTGCCGCCCAGGAGGCACGACAGCACCGTGCGCGAGGTCGCCTTGATCAGCGGCGTGACGGCTTCGGCGATGTCGATCGACGAAACCATGGCCGTGGGCGCGTGCAGCAGCAGCAAGGCGTCCGCCTGCGGCTCGTCGAGCAGCGGCTTGATGGCGTCCACATAGCGCTGCACGGCCGAGTCGCCGGGCAGGCCGACGGGGTTGTCGTGCGACCAGCCCCGCGGCAGCGCCTTTTCCAGCGCGATGACGGTATCGGGCGACAATTCGGCCAGCTTGCCGCCGCTGCCCACCAGCGCATCGGTGGCCATCACGCCCAGGCCGCCGCCGTTGCATAAAATCGCCAGGCGCTCGCCGCGCTGGGCGCGGATATGCGTGAGCGTTTCCACGGCGTCGAACAGTTCTTCGGCCGAATACACGCGCAGCATGCCGGCGCGGCGGATGGCGGCGTCGTAGACGGCGTCCGAGCCGGCCAGCGCGCCCGTGTGCCAGGCCGCCACGGCCGCGCCTTCCGCCTCGCGCCCCGCCTTCAGCACGATGACGGGCTTGCTGCGCGCGGCCGCCCGCGCGGCCGACATGAATTTGCGCGCCGCGTGGATGTCTTCCATGTACAGCAGGATGGCGGCCGTGTCGATGTCGCCGGCCAGGTAGTCGAGCAAGTCGCCGAAATCGATGTCGTAGCTGCCGCCCAGCGAAATGAACTTGGAAAAGCCCACGCCGTGCGCATTGGCCCAGTCCAGCACGCCCGACACCAGCGCCCCCGACTGCGAAACGAAGGCGATCTTGCCGCTCGTCGCCCCCAGGTGCGCGAAGCTGGCGTTCAGGCCCAGTTTCGGCACCAGCAAACCCATGCTGTTGGGGCCGAGGATGCGCAGCAGGTGCGGCTTGGCCGCCTTCAGCATGGCCAGGCGCAGCGACTGTTCGCGCGCGGGGTCGAGGCCCGACGTCATGACGATGGCGGCGCGCGTGCCCAGCGCGCCCAGCTCGCGGATCAGCGCCGTGATGGTGGCGGGCGGCGTGCAGATGATGGCCAGGTCCGGCGCCTTGGGCAGCTGCGCCAGCTTGCGGTAGCATTTCAGGCCCATCAGCTCGTCATACTTGGGATTGACGGGCCAGATGTCTCCTTGATAGCCGCCCCCCAGCAGGTTGTAGAGGGCGATGGCGCCCAACTTGTGTTCGCGCGCCGTGGCGCCGATCAGGGCCACCGAGGCCGGCTTGAACAGCTTGTCGAGATTACGGATACTCATGTTCTGGCCTCATGGATTGCCGGAGCGGGATTGCCGGAGCGGCTACGCGCCAGTGTATAGGATGCGCTGGTAAAAAAATTTGACCTTGTCGCGCGTTTCACGAAAAAGCCCGTCCTCACCAGCGCGAGCGGTGGCTTTCCGTCACGCCCGCCAGCTGCGCCACGATGCGCTTGGGAGAGTCCGCGCTGGCGCGCACCCAGCCGCTGAAGGTGCCGATGGGCTGGATGTAGCGGCTGGCGGCGATCCACAGGTTCTTGTCCTCGCGGCGCGCGCCTTCGGGCTTGAAGTGCAGGTCGAGCAGATCGTCGTCCGTCCACACGTGCCAAGGCGCCAGCGGGTTGTCGGGATTGAAGTCGAAATGCGCGCGGCCCAGCGCATACAGCTGGCCGTCGAGCCACAGCGCGTTTTCATGCGCGCCGAAATAGCCGGCCTGCAGGTTGAAGCCCAGGTCCAGGCTGTGCGCCGAGGCCCAGCGCCATTCCGTCTCGCGCGCCAGCAAGCCGTTCGAATAATCGAAGCTGGCCACGCCGTCATCGAGGCTGTAGCCCATGGCGCCGCAGCGCACGCTGCCCCACAGCGGCAAGCCGCCCGACTTTTGCGTCGCGTGCGCGGCCCCGCCCTCGGCCACGGGTCCCACGGCCAGCAGGGTGGGCGACACGGGCGGGCCGAATTCCGCATCGATGCCGAACAGGCCGCAATCGAGCAGCAGGCGGCAGCGCTGCTGCGGCTGGGCTTCGATGCTGATTTTGTGCGAGAACAGACGGAAACGGCTGCTGCCCCCCGCATGCGGCGCCACCGACGCGCTCAGTCCCGGCACGCCATCCTGCGAAAAGGATGCCACGATCCTGCCCTTGTGGCGGTCGAAGGCATACGCGAACGCGGTGCTGGTCCAGCCCAGGTCGACGATGGCCACGCCGCAAAACAGGGCGGGCGTGGACAGGGCCACGTAATGCCAGCGCTTGTGGTGGAACAGGCGCCAGATGGCGCCGCGCGCATGCGGCGGCGCCATCGCGGCCCAGTCAAAGGCCGTCAATTGCCCCGTATAGCGGCCAAAGCGGGGCTGGCCATCGGCGTCGAGCAGCGCGGGCGGCGCCGGTGGCAGCATCATGCGGCCCGCCTTGCGGCGGCGCCGCCATCCTGCCAGGCCGCGGCCAGCTGCGCGCCGAAGGCCGCCGGCTGCGCTTGCGCAATGTCAATATCCGGGCAGGCATGCCACAGCGCCAGGCGCTGCACGGCGCCCGCCACGTCCTGCACCAGGCGGGGACTGAGGCGCACGCCCTCTTCCAGCGCCAGCGACTTGATCTCGAAGCGCCCCTGCGCGCGGTGCGCCTTGGCATCCAGGCGGCCCACCAGCGCGCCGCGGCGCAGGATCGGCAAAGTGAAATAGCCATACTGGCGCTTCTCGGCCGGCGTATAGCATTCGAGCCGGTAGTCAAAGCCGAACAATTCGAGCGCGCGGCGCCGATCCCACACGACGGGATCGAACGGCGACAAAATCGTCGTCAGGGTCGGCACCAGCTTGCCGGCCGCCGCCGCGCGCGCCAGGTCCGCATGATCCGCATGCACGTAGACGGGATCATCCCAGCCGGCGACGCTGCAGCGCAGCAGCGCGCCCTCGCCCACCAGCGCCTGCAGGTCTTGCGCCAGGCTGGCGCGCGATTGCTTCGTGCGGAAGTAGTCGCTAATCCAGCTGGCACGCGCCAGGCCCAGCGCCTTCACGCTGGCCAGCAGCAGATGCCGCCGGACCTGGTCCTGAGCCGGCAGCAAGCCGTCGTGCCAGCCGGGCAGCACGCGCTCGGCCAGGTCGTAATAGCGCTGGAAATTGTGGCGTTTGGCGATCATCAGCACGCCCGAGGTAAACAGCACTTCGAGCGAGCGCTTTTCCGGCTTCCAGCTCCACCAGCCGCCCGCCTGGCCATCCGTGCGCTCGAAGTCGGCCGAGCGCGCGGCGCCGTTGGCGCGGATGTGGGCGAGCACGGCGGCCACGGCCTCGCCCTGTTCCGTCATCCATTTCACCGAATACTTCCAGCCCATGGCGGCCGGGTCGAGCATGCGGTGGCGGTACAGCCCGTAGTCCTCGATGGGCACGAAGCTGGCCTCGTGGGCCCAGTACTCGAACAGCGCGCCCTCGGCCAGCAGCTGCTCCAGCCACGGCTGCGGATAGTCGCCCAGGCGGCTCCACAGCACAAGATACGGGCTGCGCGCCACCACGTGGATGGTATCGATCTGCAGCACGCCCATCTGGCGGATGGCGGCCAGCACGTCGGCCTTGACGGCTTTCTTGCGGCGCCCCTGCAGCAGGCCCTGCGCGGCCAGGTGCAGCGCGCGCGCGGCGGCGAGGGACAGCGGGATGGCGGAAGGTGTCGGCAAGGTCGGAGATTCCTCAGCAAAAAGAGTGGCGCGCGCCGTCGGCAGGCATATCAGGAAGATACCGCATTCCCGCCCCGCACCCGGCATTTTTTCCTGAATTTTTTTCATGCTGTCACGTCTTTTTTTTCATGTTCCGCACCGCGATAGTGCGAAAAATCAGGGCCGCATGACCATTTGATGACAATGGCCGCATGCCGCTTGACAGCCATCCTGCGCTTCTATAACTTATGGAAAATATTGCCACGCGGCAATAATTTATAGCACCCTTCTCCCCGTTCATGTTCAGCATCCACGCCGCGTCCTTGCCGCCCGCCGGCCGCAAGGGGCCGCTGCGACGGCAAAGCATGGGCATGGGCGCCGCACGAGTGGCGGGAGAAGCGCAGACGAGCAATCAGACCGGTCTCACTCATTCAACCATCTCGCTTAATCAATAAAAACAAGGAAGAGAACATGCACACATCCCTGCTTCGGCACCGGCCGCAACGGCCCAGCCTCGCGCGCTTATCCAGACGGGGCCTGCCGCTGGCCCTGGCCCTGCTGCTGGCCGCCTGCGGTGGCGGCGGCGATACCGCCAGCGCGCCGCCCGTGGCCCAGCGCCTGCTGGCCGCGGCGTCGGAAACGGCGCTCACGCCCGTCGCCGCCACGGCCAGTTCGGCGGAACGGGGCGACCTGTCGGCCAGCGCCGCCATCGACCGCAACGACGGCACGCGCTGGGGCAGCGGCTTTACGGACAATGAATACCTGACGCTCGACTTCGGCACATCGCAAACCATCACGCGCGTGCACATCGCCTGGGAAAACGCGCACGCCAGCGCTTACCTGCTGCAGGTATCGGATGACAATACGCACTGGACCACCGTCCAGCGCGTCGACGACAGCCGGGGCGGCATCGAGGACATCACGGGCTTTGCCGCGCAGGGGCGCTACCTGCGCATGCAGGGCGTGAAACGCTCGGGCCAGTACGGCTATTCCATCTTTGAAATCCAGGCCTTCTCGGGCACGCCGGCGCTGCCGCCCGAGACGCCGCCCGTCACCGAGCCGCCCCCCGTGACCGCCGACCCGACCCTGCCCGGCGTGGATATCCGCCCCGTGGCCGCCACCTCGTCGCCCGTGGAAAACAACGGCATGTCGGCCGCCATGGCGATCGACGGCAAGACGGGCACGCGCTGGGCCAGCAAGTTCGAGGACGGCGCCTGGATCCAGTTCGACTTCGGCGCAAAGACGCCCGTCGGCTACATGCAGCTGCAGTGGGAAAACGCGTATGGCAAGCAGTACGCGCTGCAAGTGTCCGACGACGGCCAGCAATGGTCGCAGATCCGCTACGTGAACAATGGCCGCGGCGGCACCGAGGAATTCTTCAACCTGGGCGCCAATGCCCGCTATATCCGCCTGCAGGGCGTGGCGCGCGCCACGCAATACGGCTACTCGCTGCTGGAAGTGAGCTTCAAGACGCCGGGCAGCGACAACAGCCTGCCGGCCAGCGCCACCTCGGCGCTGAAGTTCCCTGCCGACGGCACGGGCATGACGCCGCTGCCGGCCGCCGCGCAGCCGCTGGAAAGCCTGCAATTCACCCTGGCCGACGGCACCCTGGTGACGCGCTTCGGCGCGCGCGGCCTGGCGCGCCACGGCCGCGAACGGGGCGAGGAATGGAATGAAGCCGGCTACGGCCCGAATGAAACGGTCGATCCCGTCACGGGACTGCCGCAGGACAAGGGCCCGGGCAATTACCTGACCTTCGTGCCGCAGTACTTCAAGAACCGCACCTGGGGCGTGGAAATCATCGACAACAGCAAGGTGCGCGGCGTCACCAAACCGACCCTGATCGTCAACCAGTACACCACCGTCGATTTCCTGTCCGGCGGCGTGGCCTTCTTCCGCGGCTTCGACCGTCCCGGCGTGACAGGCTATGGCTGGATGTCGCCCGGCGAACTGGTGGACCGCAATGTCCCCGTCTGCAAGCCCATGGCCTACCCCGCCAATGACAGGCTGACCAACGCCAGCGGCATCAATGGCGCCTGCACCCTGCTGATCAAGGAATACCCGGGCCATGGCGGCCTCGATGCGGCCGGCATGCCGAATGGCACGGACGTCAAGGCGCGCGCGCTGACGGCGGGCGACATCATCGAAGTGTCGCCATCGATGTTTTCCACCACCGCCTCGATGGCTTCGAAAGGCGACGACGGCGGCATCCGCTACTACTCCTACGAATGGACGTATGTGGTGGGCGCGGGCCTGCGGCCATGGTATGGCGTGCAGCCGCGCCTCAATTCCGTGCCGCTGCCGGAAGAAACGCTGTCGGGCGGCCTCGGTTCCGTGTCGTACAACTACTCGGACAACGCCCTGTTCATGTTCCAGCAGCCGCACAACCACATCGGCATGCAGAACATGCAGCGCTTCGTCGAAGGACGCCGCCTGGTGCACACGAATTTCACCACCGGCGAGCATAACGAAGGCGGCAACGACCGCTACGCGCCGGCCGTCAAGCTGCAGGGGCAGCGCTACGGCCAGTCGGCTTGCATCGCCTGCCACGTCAACAATGGCCGCAGCCCGGCGCCCGTGGCCCTGAACCAACGCCTCGACACCATGGCCGTGCGCGTCGCCAGCCTCAATGCGGCGGGCCAGCAGGTGCCGCACCCGCAATACGGCACGGCGGTCCAGATGAATGCCGTGTCGCCTTCCGGCGTGCCGCAAAACTGGGGCAACAGCGTCAGCGTGGGCGGTTTCACGGCGCGCACCGTGGCCTTGGCCGACGGCACGCAAGTCGAACTGCGCAAGCCCGCGCTGGCTTTCGAAGGCCCCGTGCCCGCCATCGTCTCGCTGCGCGCGGCGCCGCCGATGATCGGCACGGGCTTGCTCGAAGCCGTGCCGGAAGCGGACATCCTGGCGCGCGCCCGCGTCACGCCGGACGCCGATGGCGTCAAGGGCCAGCCCAACTACGTGTATGACCCGGAAACGGGCGCCGTGCGCCTGGGCCGCTTCGGCTGGAAGGCGTCGAAAGCCACCCTGCGCCACCAGGCGGCCGACGCCCTGCTGCTGGACATGGCCGTCACCTCGCCCGTGTACCGCAACCGCGCCTGCATGGCGGGACCGGCGGCTTGCGCGGCCGGCGGCGCGCAGCCCGGCATCTCGGAAGCGGACCTGCAGTCGATCACGCAATACCTGGCCCTGGTGGCCGTGCCGGCCCAGCGCAGCATCGCCAGCGGCTTCCCGCAGGGCGTGGCGCCGATCGATGAACTCAAGGTCGATCCGCAGCAGGTGGCCGCCGGTTCGAAACTGTTCCAGGGCATGCGCTGCGCCGCCTGCCACACGGTGGAAATGAAGACGGGCGCGGGCCACCTGTTCGCGGAACTGCGCAACCAGACCATCCGCCCGTACACCGACCTGCTGCTGCACGACATGGGTCCCGAGCTGGGCGACAAGTTCAGCGAAGGCCTGGCGCAGGGCAATATGTGGCGCACGGCCCCGCTGTGGGGCATCGGCTACACGGAAAAAGTCATGGGCAATGGCGGCAAGGCCGGCTACCTGCACGACGGCCGCGCGCGCAGCCTGACGGAAGCGATCCTGTGGCACGGCGGCGAAGGGAGCAAGGCGCGCCAGCGTTTCGAGCACCTGTCGAAGACGGAGCGCGATGCGCTGCTGGCCTTCCTGAAGTCGCTGTAGTCGTCAGCAGCACGGCTGGCGGCGCCGTCATGGGAAAATGACGGTGACCGCCAGCCCCCGGCCCTGCAAGCCGGTCCCCAGCACGATCTGCGCCCCATGCCGTTCGGCGATGCGGCGCACGATGGACAATCCCAGCCCGCTGCCCGGCAGCTGTGCCGCGCTTTCCACCTGCACCAGGCGCACGAAGCGCTCGAACACGCGCTCGCGCATCTCTTCGGCGATGCCCGGCCCCGTATCGGCCACGCGCAGGTAGCTGCGCCCCGCCTCCACGCCGCAACTGACGGCGACGCTGCCGGGCGCCGGCGTGTAGCGCAACGCATTATCGACCAGGTTGCGCAGCAGGATCCGCAGGCTGTCCGCGTCCAGCGCGCACGGCGCCGGCGCCATGCTCACGCTCAGCGCCAGACCGTATGGCGCGGCCAGCGCCCGCCATGGCGCTTCC
>CAUSDR010000004.1:0-46766 GCA_963530105.1 uncultured Janthinobacterium sp.
GCGTAACAGGGTACAATCCGTCCTTACTTTTTTATTTCGGCCTCGTCGGCCCACGCGATGTCGTCAACTCCCTCTCCTTCGGCCGTCAAGGCCTATTTGCTCGATTTGCAAAGCCGTATCGTGCAGGCCCTCGAAGCGCAGGACGGCAAGCCCTTCCTGACCGATGCCTGGCAGCGCCCCGAAGGCGGCGGCGGCATTTCGCGGCTGATCGAGGAAGGCAATGTGTTCGAGCGGGGCGGCGTGAATTTTTCGCACGTCACCGGCGCCGCTTTGCCGCCATCGGCGGCCGCCGCGCGCCCTGAACTGGGTGGCAAGGCGTGGGAAGCGATGGGCGTGTCGCTGGTGCTGCATCCGCGCAATCCATATGCGCCCACGGTGCACATGAACGTGCGCTTCTTCAGCACCGTGAATGCCGCTGGCGAACCCGTATGGTGGTTCGGCGGCGGCATGGACCTGACGCCGTATTACGGCGACGCGGGCGACGTGAAGCACTTTCACCAGGTGTGCCATGATGCGCTGGCGCCGTTTGGCGAAGAGCTGCATCCGAAGTTCAAGCAGTGGTGCGACGATTATTTCTACCTGAAGCACCGGCGCGAAGCGCGCGGCGCCGGTGGCATCTTCTTCGACGATTTCAACACACTGGGCTTTGACGACAGTTTCGCCATGCTGCGCAGCGCCGGCGACGCCTTCATCGACGCCTATGTGCCGATCCTGGCGCGCCGCAAGGATACGCCGTACGGCGAGCGCGAACGCGATTTCCAGTGCTACCGGCGCGGACGCTATGTGGAGTTCAACCTGGTGTTCGACCGTGGCACCCTGTTCGGCCTGCAGTCGGGCGGACGCACCGAGGCGATCCTGATGTCGATGCCGCCCGTGGTCAAGTGGCGCTACGACTGGCATCCGGAAGAAGGCAGTCCGGAAGCGGCGTTGTATACTGACTTCCTCGTGCATCGCGACTGGCTGCAGGCGTGACGGAAATCAGCACGGCGGGCAGTACGCCCTGCGTGGCGCTGCTCGGCGGCAGCTACGATCCCGTGCACATGGGCCATGTCGCGCTGGGCACGCATTTTTCCAGCCTGCTGCACGCCGATGAACTGCGCGTGATTCCCGCCGGCGCGCCCTGGCAAAAAGGTAATCTGGGCGCCAGCGGCCCGCAGCGCGCCGAGATGGCCGGCCTGGCCTTCGCCGGCCTGCCCCTGCCGGTGGTGATCGACCGCCAGGAAATCGAGCGCAGCGAACAAGGCCAGGCCAGCTACACCATCGATACCTTGCGCCAGGTACGCGCCGAACTGGGGCCGCGCGCTTCCATGGTTTTCCTGATGGGCGCCGACCAGCTGCAGCGGCTCGCGACATGGCGCGAATGGCAGCAATTATTTGAATACGCGCATATCTGCGTCGCGGCCCGCCCCGGCTTCGCGCTGAATGACACAGCAGTGCCGCAAGTGGTCGCCGACGAGTTTTCGCGCCGCCTGGGGACACTGGACAGCATCCGCAACACGCCGCACGGTCTGACTTATCTGGCACAGGACTTCGCGGTGGATATCTCCGCCACCGAAATACGTGCGGCATTACAACGGGGGAATCGGGCAAACCCGCTTGTTTCCCCGCTAGTGCTAGACTATATTGAACAACATAATTTATACAAAAGCTAAATGGACATCAAAAAACTGCAAACCCTCGTCGTTGACGCCCTTGAAGACGTCAAAGGCCAAGACATCGCTGTCTTCGAAACGAGCCACCTGACCAGCCTGTTCGACCGCATCGCGATCGTTTCCGGCACCTCGAACCGTCAAACCAAGGCCCTGGCCGCCTCGGTGCGCAACAAGGTCAAGGACGCCGGCGGCAACATCATCGGCATGGAAGGCGAGGACACCGGTGAATGGGTGCTGGTCGATCTGGGCGACATGATCGTCCACATCATGCAAGCGCCTATCCGCGCCTACTACCGCCTGGAAGAAATCTGGGGCGACACCCCGGTCAAGCTGGGTGCCGCCAAGCGCGCGCCGAAAAAAGCCGCCGGCGACGAGCCGAAAAAGGTCAGCGGCCATCTGGCGGCAAGCAAGGCCAATGTGGAAGCGACGCCCGTGATCGAGAAAAAGGCGCCTGCCAAGAAAGCTGCGGCCGCCACCGCCGCCAAGAAAGCCCCGGCGAAGAAAGCCACCGCGTCGAAAGCCGTTGGCAAGACCGTGAAAGTCGCGCCAACCAAGACCGAAGCGGCCGCCGTCAAAGCCTTGAAAGCGCTGCCGGAGAAAAAAGTACGCGCCCCACGCGCGGCCAAGCCGGCAGCCGATGCTGCCCCGGCAAAAACCGTGATCAAGCGTATCAAAAAAGTCGAAGCGTAAGCCTCGATGCAGCTCATCATCGCTGCGGTCGGCCATAAAATGCCGGCCTGGATAGAGACGGGCTTCGCGGAATACGCGAAGCGCATGCCGCCGGAATTGCGCATCGTGCTGAAAGAAATCAAGCCGGTGGAGCGTTCCGGCAGCAAGACCGCCGCCACGGCGATGGCGCTGGAACGCGAACGCATCGAAGCCGTCCTGCCCAAGGGCGTGCGCATCATCGCCCTCGACGAACGCGGCAAGGACCTCACCAGTGTCGGCCTGTCGCAGCAGTTGATGGCGTGGCAGCAGGATGGCCGCGACACCGCCTTTTTGATCGGCGGCGCCGACGGCCTCGATCCGCAACTCAAGGCGCGTGCCGAAGGCATGCTGCGCATTTCCAGCATGACCCTGCCGCACGGCGTGGTGCGCGTGATCCTCGCCGAGCAGCTGTACCGCGCCTGGTCGATCACGCAAAACCATCCCTATCACCGCGTCTGAACCTCTCCATGAAACCGGCCGATAACAAGATCTATCTCGCCTCCAAGAGCCCGCGCCGGCGCGAACTGCTGCGCCAGATCGGCATCGATTTCGAATTGCTGCTGCTGCGCAGCGACGGCCCGCGCGGCGCCGACGTCACCGAGGAAGTCCTCCCCGGCGAGTCGGCGCTCGACTATGTGGCGCGCGTGGCAAATGAAAAAGCCGCCTTCGCCTGGGACCTGGTGCGCCGGCGCCACCTGACCCCGCGTCCCGTGCTGGCGGCCGACACCACCGTCACCATCGACGGCGTCATCCTCGGCAAGCCGGCCGACCGCGCCGAGGCCGTGGCCATGCTGCAGCAGCTGTCGGGCCGCACGCACCAGGTGCTTACCTCGATCGCCGTGCACTACAAGGACTTCGCCGAGCAGCGCACGCAAATCTCGCAAGTGCGCTTTGGCGCGCTGTCACCGGCCTCGATCGCCGCGTATTGCGCCACGCCCGAGCCCTACGACAAGGCCGGCGCCTACGGCATCCAGGGCAGCGCCGCGCTGTTCGTCGAGCATATCGAAGGCAGCCATTCCGGCATCATGGGCCTGCCCCTGTACGAAACCGCACAGTTGCTGAGGCAAGCAGGTTTGCCCCTGCCCTGATCCCGGGTATGATGTCATTCGTCGCCTCCACTTCCCCGCCTCCATGAACGAAGACATCCTGATCAATATCACGCCGCAAGAAACGCGCGTCGCCCTCATCCTGCAGGGCGCCGTGCAGGAATTGCACATCGAGCGCACGCTCACGCGCGGCCTGGCCGGCAATGTGTATTCCGGCAAAGTGGTGCGGGTATTGCCGGGCATGCAGTCGGCTTTCATCGACATCGGCCTGGAGCGCGCCGCCTTCCTGCACGTGGCCGACATCTGGGAAGCGCGCGGCCACGACGGCCAGAACGCCACGCCGGCCCCCATCGAGAAAATCCTGTTTGACGGCCAGGTGCTGACGGTGCAAGTGATCAAGGACCCGATCGGCACCAAGGGCGCGCGCCTGTCGACGCAGATTTCCATCGCCGGGCGCATGCTGGTGTACCTGCCGCAGGACAAGCACATCGGCATTTCGCAGAAAATCGAAAAGGAAGCAGAGCGCGAACTGCTGCGCACGCGCCTGCAAAGCCTGCTGCCGCCGGACGAAAAGGGCGGCTACATCGTGCGCACCATGGCCGAAGACGCGTCCGACGCCGACCTGAAGGCGGACGTCGACTACCTGAGAAAAACCTGGAGCACCATCACGCACGGCGCGCGCACGCGCCCCGCCACCAGCCTGCTGCACCAGGACTTGAGCCTGGCCCAGCGCGTGCTGCGCGACTTCGTCGGCGATGAAACGGCCACCATCCAGGTCGACTCGCGCGAAAACTACGTGAAATTGCGCGAATTCGCGGAAATCTACACGCCCAGCGAACTGACGCGATTGCAGCACTACACGGGCGAGCGCCCCCTGTTCGACCTGTATGGCGTGGAAGAAGAGATCTTGCGCGCCCTGGGCCGCCGCGTGGACCTGAAATCGGGCGGCTACCTGATCGTCGACCAGACGGAAGCGATGACCACCATCGACGTCAACACGGGCGGCTTTGTGGGCGGGCGCAACTTTGCCGACACCATCTTCAAGACCAACCTGGAAGCGGCGCACGCCATCGCGCGCCAGTTGCGCCTGCGCAACCTGGGCGGCATCATCATCCTCGACTTCATCGACATGGACAATGCCGAGCACCGCAATGCCGTGCTGGCCGAACTGAAACGCACCCTGTCGCGCGACCGCACCAAGGTTTCGGTGAGCAACTTCTCGCCGCTGGGCCTGGTGGAAATGACGCGCAAGCGCACGCGCGAATCGCTGGCCCATATCCTGTGCGAACCGTGCCCGGCCTGCGCCGGCAAGGGACAAGTGAAAACTTCGCGCACCATCTGCTATGAAATCCTGCGCGAACTGCTGCGCGAAGCGAAACAGTTCAACCCGCGCGAATTCCGCATCCTCGCCTCGCAGGAAGTGGTGGATTTATTCCTCGAAGAAGAATCGCAGCACCTGGCCATGCTCGGTGATTTTATTGGCAAGAAGATTTCGCTGCAGGTGGAAAATGCCTACCACCAGGAGCAATACGACGTGATTTTGATGTAGACCATGCCGGGCACCGCCGCCTTCTGGCGCGATCTGCGGTTCCCCCACGTGGAAAGCCGGCGCGCCTGCCACAGCCGCGCGTGCTACAAGCCGCACAGCCATCCTACGTATTCCATCGGCGCCGTCGACGCGGGCGGCAGCACCTTTACGGGCAGCCATGGGCGCCAGAGCGCGCTCCGCCCCGGCAGCCTGGTGCTGGTGCCGGCCGGCTGCGTGCATGCCTGCAATCCCCTGCCCGACGCCCACTGGAGCTACCAGATGCTGCATGTGGATGCGGCATGGCTGCATGCCCACGTGCCGCAGTTGTGCACGGACGGCGCCCGGGTGCTGCACGATCCTGCCCTGTACGCGCAATTTTGCGCCATGAACGCGCTGCTGTTCTCGCAGGCCAGCGCGGCGGACAAGCAGACGGCGCTGCTGGCCGTGCTGCACGCCTGCGCCGGTGCCGGCGGGGCGCGTGCCCTGCCGTCGAGCGCCGCCCGCATGCCGCTTCAGCTGCGTCCCGTGCTGCAGGCACTGCAGGCGCAGCCGCTGGCCAGCCTGGAACACCTGGCGCAACTGGCGGGCATGAGCCGTTTTCAATTGATCAGGACCTTCCGCGCCGCCACCGGCATGACGCCGCATGCCTACCAGCTGAACCTGGGCGTTAACCGCGCGCGCGACAGCCTGCAGGCGGGCGGTGCGCTGGCCGACATCGCCTGCGAGCTGGGCTTTGCCGACCAGAGCCATCTGCAGCGCGTCTTCAAGGCGCACGCGGCCATCACGCCGGGACGCTACCGCGCCTAACGGCCGGCACTGGCACTGGCGCCTGCAATTTTCTTCAATACAAGTGGCACCCCGTCCTTGCATACTCGCGCATCGCCATTGCCGGAGTTGTGTTTCATGCAGGATTTTTTCCTTATCGCCGCCGCCCATTTTCTCGCCCTGCTGTCGCCGGGCCCCGACTTTTTCCTCGTCGCCCGCAGCGCGCTGGCGCAGGGCTGGCGCGGCGCCGTGGGCGCCTGCCTCGGCATTACCCTGGCCAATGGCGTCTTCATCGTGGCGGCGTTTGGCGGCGTGGCCGTGCTGCAGCCGGGCAGCAGGCTGTTCCTCGGCGTGCAGCTGGCCGGCTGCGCCTATCTGCTGTACCTGGGCTGGCTGTTCCTGCGCCATGCGGGCGGCAGCCGCCTGGAAGTGGCGGATTCGGCCGGATCGGGCGCCACGCACTGGCGCACGGGCCTGGGCATGGGATTTCTCTCCGCCATCCTGAATCCGAAGAATGCGCTGTTTTATGTCAGCCTGGCATCCGTGGTCGCCAGCCGACATACCAGCAGCGGCTGGGTGGTGCTGTACGGCATCTGGATGGTGGCTGCGGTGCTGGCGTGGGATATGGGGGTGGCGCTGGCGATCGGCAACGCCGCGCTGCGGCAACGCTTTGCGCGCGCCCTGCCGGCGCTGGAACGGCTGTCCGGCGCCATGCTGATACTGCTGGCGGTGCTGCTGCTGGTAAATGTTGCCAGCAATATCTAAATACAGGATTGCGCATCAAAACCTGGCGTGTGACAAAGCGCGACTATTGAGCAGCACCCAATCTTTACAATGCTGGCACAGTAGCTTCACCGACAGGATTATTGATGCGTCTTCGCTTGCTTCCCCTCTTTCTCTTCCCTGCCTGGCTGACAATGGCCAGCGCATCTGCCACTGATCCTGCCATGCAAAGCGCGGCGCTTGCCAGCTATCAACGAGTCCAGCTTGCGCGTACACAGGCAAAAAACATGTCAGGCAAGGACGCGAATCAGGCGGCATTGCAGTTAGCCATCAGGAAACTGGAGACTGAACTTATCTATCTTGACACGCCCCCGGTGCAGGAACAGGCAATTGGCTACAAACCCCTGCACTTCCGTGGCCACGATATTCGTATTGATCTGGCAAGCCTTTACGCACGGCTGAACATGCGTGAACAAGCACTGACAACGCTTGAACAGATGCAACGCTTTGCCTGGATTCCAGAGATAGGACAGCTGCTCTCTGCCGATGACACGTTCGAGACATTACGTAACGAGCCGAGATTCAAACTGATACTGCAACGATCAGCGTTACCGAAGCGCTTATGGCAAGGTCCCGCAGCCGATGTGCCGTACAAGGATGTGCTTTCTGTCGAAGAGCGCATCGCCGGACTTTCCTTGTTCTGGGCCGAGGCAAGGGCCAATTTTGCCTATTTTGACCAGGTGCCTGATCTTGACTGGAACAAAGTGTATCTCGACTTTCTGCCGAAAGTGATGGCAGCCGAGAAGACAGTGGATTATTACCGTGTACTGATGCAGCTGGCTCCCCTTCTGATGGATGGCCACACCAATATATTCCCCCCGAAAGCACTGGTGGGCACATTCTTTACGCGCCCACCACTGACTGCCTTGCTCATCGACGATAAAGTAGTTATCGAAGCCGTACGCAGTACCAGCCTCGCCCAGCGCATACGTCCGGGAGAGGAAGTGCTCGCCATCGATGGCATACCCGTACACGAGTATGCAGCGGAGAAGGTCGCCCCCTTCGTCAGCAGCTCGACAGCACAGGACAAGGCTGTGCGCATGTACTCATATCAGCTGTTTGCAGGCGCCGCAGAAACAAGTTTCAAATTAAGCTTGCGTAGTGACACAGGCGCCGAACGCGAGGAAATCATAGCGCGCGCAGGATACACAGACATTGCGCCAAGCAGTGCCTTTGCCTTCCGTACGCTATCCGATGCCACCGTTTACGTATCGCTTGATCATTTCGACGATAATGCATCGCTACAAGCCTTTGAACGCGTTCTGCCGCAGATAATGCAGGCGAAAGCCCTGATCATCGACGTGCGCAACAATGGCGGTGGCTCCACGGCAGTTGCCCACAGTATCCTGACACATTTGACGGACAAGCCGATTCCTGCGGCTCAAAGCCTGGTCCGCAGCGATGACGTGTACGCTCGGGCCATGGGGATGCGCGCCATCATGTGGCAAGCGCCTGTGAAGTTCGAAGGCGGCCCTACCATGCCCCATGCGGCATTCACTGGAAAAGTGGCCGTGCTCATGGGACCGAAGACCTTTTCGGCGGGAGAGGATTTCGTTCTCGCCTTTAATGCTCTCAAGCGTGGCATCACCGTTGGCGAAACCTCCGGCGGCAGCACCGGGCAAGCTCTGGTGTTCACTCTGCCGGGCGGGGGTAGTGGCCGCATCTGCATCAAACGCGATGCGTTACCTGACGGCAGCCAGTTCGTGGGGAAAGGAATCAGTCCCTCTGTACACATTGCACCGTCGCTTGCATCGTTGCGTGAGGGACAAGATCCTGTCCTTGAGCGCGCCATGGCGGAGCTACAACGCCCTGCCACGTATTAACTGACAGTATCAGGCTGGCAACGGATCCAGGTAAAACACGGCATATACTTTCAAGGGCGACGTTTCGGTGGCTTTTTCCGAGCGCACGACGGAGCAGTCATCGGCGGCCAGGCTGCGCCAGTTCTGGATGCCGGCCTTGGCGAACATGGCGTGCGCCGGGGCGTTGGCGGCCAGGTCCAGCACCAGGCAGGCGTTGCGCGGGCCGGCGCCGTAGTTGACGGCGCGGATCTCGATGCCGAACGTCGTCATCCACGGTTCCCACAAGCCTTTTTCCTTGCCGGCGGCCATGCGCTCCAGCATTTCGCCGAACGTCAGCCCTTTCTTGACGGTATCGCGCAATGCTTGCAACGACGGCGCCAGGCGCGGGTCGGGCTGCTTGTTGCCGGCGCGGATCTCGGCGATCGCCTTCAATTCCTTGATGATGGCCGCATCGCGCTCCGTGTAGTCGCGCATGCGCGCGTAAAACTCGGCGTCGAGGAAAGGATTGACGGTCAGCTTGGCGACGCCCTCTTCGCGGCGTTTGGGTGTGGGCGTATTGGTTTTAGTCATGGCGATAGAGGGCAAGAGAAACGATGAGGGGCGCCAGTTTAACACCATGCGGCCCGTGCGGCGGCGCAGCGGGCGCTTTAATGTTGCGCCTAGCGCTTGCCGGACGGCGCAGCCGGGGCGTCCGCCGCGCCTGGCGGCTGGAAGAAACGCCGTGGCCCGAAAAGAAACACGGCGCCCGCATACAGGCGGGCCAGGGGGAAGCGTACTTCCTTGAGCAGCTGGTGAAAAATGGCGATCGAGCGCGCGCGGGTGACGGGAATCTCGGCGCGCCACTGGCACAGCACGTCATGCACGAGGCTGGCATGATAGGTGGCGGGCAAGCCCAGGTGCTGCGCGCCATCGGGCGTGCCCACGTAAAACAGGCCGAGCACGCTGATGCAGGGCGAACAGCCATCCCAGGCGTAGCCGGCGCGGATGCGGATCGCCGACTCGTGAATGGTCACCCACTCGTTTTCAAACTCTATGCCATCGAGCAAGGGCGAACAATAACCGTAGTCGCTGCGCAGCGCATAGCGCCAGGCATTGCCGGGCATGCCGAAGTTTTTCGGCATCAGCGGCCTCCCTGTAGGGCTTGCTTTACTCTCGTCGGCATGGCGTTGTCTTGATAATTATCAATATCAAGATTTAAACATACTCAGGCGAAAGAAGGGCAAGAAGGTGTCATGCGCGCGGCGGCGCCGTCGACTCGCGCTCCACCAGTTCCGGGCGCAGGCGCACGTCGAGCACGGCCGCGTCGGGCGACTCGATGGCTTGCAGGATCAGGCGCGCCGCCTCCGTGCCGATGCCATGGTGGCGGATGCGGATGGTGCTCAGGGGCGGGCGCATCATGTCCATGTAGGGCATGTCGTTATGTCCCACGACAGAAATATCCTCAGGGCAACTCAAGCCCAGCTCGCGGATGGCGTCATAGCAGCCGATGGCCATCAAATCGCTGCCGGCCACCACGGCCGTCGTCTGCGGCGACTGGCGCAGCAGTTCCAGCAGGGCCGCCTTGCCGCACTCGCGCGAATAGCCGCTGCTTTCGAAAACGAAGGCGTGCGACGGGTCCAGCTCGCTGGCCTGGATGGCGGCCAGGAAACCCATGCGGCGCATGTGGCCGGTGGACAGGTTTTCCGGGCCGGCGATGTGGGCGATATGCCGGTGGCCCTGCACCAGCAAGTGCTCGACGGCCAGGCGCATGCCCACCATGTCGTCGCTGACGACGCAGGACGCGCCGCCCGTGTCGTCGCTGCGGTTGACCATGACCAGCGGCACGTTCTGGTCGATGCACATCTGGATGATGGGATCGTGGCGGCGGGCCGTGGCCAGGATCAGGCCATCGACCTGCTGCCCCAGCAAACGGTTGATGACGAACAGCTGCTCTTCCTCGTCGGCCCCCACGTTGGTGACGATGGCCAGGTAGCCATGCTTGCGCAAGCCTTCCTCGATGCCCAGCAAAATGGGCGGGAAAACGGCGTTGGTAATATCGGGCAAGACCACGCCGATGATGCGCGACTTGCGCGTGACGAGGGTGGAGGCGGCGCGGTTGGGGCGGTAGCCGAGCCGGTTCGCTTCGACCAGCACGCGCGCGGCCACCTCGGCACTGACCATTTGCCGCGTTTGCGGGTTCATCACGCGCGACACGGTGGAAAAATGCACGCCGCTGGCCCGCGCAACGTCGCTTAAGGTGGGGTTCTTGTTTGTCATGGGCTTCCCGGATCGCAATCCCCCGATTTTATCGCAGAAATCCCCGCGATCGTCAAAAACCGAGCAAACGCTTGCATTGAGATAACGCCCTTCTTCAAAGCGGTTTTGATCGACCACGCCGCAATCGAGCCTTGACAGCGTGCAAACGCTTGCATACCATGGCTCGGATTGATCACTCGGGCCTGGTTGCCCTTCCCAGAATTCCTATGTCTACCTCCCACAGCAAGCACGCCGAACAGAACGGCGAAACCTTCAACCTGAAGGAAGCCGCCCTCGCCTATCACGCGCAACCGCGCGCAGGCAAGATTTCCGTCACCCCCACCAAACCGCTGGGCGACGCCCGCGCCCTGACCCTGGCGTACTCGCCTGGCGTGGCCTTTGCGTGCGAAGCCATCGTGGAAGACCCGCGCACGGCCGGCACCTACACTTCGCGCAGCAACCTGGTGGCCGTGATCACCAACGGCACCGCCGTGCTGGGCCTGGGCGACATCGGCCCGCTGGCCAGCAAGCCCGTCATGGAAGGCAAGGCTTGCCTGTTCAAGCAATTCGCCGACGTCGACGTCTTTGACATCGAACTGGCCGAGAACGATCCCGACCTGTTCATCGACACCGTGGTGCGCATGGAGCCGACCTTCGGCGGCATCAACCTGGAAGACATCAAGGCGCCCGATTGCTTCTATATCGAACAGCAATTGCGCAAGCGCATGAACATTCCCGTCTTCCACGACGACCAGCACGGCACGGCCATCATCGTCGCCGCCGGCATCCTGAACGGACTGGAACTGGTGGGCAAGGACATCGGCAACGTCAAGGTGGCCGTCTCGGGCGCCGGCGCGGCCTCGATCGCCTGCCTGGACCTGCTGGTCTCGCTGGGCCTGAACAAGTCGCTGCTGAAAGTATGCGACAGCCAGGGCGTGATCTACCCGGGCCGCGACGCCAACATGGAAGAGAACAAGGCGCGCTACGCGAATGACACCAGCGACCGCGACCTGGCCGACGCCATGGTTGGCGCCGACATCTTCATCGGCGTGTCGAAAGGCGGCGTGGTGAGCGCGCAGATGGTCGAATCGATGGCCGCCAAGCCCTTGATCTTCGCGCTGGCCAATCCGCACCCGGAAATCGCGCCGGAAAAAGTGCACGCCGTGCGCGACGACGCCATTGTTGCCACGGGCCGCTCGGATTACCCGAACCAGATCAACAACGTGCTGTGCTTCCCGTACATTTTCCGCGGTGCACTGGACGTGGGCGCCACCACCATCAATGAAGAAATGAAGCTGGCGTGCGTGCGCGCGATTGCCGCGCTGGCCAAGGAACCGCTGCCGGGCCACGAGAGCAGCGCCCTGACGCCGCTGCAGCTGATCCCGTCGCCCTTCGACGAGCGCCTGCGCAGCTGGGTCGCACCGGCCGTGTCGCAAGCGGCCATCGCCAGCGGCGTGGCGACGCGCGTGCCAGCCCAGGCTTGAACGGCATCGCATGCTTGATATTCATGCAATAAAACGGCAATAGTTACCATTGCTTACAAAAAAACCATGGTCAAAAACCATGGTTTTTTTCATTTTGCCCTTGGAAAGTATCAAGCCATAGCAGAAAGCAAACTAATTGACGGCATATTTCGCAGCGACCTTCGATTACAATAACGCCTGCTTTATGTTGCCACAGTTGCCACAACAATGTTGGCGCGCGTTACCCAAGGATCCCATGCTCGGCCTGACCTCAGTTTGCGTTTTTCTTTTCTTCGCCCTGGCGCTGGCGGTGACCAGCGGCTATTCGCTGGGTGCGCTGATATTGCTGCTGAGCAGCACGATCCTGCTATGGAAACGCCCCCGCCTGAACTTGCAGCGCCGCGACTACCTGATCATCGCCACCTTGCTGGGATATTTCTGCATCTACACGCTCAACATGCTGTACCACGGCGACCAGGCGCGCGACCTCGACATGCCTTCGCGCACCCTGCTGGCCATCCCCGTGCTGCTGCTGCTGCTGGCCTATCCGCCGCGCCCGGCCGCCTGGTGGGCAGGCGTCCCCATCGGTGCCATTGCCGGCGCGACGCTTGCCGTGTGGCAATTCTGTGCACTGCACATGGACCGTCCGCAGGCGGCCACCAGCAATGCCATTCATTACGGTAACGTCAGCATCTTGCTGGGCATGCTGGCACTGTGCGGCCTGGGCTGGGCGCGCCAGCAGCGCCATCGCGGCGCCTGGACGCTGCTGCTGATCGCCGGCGGCGTGGCCGGCGTGACCGGTTCCGTCATCAGCGGCAGCCGCGGCGGCTGGCTGGTGCTGCCCGTCTGCGTTTGCCTCTTCGCCATTCACTATACCCAGGGCCGCGGCAAACACTATGTCGCCGCCGTGCTGGCCGCCTTCCTGGCGCTGTCCGTGGTGGCCTACGCCGTGCCCGAATCGCCCGTGCGCGAACGCGTTGCCTTCGCTATCGATGACCTGCAGAAATTCAAGCAAAGCGACAATGTGACGACATCGATCGGGCAGCGCATTGAAATGTGGCGCACGGCATTGGAATTGTCGACCGAACATATCTGGTTCGGCCTGGGCAGCAAGGGCTACATGGCGGCCAAGCAGCTGCTGGTCAAGGAAGGCGAGATGGACAAGATGATCGTCAATCACACCAATGCCCACAACGATTACATCGATGCCCTGGTCAAGCGCGGCCTCATCGGCCTGGCCACCTTGCTGCTGCTGTTTTTCCTGCCCCTGGTGCTGTTCGCCAAAGCCTTGCATCGCGGCAACGAGGCAGCGCGTCCATATGCCCTTGCCGGCGTGGTGCTGTGCATCTGCTATCCGATTTTCGGCTTGACGACCAGCTCCCTGACCCTGAATATCGGCATCTTCATGCTGGTCTTCCCCCTGGTCATGCTATGGGCGCAACTGCGCCAGCAAGAGCGCAGCCACTGACACGCTGGCGCGGAAAGACCGCGCCGCCGGCGATTATTGTTTATCAACAATTGGGCCGCTGCACCGTATCATGGTATTGTCACACGGGAAAATACTAAACAGCGGCAATCACGGACAAGCGGTGCTTGCGCATGGCGCGCAGGCCTGTTGCGGCGCCTGGCATTTTCCCGCCAAGTGGCTCGCCACCATCGAATGACTACCTGAAACCGTACTGATACATGACGCCTTTGATTCCCCCCGAACTTCTGCAAAAGTCGGACAAGATTCTCTTTATCGCCCACCTGGCCCTGGGTGACTTCACCTATCTGCAAAACGGCTTCCGCGCTTTTGCCAAGGCCTATCCGCACGTCCAGATCCACCTGTGGATCGATGAAGTCAGGCGCACCTCCGACGCCACGCAATGGGAAGGCCTGCGCAACTATTCGCTGTACGACTGGGTTGAACAGTCGGGCCTGTTCGCCAAGGTCTACCGCAAGACCTACAGCCCGGCGCTGTACCAGGAGTCGCTGCGCGAGGCAAGGGCGGAGCACTATCCCATCGTCGTCTCGCTGGCGCACGTGCGGCCGCAGCAATATGCGGACCTGGCGCGTGACATCAGCCCGAAGGGACTGGTGATCGGCACGCGCAAGCCGTTCAGCCCGCTGCGCCCCTGGCATTACCTGGCCTACCGCAAGATTGACGGCGTGCTCGTGTCGTATGCGGGAGAGGATGCCGGCGAGCACCATATCAGCAGCGTGTATGCGGACTGGTTCCACCAGCTGACGGGGCTCGACATTCCCGTCGCCGACCGCTACCCCTTCGTGCATATTCCCGAGTCCGCGTTGCAGCAGGCGCAGGAGCAGCTGGCGGCCTGGGGCTTTACGCCGCGCCAGGGTCCCCTCGTCCTGCTGAATCCGTTTGCCAAGTCGCACAAGCGCAGCTGGCCGCTGGAACGCATCGCCGAGCTGATCGCCCGCATGCAGACGATGCCGAAATGGGCGAATGCCTGCTTCCTGATCAATGCCATGCCGCAGGAAGTGGCCAAAGTCAATGCCATGGTGCAAGCACACAAGTTGCCACGCACCCAAGCCTTCAGTGCCGTCGACAACTTTTTCCAGTTGCCCGCCATGCTGGCGCAATGCGATCTGATCATTTCGGTGGAAACGTCGATCATGCACCTGGCCAATGCGGTGCACGTGCCCGTGGTAGCGCTGATGCGCAAGAAGAATCCGGAATGGGCGCCCTTCGACAGCGCCAACAGCACCATCATCACGGTGGCGCGGCGCAGCGAATGGGTCAAGGCTATTTCAATCGATCAGGTACTGAAGGCCATCGCCTAACCAGGCCGGCGGGCGCTAGCCGGTGCCCAGCATGCTGATGCGCACCAGGTCGGCCACGTTATCGACGCCCAGCTTGTCCATCAGCCGCGCCTTGTGCACTTCCACGGTGCGCACGGAAATGCCCAGCGCCGGGGCGATATCGCGGTTGTGCTGGCCCGTCACCACCAATTGCATCACTTCCCGCTCGCGCGGCGTCAAGGCGCGCAGCAAAGCCTCGCCTTCCGCCTGGCGCAACAGCTGGCCACGGGCATGCGCCTCGCGCGAAAATGCTTCCTCGATAGCTGCCAGCAATTTGTCATGGTCGAACGGTTTCTCCAGGAAGTCGCTGGCCTGCGCCTTGAACGCCTGGCGCGCCAGCGCGACATCGCCATGGCCCGTGATGATGATGACCGGCAGCAAGCAGCCGAGCGCCAGCAGGCGTGCCTGCAAATCCAGCCCATCCATGCCCGACATGCGGATGTCGATCAGCAAACAACCGGCCCATTCGCGGCGCCACGCTTGCAGGAAATCTTCGCCACAGGAAAACAGCGCCGTGCGGTAACCCCGCACGCCCAGCAGCAAACCCAGCGCATCGCGCACGGCCGGGTCGTCATCCACGATGAACACCGTCAGATTACTTGTCACCATACTCTCCTGTAGCGCCCGCACTGGCGCGCGCCAGGGGGAGGACAAAACGAAAAATGCCATGCTTGCCCACTTCGGCCCACAGCTGGCCGCCATGCGCCTCGACAATCGCACGGCTGAGCACCAGGCCCAGTCCCAGGCCGCTGGCCTTGGATGACACGAAGGGTTCGAACAGGCGCGCCGCCAGGCTGTTGGAAATGCCCGGCCCGCTATCTTCCACGGACAGCCGCAAGCGCCCGCCTTCGAGCTGCTCCGCCGACAGCGTGATGCGGCGCTGGCCGCGTGGCTGGCCCAGCACCGCATCCTGCGCATTGGCCAGCAAATTGCGCAGCACCAGCTCGATTTGCAAGCGGTCGGCGTTGACCGCCAGCGGCGACGGCGGCGCCAGCACCAGTTCGATGCCCTGCTCATGGAACTGGGGCGTAAACTGGCGCGCCATGCCAGCGATCAGCACGCTCGCCTGCACGGCTTCGAGCTGCATCGCGCCCGTGCGGAAGAAGTCGCGCAAACGCCGCACCACTTCCGCGGCGCGTCCCGACTCGACGATCATGTGGCCGATGGCGCCTTGCAGCAAGGGACCGCTCTCGCCCCGTTCCAGCAGGTATTCGCACGCCTTGCCATAGGTCGACAGCGCCGTCAGCGGCTGGTTCAGCTCGTGCGCCAGGGCAGCGGCCATTTCGCCCGCCGCCGCCAGGCGCATCGTATGTTTGAGTTCATCGGCTACCTGGCGCATCTCATCGACGACAATGCCGATAAACAAGCCCACCAGCGCCAGCACGGCGTCGAGCATCTGCAATTCATAAAACTGGATATTTACCGCGTGCGACCATTTCACCAGGGTAATAATGCATAACTGCAACACGAACACGGCCAGCATGGCGCCATGCAAGCCCTGGCGCGACGCGGCCCAGATCACGGGCAGAAACAGAAAGTAGAAATGCTTGTACTCGGAGCGGACGATGGAGCCGAAGACGCTCCACAGCACGAAACTGGCCAGCGCCAGGTAGGCCAGCGTTTCCCAGCGCCAGACGGCAGCGCGCAGGCGCTCGCGCCCACGCGCGCTGACCAGCACCCAGATCAGCGGCATCGAAACGACGATGCCCACCGTGTCGCCTATGCCGAAACGCAACACGGCCGTCGCCCACTCGCCGGGCGGGATGCGGCCCGTCAGCGACAGCAGCGAAATGTAGCCGAGCGCATTGAATATCGTGCCAAGCAGCACGATGGCCACCCAACTGCTCAGGCGGCGCCGGTTGTCGAAGATGTCGCTGCTGCTGAAACTGCGGCGCAAGGCTTCGCCGATGCCGCCATAACCGAGCACCAGCCAGGCCGAGCACAGCAAGGTCAGCGGCAGCCCCGCCGGCATGCCGCGCACCAGCACTTCGCCGGCCAGCAGGGCGATAAACCACGGCAACGCGGCCTTGCGGCCATGAATCAGCCAAAATACCAGGCCCAGCGACGGATCGGGATTCCAGGGCGTGATGTTCAGCCCGTACATCGGGTCGATGTACGTGGCCCAGTCGAACAGGAGGTACAGGCCGACGAAGGCGGGATACTGCAGATAGGAAGACAGGGATGGGCGCATGGATGGTGTTTTCTGGCTGTCACGCATTATGCATCGCAGGCGTGCGCCACGCCATGCCGTATTGCGTTACAGGCACGCATGATGATTTTCACGCAACATCCGTGCGCCGCGGCCTACGCGCCGGTCGCGGCCAGCGGCAGCCGCACTTCCACCAGCAAGCCGATGCCGCCACTGCCCTGATGCAACTGAATCGAACCGCCATGCTGGCGCACCACCGAGGCCACGATGGACAGGCCCAGGCCGCTGCCGGGCTGTCCCTGCAGGGGCGCGCGGAAGAAGCGGTCGAAGACGCGCTCGTACAGGGCCGGCGCGATGCCCGGCCCCTGGTCGGCCACGTGCAGCACGGCCTGGTTGCGCTCCGCATGCAGCGATACCGTGACGCTGCTGCCGCGCGGACTGTACTTGATGGCGTTCTCCACCAGGTTGTCGATCAGCGACACCAGGCTTTCGCGCTGGCCCGGCACGCGCAACGACACGCTGGCCTGCAGCTCCAGTTCGATATCGCCCGCCTGCGCCAGGCCGGACAGGGCGGCCAGCCGGTCTTGCAGCAGCACATCGAGCACCTGCGGCTGGCGCTCGCCCCCTTCGGCCTGCACCTCGTTGCGCGTCAGTTGCAGCAACTGCCCCACCAGGCGCGCGGCACGATTGCCGCTGTTTAAGATTCCATCCAGCAACTCCTGCTGGCGCGGATCATGGGTCTGCCCTTGCAGGGCTTCGACATTCACGCGCATGGCCGCCAGCGGCGTGCGCAGCTCATGCGTGGCATCGGCGATGAAACTGCGCTCGCGCGCGGCGCTGGTGTCGACGCGCTGCAACAGCGCATTGATATTGTCGACCAGCGCCGCCAGTTCGCCGTGTGGCGGCTTGAACGCCAGCGGGCGCAAATCCTGCGGGCCGCGCGCGGCCACTTCCTGCGCCACCTTGCGCCACGGCCGCATGGCCAGGCGGATCGACAGCCAGGCGGGCAACAGCAGGAAAGGCAGGCTGATCAGCAGCGGCAGCAAGTAATAGCCACGGGAATTGATGGTGATGAAAAACTGCCAGGCGCCGCCCGCTTCCAGCACGGTCACGCGCGTGGCGCCCTCGGCCAGGCTGCGGCTGCGCCACGCCTCGCCCTTGATGTACACCACTTCCATCTGTTGCGGCCCGGCGCTGCGGATGCCGCTGGGCGCATTCGGCGACTTGTAGACCAGCTTGCCTTCACGCCAGACCAGGATGCGCGGCGCCAGTTCCGGCACATCGCCCATTTCAAACTCTTCGCGCAAGGCTTCATCGATGGCGCGCAAGCTTTGCTGCTGGCGCGCGGGCTGGTCGGCCAGGTTGTCCGTCACGCTGATAATGGCGTGCAAGACCCCGCGCGTCACGTTGCTCACCTCGCCTGTGCCTTCGAGCAACACATAGGCCACGGCCAGGGTCCACAATGCGCTCAGCATCAGCATTTGCGCGATCATCAAACGGCGTACCAGCGTGGGCCGGCGCAGCATGGCCCAGAAACGCCCCATCATGCGCCAGGTCCAGGATGGGCAGGCGCCTCGCCCTGCTGGTCGATGACATAGCCGACGCCGCGCACGGTGCGGATATAGCCTTCGCCGATCTTGCGGCGTAAGTTGCCCATATGCACATCCAGGGTATTGCTGGCATTGGCCAGGCCGCCCGGCAGGATATGCTCTTCCAGAACGCGGCGCGTGATGACCCGGTTGGCGCGCATCAGCAGGGTTTTCAGCAAGGCGTATTCACTGGCCGTCAGCTCCACGGGACGGCCGTGCACGCTGACCCGGCGCGTGGGCACTTGCAGCAGCAAGCCGCGCAACTCGATGGTGTCGCCGTCGAAGCCATAGCTGCGGCGCGCCAGCGCGCGCACGCGCGACAGCAGCTCGGCCAGCACGAACGGTTTCACCAGGTAATCATCGGCGCCCCCATCGAGGCCCCGCAGGCGCTGCTCCAGCGTATCGCGGGCGCTGAGGATCAGCACCGGCAGGCGCGCGGCGCGCAGGCGGGCCAGCAGGTCGAGGCCGTCGCCATCGGGCAAGCCCAGGTCCAGCAGCACCAGCTCGCAACTGTCGTGCTCGATGCTGCGCGCCGCGTCTTCCAGGCTGCGCAACCAGACCACCTGCATGCCGTGGTCGCGCAAGGCGATCCGCACGCCATTGCCCAGGTCCATGTCGTCTTCTATCAGCAGTATTTTCATGGATGCTATTAAACCACCGCAAGCTGAAGAATGGGTAAAGACGCCATCTTCATGCAATCTTAATAAAAGGCTCATTTTTCCTTCATGGCAGCAGCCGATACTGCTGGCAGTCAATCGAGCCACTCCGGACTCGGTTCTCCACCTGACGGAAAACGCCATGCACACACCGACTACCCTGCTGACCTCGCTGGCCCTCGCCAGCGGCCTGATCCTCAATCCACTGGCTGCCGCCGCAGCCGAGCCTGCTGCGGAAAATGTCTTCACCATCGGCGGTGGCGTGGCCGCCATTTCCAGCTATTCCGGTTCCGACAAGCTGTCCGCCTCGCCGCTGATCATTCTCGATTACGCCATGGCCAATGGCCTGTTCATCAGCACTTCGCGCGGCATCGGCTACGGCGGCCAGGCGGGTCCCTTCAGCTACAGCGCTGCGCTGGGCTACCGCGGCAACCGCGAAGACCACAAGCGCAAGGGCATCAACGGCTGGGGCGGCAGCGACTTTCTGAAGGGCATGGGCGAAGTCAAGGGCAACGCCAGCGCCCTGCTGGGCGCGGGCTATTCGCCGCTGCCGGGCCTGTTGCTCAACGTCTCCAGCGACATTCCCCTGTCGAACCGCGAAAATGGCGCGAATGTGCATTTCGGCGCCAGCGGCCAGATCTACGGCCGGGCTGACGCCAGGGGCGCGCAGCAGGACAGCTTGACCATCGGCGCACAGCTGGGCTGGGGCGAGCGCAAGTACGTGCAGACCATGTATGGCGTGACGGCAACGCAGGCGGCGAATACGTCGTTCAAGCAATACACGCCCAAGGGCGGCTTCTACGAGGCACAGGCCACCGTGAACTGGGAACACCGCATCGATGCGCGCTGGGGCGTCAACACCCTGGTGGGCGTCGAACGCCGCCTGGGCGATGCGGCGAAGAGCCCCATCGTGCAGCGCAAGACGGCCCCGATCGCGGCGGTCTACGTCACCTACCGCTACTAGCAAGCCGCCGACATAAGGGAAACCCGTACGCTTTTTCGCCAATTTACAGGGGGTAAGGGCGCCGATAAGATGGCGCGGTTTCCTTCCTACGGCCAGCCCTGCCATGCATGCATCGCCCCTCGCCCCGCAACGCCTCGACCATGCGTCAGACAGCGCTGCAGGCGGCTGCGGCAAGGCGGCCCAGGACCCCTTGCAGCTGCTCTTGCCCATCAAGCGCGCCAGCGACATCATATACGGTGCACGCTACGCCAGACGCCTGCAGGAATGGGGTATCAAGGTGCGCATCAGCCTGCTGCACGTGACGCCGGCGCCGCCGCGCCAGGCCAAGGGCGTGCCCCGGCACAGCGCCAGCGAGGGCCATGCGCTGAACCTGGCCACGCAGCAGATGCTGCACGAGGCGGGCTTGTACCTGAGCCGGTCGCATCTCGTGTTCAACACCCACATTTTCACCGGCGAGCTGCTCTTCACGATACTCGACACGGCTGAGCTGCTTGGTTGTCACGAAGTGGTCTTGCCGGCGCACAAGCACAGCGGCTGGCCGCGCCATTTTTCGGGCGGACTGGCCGGCAAGCTGGCGCGCGGCAGCCGCGGCCCCAGCATCCTGCTGGCAAACCACGAGGGCGTCAGCAGCCCGGTACCCGTCTGAGCCGCTACGGCTTCGGCGTTCCCTCTCTATCATGGACTTGTACACGAAGATGCCAACTATTACCCTGTCTGATGGCTTGATGGCGATGCCCAGCGGCATACGCCGCTGGCGCGAAGTAGTCAAACTGCATCTGCGCGCCCGCGTAAAACCGCGCCAAACCCGCCTCTGGCTACAACTGCTGAACTCGCATCCGGTGTTTCAGGAGCTGGTGCATGCCTATCCGAACATGATTCACAAGGTCTACCGCCCTTACCTGAGCCAGACACTGAATTGCGGCCAGCGCGTGGAGTTGCTGGCCGAGCACTACCACTTCATCTTGCAGCAAGGCTGGGGCAGGCTGATGGGGCAAGCGGCCAACGGCCCCGTGCGTCTCGGTACGGTACCGGGTAAATCGGGCGAACCCTACCACTTGCAACTGTGTTCGCAGCGTCCCATGGACCGCGAAGGCGAAATGGTGCTGCAACTGATGCACGCCGACCACGTGCTCTATTCGGTCGCCTTCTCCTTCTTCGGCAGCCCCCAGCGCGCCACCCTGGGCGTGCGCATCGGCTGCATCCAGGGCCCGCGTGGCGCGGAATGCCTGCAGCGCGTGCGCGAAGCCACGCGCGACTTGCACGGCATGCGCCCCAAGGCGCTGATGGTGCGCCTGGTGCGCCAGCTGGGATACGAACACGGCTGCCGCAAGATGCTTCTCGTATGCAACTTCAACCGCGCCGTGCACCGTGCCGCCAAAAAAGGCCATTTGTTTGCCGACTACGATGCGCTATGGCAAGAGCTGGGCGCCCAGGCGCGCGAGGATGGCGATTTTGAGTTGCCGTGCGAAAACCTACCCTTGCCCGTCATGGAAGAGATTCCTTCGAAAAAGCGCTCGGAAGCGCGCAAGCGCCACGAACTGACCGTGGCGATGAGCGCCAGCCTGCGCAACGGCCTCGACGCCCATCGCAGCCCGCTGCAACACGCCGTGGCGGCCGCCAACGATGCCCGCCAGCCGTTCGACCTCGACGACGACTACGCTTCCGCCATCGCCTGACTTCCCCCGGCAAGCACACGACGCCCCGCCCCCGCGTCATCGCCAGCCACCCCATCCGCACTACTTCCCCGCCCCTGCGGCACACGCCTGAAACCCGCCCGTCCCACAATCCTGTTACGCTAGCGCTATCGGAAGGCACGTCCAGTGCACCGGTTCCCCCAACGCTTACTAGGAGGCATTCATGCGCGTAGACATCTACCGCCGGGCCGAGCACGACGGCATTTTTTCCTATCTCGCCGTGCCGGAAGGAAAGATCATTCCTGAAGAAGTCACGAATACCGACTGGCAGCTGGAAGTGCGCGCCAGCGAAGTGGCCGACGATGCCCAGGCCTTGCCTGACTACCATATCGACCAGCCGCACCAGCAGATCGCCGCCAAGGGCTACGCGATCACGGGCCTGAAAGATATGTAAACAAAAAAAGCCAAACCCGAGTGTCTCCGGTTTGGCTTTGTTCCATGCGGGGCGGCTGGCCGGTCAGTATTCGACCGCCACCTCTTGTGCGCCCAGCATCTGCTCGAGCGCCGTCTGTAACTCATCCGATGGCGCCACCTTCCACTCCTCGCCAAACTGCAGCACGCAGCTGACGCCTTGCGGGCTGACGCGCGCGGCGATCGGCAGGCCCGTCTCGGCGCGGTGCGGCAGGATCACGTCGCGGATGCGCTTGGCGTCCAGCGTGGCCGGCAACACCAGGCCCAGCTGCCGGCCATACTGCACCCGCGCGGCGATGATGTCGAAGGCGCTCTCGGCCGTAATGCGCAAGCCGCCCGAAAAACGGTCTTCCGACACCTTGCCCACGACGGCGAGGAATTCATCTTCCTTGAAGATTTTCTTGTTGGCATCGAACAATTCGCCATACACCGTCACTTCCACCGTGCCGCTCTTGTCGTCCAGCGTGACGATGAGAATCTTGCCCCGCTGCGTCATCTGCGTGCGCAAGCCCGTGATGACGCCGGCCATCATGCGCGGCTCGCGCGACGGCGACAATTCAGATAGTTTCGTGCGGGCAAAACGACGCGCCTCGGGCGCATACGAATCGAACAGGTGGCCGGACAAATAGAAGCCCAGCGCGATCTTTTCTTCCGTCAGGCGCTGTTTATCCGTCCACACGGGCACCTTGACGTACTCGGGCGGCGCCACCATGTCGCTGTCGTCACCACCGAACAGGCTCACCTGGTTGGCCGCCTTGGCCGCCTGGTCGGCGCATTCCATGGCGAAGGCCACGGACGCCAGCAGGATGGCGCGATCGACCTTCAGGCAATCGAAGGCGCCGCTGCGGATCAGCGATTCGATGGTGCGGCGGTTGATCTGCTTCTTGTCCACGCGCTTGCAGAAATCGAACAGGCTGGTAAATGGCCCGCCCGCCTCGCGCGCGGCGATGATGGCCTCGATGGCGTTCTGGCCGGACCCCTTCACGGCGCCCAGGCCATAGCGGATCTGCGTGACTTTCTTGCCGCTCACGGACGGCGCCGCGCCGCTTGGCGTGAAGCGGTAATCGGACTCGTTGATGTCTGGCGGCAACAAGGTCAGCTTGCAGATTTCCAGCGAGTCTTCCACCAGGATCTTGATCTTGTCCGTGTCGTCCATGGCCAGCGACAAGTTGGCGGCCATGAAGGCGGCCGTGTGGTGCGCTTTCAAATATGCCGTGTGGTAGGACAGCAAGGCGTAGGCGGCGGCGTGCGACTTGTTAAAACCGTAGCCGGCGAACTTCTCCATCAAGTCGAAGATCTCGTCGGCCTTTTCCGCCGTCAAGCCATCCTTTGCCGCACCGGCGCGGAAGATTTCGCGGTGCTCGGCCATCTCTTCGGCCTTCTTTTTACCCATGGCGCGGCGCAGCATGTCGGCGCCGCCCAGCGAGTAGCCGCCGACGATCTGCGCCATCTGCATCACCTGCTCCTGATACACCATGATGCCGTAGGTTTCGGACAGAATCGATTCCGTGCGCGGATCGGGATAGTCGAAGCGTTCGCCGTGCTTGCGCTTGCAGAAGTCGGGAATCAGGTCCATCGGACCCGGACGGTACAGGGCCACGAGCGCGATAATGTCCTCGAAACGGTCGGGACGGGCGTCTTTCAGCATGCCCTGCATGCCGCGCGACTCCAGCTGGAACACGGCCACGGTCTTGGCCTTGGTCAGCAGGTCGTAGGACGGCTTGTCGTTCAGCGGCAAGGTCGCCAGGTCGAAGTTCGCTTGCGCGGGATCAAGCTGCTTGATATAGCGCACGGCGCGGTCGAGAATGGTCAGCGTCGTCAAGCCCAAAAAGTCGAACTTCACGAGGCCGACGGCTTCCACGTCATCCTTGTCGTATTGCGACACGACGCCCGAATCGCCGCCCTGCGTGTACAGCGGGCAGAAATCCGTCAGCTTGCCCGGGGCGATCAGCACGCCCCCCGCGTGCATGCCGATATTGCGCGTGATGCCTTCGACCTGCTGCGCCAGGTCCAGCAGCTGCTTGACCTCTTCCTCGTTTTCCAGCCGCTCCTTGAGCAGCGGTTCCTCTTCGATGGCGTCGGCGATCGACACGGGCTTGCCCGGCTTGAACGGAATCAGCTTGGAAATGCCGTCGCAGAAGTTATAGCCGAAATCCATCACGCGGCCGACGTCGCGAATCGCGCCCTTGGCCGCCATGGTACCGAAGGTGGCGATCTGCGAGACGGCCTCCTTGCCATACAAATCCTTGACGTGCTGGATGACGCGGTCGCGCCCTTCCTGGCAAAAGTCAATATCGAAGTCGGGCATCGAAACGCGTTCGGGATTCAAAAAACGCTCGAACAGCAGGTTGTACTGCAATGGGTCAAGGTCGGTAATCAGCAGCGAATACGCCACCAGCGAGCCGGCGCCCGAACCGCGGCCCGGGCCGACGGGCACGCCGTTTTCCTTGGCCCACTGGATAAACTCGGCCACGATGAGGAAGTAGCCGGGGAACTTCATGTTGCAAATCGTGTCCGTCTCGAATTTCAGGCGCGACTCGTAGCGCGGGCGCTCCTTTTCACGCCGCTCGGGATCGGGATACAGCTGCAATAAACGTTTTTCCAGGCCCGCCTGCGATTCGGCGACGAGGAACTGGTCGATCGTCATGCCTTCGGGCGTGGGGAAATTCGGCAGCTGCGGCTTGCCCAGGGTCAAGGTCAAATTGCAGCGCTTGGCGATTTCCACGGAATTGGCCAGCGCGGCCGGCAAGTCGGCGAACAGCTCGGCCATGTCGGCCTGCGACAGGAAGCGCTGGCTGTCGTTAAAACGCTTGACGCGCTTGGCGTTGGCCAGCATTTCGCCTTCGGCGATACAGGTGCGGGCTTCGTGGGCAATAAATTCCTCTGGAGAAATAAATTGCACGGGATGCGTGGCGACGACAGGCAAGCCCAGCTTGGCTGCCAGGGCCACCGCATGGCGCACCTGCGCTTCCTGGTTGGCCTGGCCGCCGCGCTGGATCTCGACATAGAAATGGCCGGGGAAAATCTCCGCCCAGCGCTGCGCATTGCGCTCGGCCAGGGCCAGGTTGCCATTCTCGATGGCGATGCCGACGTCACCGAAGTGCGCGCCCGACAGGGCGATCAAGCCATTCGCCGCGCTTTCGCCCGGATAGAGGTCATAGGTGTTCGTCGCCAGCGCCTGCAGCCACTCGATGCGCAGCTCGGCGCGGCCCTTGTACTGGTTGGTCAGCCAGGCTGTCGACAGCAGTTCGCACAGCTGCAGGTAGCCCATGCGGTTCTTTGCCAGCAACAGCAGGCGCGATGGTTTTTCGCGGTTGTCGTCATTCGTGATCCACACGTCGACGCCGACGATGGGCTTGATGCCCTTGCCGCGCGCCTCCTTGTAGAACTTGACCATGCCAAACAGGTTCGACAGGTCGGTGACGGCCAGCGCCACCTGCTTGTCCTTGGCGGCCGCCTTCACCACGTCGTCGATGCGCACCAGGCCATCGACGATCGAATACTCCGAGTGCACGCGCAAATGCACGAATGCGGGTCCTTGCGGGGCTTGCGGCATCGCTTGCGGTGCACCTGCCGGAGCGCCGGCCTCTTGCATTACCATTTCCATCTGTATGTACCAATCCTGCAAAATTCAATGGGGTCTATTCTACCGCGTCGCGGGTACTGGCCGGGTATCCCGCCTGGCCCGACGGGCTTATAATATCGGCTGTTCAGTCTAACCCGATCGCCATCATGCAAGCCACATCCTCCGTTTCCGCCGCCGCCAGCCCGCTGGCCGCCACGCCCGCCGCCACTTTTGTCAATATTGCAGCGTATAAATTCATCACGCTGGACGATACGGAAGCCATGCGCCCCTTGTATCAGGAGCAATGCCTGGCGCTGGGCTTGAAAGGCACGATTTTGCTGACGCCGGAAGGCATCAATATGTTCCTCTCGGGCACGCGCGAGCATATCGATGCGTTTCTTGCCTGGGTGCGCAGCGATGCCAGGCTGGCCGACCTGGAGTGGAAGGAAAGCTTGTCGAATGAGCAATCGCACAAGCGCATGCTGGTGAAGCTGAAAAAAGAAATCATCACCATGCGCATGCCGCTGATCAAACCCGAACTGGGCCGCGCGCCGTCCGTCGATGCGCACACGCTCAAGCGCTGGCTCGATGCCGGCGTCGACGATGCGGGCAAACCCGTGGTCATGATGGAAACGCGCAATGCATTCGAGGTGGACGTGGGCACCTTCAACAACACGCTAGATTATCGTATCGACAAGTTTACGGAATTCCCGGCCGTGGCCGCCGCGCACAAGGACGAGCTGGAAGGCAAGACCGTCGTCACCTTCTGCACGGGCGGCATCCGCTGCGAAAAGGCTGCCATCCACATGAAGGAAATCGGCTACGACAGCGTGTACCAGCTCGACGGCGGCATCCTGAAGTATTTCGAGGAAGTGGGCGGCGAACACTACACGGGCGACTGCTTCGTCTTCGACTACCGCACGGCGCTGAACCCGAAGCTGGAACCGACGGAAACCGTGCAATGCTTCGTCTGCCGCGCCGTCGTCACGCCGCGCCAGCAACTGGCGCCGGAGTACGTGTATGAGGTGTCGTGCCCGCATTGTTACGGAAAATGAAATTCTTGCTGGCGGCCATGCGCTAGCCGTCAGACAACAATGGGAGCAGCAGCTCCCATTGTTTTTTCTGCTCTTAACGCAGGGACACGGAAACCTGTTTTACCAACAAGTAATCAGTATCGCGGCTCGTCAGGTATAGCACGCCCCGCTCGGCCCCGACAGGGACTGGCACCGACTCTTCCATCTCGATCGCATCCTGATTACATTGCACAAGGCGATAATAAGGCTCGCCGACACTCCAGTTGATTTGCGCGATCAAGCTGCCCGTTTTGGCAGGGCAAGCCATGCGAACGGCATACCGTGCGGATTGTGCCGAGCCAGTTGCAAAGTCTTCTACTGCAAATGAAAGGTTGGATACGAGCATTTTCCCATCGGCTGTCAGTTTGGAATCCCTCTTTGCCGCTTCCGGCCCGTACGCGCGGAAATCGGCGATATCGAGCACCGGCGTATACGCGACCGGCATCTCCTGCAGACGGTACATGACGATGGGGCCTTTCAGTTGCAGAGGGACAGCGAAGCGGCTGAGGTGATTGCCCAGCAAACGTGCAAACTGACTTTGCACATCAAACGGCTCCGCAAGATTCCAGTACACAAAACGAATATTCTCTTGCTTCAGAAACACAGCAAGTTGTTCAGGTGATTGAATCGCATCTGCCTTGCTCTGTATTTCTGGCGAATACCAGTTGAGATAGGCAGGGCTGGCACTCAAGGTTGCCCCGGTCGGGCGCGTACTGGCAAAGAGCACACGGGCACCCGGCGCATCACGGTTCAATTGCGCATTAAAGATTTGTTCCGGCAGGTATTTCTCGACGACTGCGTTGCGCTGGGCCTGGCTATACATGGACTGCAATGGAATATTGAAGTACCAATTGATACCTGGCAAAAAGTAAATATTCACCGCACCAAAAAGGATCAATGCCGCAGCCACGCCATGGCGATGCCAGGATGAGCGGGCAGTTACATGGCCTCGATAAAACAATGCGCCAAGCAAAACCGACGCCAAGGGCAAGATAGGGAACAGATAACGCCAATATTGCATTGCAGAAAACATTACCACGCCAAAAATCAACATGGGAACGGCAATGCGCCAGGCGGAACGTTTGCGGCCATAGACCAGCAACGCGAGCAATGCGAGTGGCAACAGCAAAAGGTACTGGAAACCGGCAACGTAATTTTTCGACTCGTAATGCGCTGATGTGTTGAAAAATAAATTCCACAAACTCTGGAAAGACACCCCTTTGACGTAACGCATATCAAGGAAGTTGTATGGTCCAAAAAATGGCGATTTGAAGTAGCCGTTATACAGAGGAAAAACCGGATTGCCAGTCACATGGTAGGCATACACATAGGAATGGAAGGCGACAACAGCGGCAAGCGCCACAATGAACAGCAGGCCGGGCACTTGCGGCCAGATCGGCACCGCAATGCGCTGCCGCCGGCGCAAATACAATTCACCCGCATAAGTGCCCAGCAATGCAACGCCCAGCACTGCACCGGGAAGCTTTGTGGCAACACACATCGCGGCGACCATGAGAATCGCCGCCAGACGAGCGGCAGAAAAAACCGCTTGCCGTTCCAGCGCCAGCAGGGTTCCCGCTACCGCCAGCAGCGCCAGCATCAGCTCCGTTTGCAAGCTTGACAACAAAACCGTCAGAATAGGCGTGGTGATAAACAATGCCAGCACCAGCAAGCGCTGGTTGACGTGATGATTGACCAGGGCAGTCAAGCGCCAGATGCCCCATAGCAGAAAACCGGCCAGTGCCAGATTCATCGCCGGGCGGGCATCGGTTTGTGCCAGCAGGGACACTACCGCATGCAGCAAATCGACGGCAAAGGGCGCCACCACCCAGATTTGCGAACGCACATCAAAATCATAGATCTGGCGATCCGCGAGGACGGTCCACATGCGCAAGTGCGTCGCATTGTCATCGTAGGCGAGTGAAGGAAAAAGGGCAAAGCGCGCAATATAGCCAGCCAGGCAGATCAGGAGCACCATCAGCGGATAACTGGCACTGGCGGCAATACGACGATTCCGCGCCAGCAGGGCCGGCACTTGCGCTCCATAAATGACATGGAATTTCAACAAGCACGCTAGCAGGATAGGCAAACTCAGTATGCCTGCATACACGCCCAGATTATTATAAGGAAAATGTATTAACACGCCAAACGCCGCCAGGTGGCAACCCAGGCCAATTATCAGCGACTCCTTCAGCAAAAGATCCGCGCGCTCCGCCTTGAAGGACAAATACAAAATCACGCGGCCGCAACAATAAGCAGAGAGCACAAAATAGGCCACGGCCAGGCTCTGCCCCCAGCCAATGCCGATAGTCAAATACAACAGTACGAACCCGCTCAGGATCGCCACCTTGTTGCGAACGCGGCAATAATGCAACAGAAGCGCCACAGCACTGCAAGATATAACCCATATGGACAAGTCGTTCAACATGCTGCCATTCCAGAATTGGAACTCTGATGGCTTGGCAGCAATACCGACAGGAATAAGCAGCAAGGCCATCACCAAAAGGGCAAGCTTCAGGTATTCGACTCTTTTGGCTGAATGATGATTTTTAAAAATGGACATGAGAAGGATGGAAAAAATAATGGGACGGTCGCTTATATCACGCTCGCAATGCGGTCAGGTCATGGACATCAGGAACGCGCGGCAAGCCATTGTTTCAGCTTGGCATCTACCATTTTCCAGGTCGAGAATTGGCGTTTTTCGTAATATAAGGTGCCGCCATGCGGGGCTTGCCCGATTCTGGCGATGCTGGCCGCCTGTACCTGCTGCCGTCCATTCAAGACGAAATGCCACAATACAAAAGGAAATAAGCCTATCCAGGTGACACGCTGGGTCGGATACCTCAGACAATACGACAGGAAACGTATGCGCTGCCGCCAAGAGATTGGCGTCGCTTCGACCGGCCCATTCGCAGCTAATGGCGACATGACGCGAAAAAACTGCCATGGACAATGATAATTATTGTAAAGCGCAAACTGGCGCACCAGCGGCAGCAGTCCGCGGTCATGCAATACATGCAGGGAACAGGCATGCAGGACATCATGGTCTGGGTGCCCGCCTTCCCACGCCAGGAGATAGACGCTGGCAGGCGTGCCTATCAGATCAAGCTGCGTCTCCAGGTAATCGGCTGCGGCGAAGATATGCTCCTGCAAGCCGCCATCCGGAATGTCAAGTTGCTCGCCGGCGAAATGGATATCACCGGCAGCGATACCGAATTCCTGTAATACCCCACGCGATTCGTCATTGCGCCGGGTGGCATCGCCGCCTGCGGGCACACCGCTGGTGAAATAGATGCAGACGACGCGCCGGCCCTTTTGCTTTTCCTCTGCAATTTTCTGAAAAATCGCAAATTCATCATCCTGATGGGCGAAAAGGAACAGTGCCACTGCTACATCATCCCCCCCGGCGGCAGGCATTTCCCGTTCATTCTTTTTAATAAGCATCGAAATCCAGGAACGAAAATAAAATGCTTCCTGATTCCAGTGTCCTGTCCTGCGTAGACAACGGCCGGAAAATCAGATTCAGCGGCGATGGACGAAAACGCTGAGGAATATCCATGTAGGATCGCAGACCACCAGCCGATTTTGGCGTCAATCCAAGATACAGGCGCAGCGGTGACGGCCTGGCTTGTTGCGCGGCGCGATAAGCGAGAGTAGAGGGCAATTCGGCGTAAGCCAGCAGGACATTGCCAAATGCCGGGGCATGAATGGCAATGTGCGCATGCGCGTTGCTGCTGCGCACCCGGTTTACCGGGTTCGCACAGCGCCAGTCCAGGGATTCCTGGCTCCACACGCGTTTAAACTGGGCATCTTTTGCCGCACGCTCCCAATCCAGGCCGAGCGATCCCACGCCGACCTTCGCCTCAAGCGGCTGCACCAGCTGAAAACCAAGCTTGCGCACAAAACCAGGCGTACTGTTCGCATTTGCCACACCATATACGCTGGAGTAGCCTTGTTCTGCCGCCGCCTGGTAAGTCATTTCAGCCAATTTGGTGAATAATCCTTTTCCCTGATATTGAGGGTGCGTGGCGGTATTCAACGACAGCAAGGATTTTTGCACGCTCCCGTTGACCCTCAAGGAAGCCGGTATGCAGACATAGTGCGCGGCCAGCACATCGCCATCAAACGCATCGAAGCCAACCACCTGGCCGTCTGGATTGTGCGCATACAGCCACGCCAGGGCGCGCGGTGCGAATTTATCCTGCCTGGAAAAGCATGCCGTAAATAGCGCTTCATAGCGCAGCAGCGATTCTGCGTCTACCTGCACGGGCGAAAAAGTAATCATCGAAATACCCAATATCTGCTCAAGAGAAAACCGTTAACTGCGACAACAGGCAGAGAAAGCACCTTGCCTGCCATAAAATCGCCAGTCAATTGTACCGACACGGAGGAGAAAATCATCGTGATGACATAATTAATCGCAACGACGACAGCAAATTTCAATATCGTCGCTCTGGAACTCACCGCCCGGAAGGTCACTTTGGCATGCAACACATAGTTTGCCAACAGCCCGGACAAGAAACCGATCGATACGGCGGCGCCGAAGTGAACGCCGGCATGCACCAGCAGCTTTGCCATCAGGATGTCGATCCCCGCACACAGCAAGCCGACACAGACAAAGAAAAGAAACTGCTTGCGTATCAACATCCTGAATGCCGTTCGACGCTGGCGGAACGATGGACGGGACGACGTGGTACAGACGAGATATCCTCGGACAGAAACGCCAATACCAGCTGCAGGCCGACAATGACGGGCATGGCCGACAACATCACCGTTCCCGCGGGTGTGGATACGCCCGTCTGCGCTGAAATAAACCAGTGCGCCGCACCAAACACGCCACCGAAAATCAGCAACAATATGCCAAGGGGCAACTCAATCGAACCGAGCGACATATTCCTCAAATAGTAATTGTAAAAAATTCTTTTCGAAAAATTACGTATGTGCTTGAGCAGGAATTCGCCGACGATGCTGGAAATTTTTAGGCCACTGACCTCGTCACCATATTTGGCATCCATAGGAACATCAATGACAACGGCGCGTAGAGTATTAAGACGGAACAGCATGTCTGTTTCAAAAAAATAACGGCGGCTAATTTTTTTAAATGGCAGACGTCGTGCGACATCGCGGTGTAACGCGGTATAGCCATTCGTCGGATCAAACAAATCCCAATATCCCGACGATAATTTTGTCATGAAGGAAAGCACTGCATTCCCAAACAGGCGAACCTTGGGCATGGCGCGGATTTCTTCCAGATCATAAAACCGGTTGCCCTTGGTATAGTCAGCCTCACCATTGACGATAGGTGCGATAAAGGATGGGATCAGGGCCGGATCCATCTGGCCGTCCCCATCGATCTTGATCATGATATCCATGCCATCGGCAATGGCGGCCTGATAACCTGTCATGACGGCGCCACCGACACCTTGATTTTCCGGGTTTTGCAATACAACAACGCGTTCGTCCACGCAGTTCTCTTCCACAAACTTGCCGGATTGGACAGGGCAGCAGTCGTCGACCACATAAATGCGCGTCACTTCCGCGCCGATACCTGCAATCACGCCGAGAATATGCTCACGAACTTTATAGCTGGGAATTACTACAGCAATTTTTGCTTTGTTTTCGTTCACGTTTCACACCAAAAATATTACAAAAAATACAACAAAAGCGTATGTTTATCTAGAAGGAAATTCCTGCGGCATCAAAGCGTGCCTCCCAGGAATGCTGGCCCCTGAAAGCCTGCACCGCGTCGGGCGTATCCCGGTAGACGAGTGCCTGCTCGACCAGTTGTTGCAGATTGCTGTTCTGTTCCGCTAAAAAGACACCGGGCTGATCTTCTCGCATGGCCATTTCGCCAAATCGTGTCGATAACACAGGCAAGCCAAGCGCCCGGTATTCATAGTATTTAATTGGGTCAACAGATGCTGTCAGCGCCGTGCGCTTGAAGGGAATCAGGCCGACGGAAAATTCCTGCATGTGATTAATGGCTTGCTGATGCTGACATGCAGGCAACAATTCAATATTACCCGGGAGGCTCTCCGGAATGGCACCAAATACGGGACCGATCAGACGCACGGGAACAGACGGATGCGCGGCAGCCAGCGCAAGTACCAAGTCCCAGTCAAACCATTGCGCAATCGTGCCAACGTATCCAAGCATGGGCGATGCTGGCCGTGCCGGTAAATTTTTCACAGGTGGCAATGTCTCGATGGCACAGGCGTTCAATGCCATGTTCAGGCGCGGCCCGCAGGCGGCAAAGCGCCTGGCCAACAGCGTAGACGAGACTAATACCTGTTCTACCTGGGCTGCCACGGCACGCTCGCTGCGCTCCATGGCAAACCTGGAAATGCCGCGATAGAACTCTGGGAAGTCATCCATGATATCAAACAGCGTCGTCAGCTGCGGATGCCGGTGCATCAATTGCAAGGCAAGCTTGCTGGGCTTGCCGAAGGCAAGCAGGCACTGTCCGGCCGCACTAAAACGTTCGACCGCCTGATGAATCCGCCGCCACAAAAAACCATTGACCACGCCGGATCCCGGCAACGGTTCGATGGGGAACGCCGGTGCCGGCAGCACGGTCAGCCACGGCGGCAAAGGCCGCGGGGTCGCGTGCGCCGACCCCATGCGGGAACGTAAGCGCCGCACGTCTTCCCATGCAGGCAGACGGGTCGGATAGGGATCAATCCACAGGACGGGACCCGCATGTCTCGCATGAAACCATTCGACGAATTTATGCGGACGCTGGGCAAAACTGTTCCACGGCAGCGGCGAGACATAAATCAGACATGTCATGCAAAATGCTCGCGGAGCACCTCGACAATACGTGCGGCACTCTGTCCATCGCCGTAAGGCGAAATGCCGCGCGCCATCTCCCGGTATGCCGATTCGTCGTCGAGCAAACGTTGTGTCTCCTCAACGATGCGTTCGTAATTGGGTCCCACCAGCTTGACAACACCCTGCTCCACCGCTTCGGGACGCTCGGTCTCGTCGCGCAGTACCAATACTGGTTTGCCAAGCGCAGGGGCTTCTTCCTGCACGCCGCCAGAGTCGCTGATAATCAGATAAGAACGTTTCATGGCAGCAACGAATGGTGCATAGTCAAGCGGCTCGCACAGGTGAATATTGCTACTGGCGCCGAGCACCTCGTACGCGACATCCTTGACATTCGGATTCGGGTGCACGGGATAGAGGAATTGCACATCCGGGTTGCGCTCAGCCAATGTGCGTATCGCCCGGCAAATATTGTGGAACGGTGCACCGAAATTCTCGCGACGATGCGAGGTGACCAGCACCAGGCGCTTGACCGGATCGAGGTCTATGCCCAGCTCCAGTTCCTTGTCTGCCGTCATGAGCAAGGCATCGATCACGGTATTGCCAGTGACGATAATATCGCTATCTGGCGCGCCCTCACGCAACAGATTCTGTCGCGAACCTTCGGTTGGCGCAAAATGCCAGCGCGCAAGCCGGCCGGCAATGACGCGGTTCGCTTCTTCAGGGAAGGGATTTTGCATGTCCCAGGTGCGCAGACCCGCCTCGATATGGCCGAAAGGAATACGATGATAGAAGCACGCCAGCGCTGCCGTCATGACCGTCGTCGTATCGCCTTGCGCCAACAGCACATCTGGCTTCTCTGCCAGCAACACCTCATCGAGTTCCAGCAACAACCGCGCCGTCAGCGTGGTCAAAGCCTGGTTGGGGCGCATGATATTGAGATCGATATCGGGTTCGATGCCGAAAAAGGCCAACACCTGGTCAAGCAGGCCCCTGTGCTGCGCCGTCGCCAGCACACGGACATCCGCCCATGGCTGCTGCTTCAGCGCCAGGATCACGGGAGCCATCTTGATCGCTTCCGGACGCGTGCCTACGGCACAGATAATTTTTATTTTCGACATATAGTTCCTATCTAATGCACGTTCATTGCCGTGCGAATTTCTGTTTTAGCTTGTGGCAAACGCTTACCGCTGATCGTCGCGGTCGTATTTATGCGGAACCCACGGTCCCCATTTGGCTTCGTAAGTAGCCTTATTGTCTTCAAACAGTTTCTGCCGGTCGGCACTTTTCACTTTATTGAATGAGGCGGACAAGTGATGGTGAATAAACACATCCTCGGCACAGACGACGCGCAAGCCAAGCTGCTCGACGCGGCGGCAATAATCGTCATCCTCGAAGAAACCGCGGCCAAACGCTTCGTCCAGATCCCCCACCCGTTCATACACGCTGCGCGAGAACATCACGCAGAAAAACGCTGCCGTCTGCAAGGGGAAAGTCTGGCCGATATGCGCACGGGTATACCGCCCGGCCTGCACCAGCATTTGTTCCATGCCATCATATTCGATGCGAATCTTGGCCTGGTTGCCGATATTGTTCGTTACCGGTCCGATCAAGCCGATGGACGGGTCGCGCTGCAAGTGCTTGAACAGCGTGCGCACCCAGCCTGGCGTGACATACGTATCATTGTTCAACAGCACCAGGTAGTCACCGCCGGCGATTGCCAGGCCCTGGTTGTTGGCTGCGGCAAAACCGCGATTGTCGCTGTTCAAGATCAGCTTGCGGTTCGCACCACCGGCCGCCCACTTCGTCAAGAAGTCGGGCGAACCGTCGGAAGATGCATTATCCACAACAATAATTTCTATTGCCGCATATTGGGTATGCTCTTCCAGGCTGGCCAGGCAGGCGCGGGTAAACGCGATATTGTTATAGGTAACCACCACCACGCTGACAAAAGGATCACGGACACCGGATTCCGCATGGCTGATCAGTGCCTGGGCGCGGTGCGTCCAGGTTTGTTCCCGCGCAAAGTCCTGGCGCTGCGTAATGGCTTGCGCATCATCGCGCTCCAGCAGCACGGCATCGATGGCGGACAGGAAGCCTTCGCTGTCCTGCGCCACGCGCACCAGATCGTCGAATTGCTTCATTTCCGGCAAATCCACGGAGACCACCGGTTTTCCCGCGCTCAAGTACTCATATACCTTGACCGGATTGGTGGCCAGGGTTAATGGAATCACTTTGAACGGCAGCAGGCAGACGTCGAAGGCATGCAAATACTTCGGCAATTGGGCATAGGGAACTTCACCCGTCATGACCACGTTCGGAAGGTGCGCAAAGCGTGCCTTGGCCTGGACGGTATCATCGCCGATCAGCAAGATGCAGCAATCGGTAAAGCGCATGGCGATCGCTTCCACCAGATCCAGGTCGAACCATTCGGCAATGGCGCCGTAATAACCGATGATGCGCCGGCCCTGCGGCTCGACGTAAAGCGTATCGGGTACGCGCGCAAAGTGCGAAAACTCGCCCGCATTGCGCACCAGCGCGCGGTGCGGAGTGTGCGTGGCAACGATCTGATCCAGCCACGCCGACGTCGTGATGGTCAGATCCGCATTGCGCATCAGGGCCCGCTCCAGTTGCAACACGGCATCAGCGGTGTTGCCAAATCCTTCGTGATGGTCCATGCAGTCATACACCACGCGGCTGTTGGGCAATACGGCGGCGATGTCGTACCAGAAAGGATGCTCCACCAGCGAAACCATGCTGCGCGAGTTCGCCCATTCGAGCACTGCGCCAAGGCCGTTGCGCAACTGCACGACAGTATCGTGCGTCGGCGCCGACGTGTAGATCACGGGCGCGCCTTCGGCGTGCAGGCGAATCTGGAACAGGCGCCCCTCGCTGTCGAGCTGCTCTTGCTGGAAACCAGGGCGGGCATCGTCGATCAAATTCACCGACACATAAAAGACGCGGCGTCCGGACAGGGCCAGGGCCTGTGCCAGTTGCTGCGGACGTTGATGGCGGAAGTGCCAGTCGATGACGCCCCATACGATGTAGTCGGGCGCATCGCCGGTTTGCGCAACGGGACGCACGCCCGGGTGTTCGAATGGCACGGTTGCCAGCATCTGCTTGCGGACGGCAACATAGGACTTGCCCACGGTTTTCCGGTAGGCGTTGACCATGCCGCGCTTGGCCGCGTCCGGCAAAGGCAAACGGTGATAAACCTTGCGCAAGCCACGCAGTAATTTTTGACGGTCTTCACTGAGCAAACCATAGCGCCACATGCGCGCGCCGAAGCGTAACGGCGCCGTCAAGCGCCACGAGCGCGTGCTGCGCATGCTGTCGAGTACTTTTTGCGCCGCCTGCTGGGCTGCTTGCTGGGCCGCTGCGGACTGCCCCAGGTTTTCAAGTGCATTGTTGGCCAGCGACACATCTTGCTTCAATTGCATGTTCTCTGCAGCAAATGTGGATACGTCGTTCTGCAGCTTGTTCAGAGTGCCCTGCGCTGCAGCCACGCTTTCCTTGAGCGCATCATTCTCCACAGCAGATTCCGCGAGTCGTTGCCGAACAAGAACAAGCTCCGCACTCTCGGCATTCATGTGCCGCATCTGTGCCTGACAATCATCCTGCTCGATACGGCAGTCCAGCAAGCGTAACTTGAGCTGCTCCAGCCAGGCCGGCGCCGCGTAGACAAGCACCACCTGCTCGCCACCCCAAAGGGCATCAGGCAGCGTGCGACAATCCACCACGCGCGACCAGACCAGCGTGAAGCCGTTCGCTAAGGTGTGGGGTATATTTTCTGGCAAGAAAGAGTAGAAATGCTCGTCGATACGCTCCATTTCACGATAAGGCAGGGCCAGCACGACCGCCTTCCCCGCGCGTTGCGCCAAGGTCTGCAAAATCTCGTACGGCGCATGGAAGTGCTCGAGGGTATTCGACGAAAAAACGATGTCAAATTGCCGCGGCGTCGCCTGCCCGTCCTCCAGCCAATTTTCATTCAAAAATTGCAGCGCGGGATAGCGCTCGCTGGCTTGCTCAATCGCCACTGCGGAAAAGTCAACACCCGTCAACTGGCGTGCGTCGACATGGCTGGCCAGGCAATCCGTGCCATCGCCTTGCGCGCAGCCCCAATCGACGAGGCTCAAATCGTGCTGGCGGATTTGATCGAACAGCCAGCGCGGCAGGTTTTCGAGGGCAAGACGCGCAAAGAAACGCGACTGGCGCGGGCCGTCAAATGTTTCCCAATCAGTCGAAAAACGACCGTCCCAATAGTTATCGGTATTAATTTTAGTAGCGTCGGTCATTTACTTGAGCAAAATAGAGTGCTGAATAGGCGGTTGAAACTGGCCAAAAAGGCGGGCATCGGACAGAGAGGAAAAATAATGCGCGCCTTCCACATATTCATAATAATGAATATCGCTGTGTTGTCGATTTTCAAGCGCTGCCACCAAGAGATATTTCCCTGTCAGCAAGTAATTATTAAGTTGAAACGATACGCTAAATTGTTCCGCATCGGGAAGAACTTTCTCTACAAAATCATGCGTTGTGGAAACAATCAAATCGCTTCCTTGCAAGTCCTTGATGGAAAAAGCAACGCTGAGATGTTCGCGAGGAATATCCACAGGGATGCACAGTTCGATACGAACCTCGATGGCAGTATTCCAGTAGTGCACGTTCTTGCGCACGCCGTCGGCATCGAGCACCGCGGCCGAAACGATACTGCCCTTGTGCGATCCCCAATGCGTGACTGGACGCGAATCGAGCAGGATATCGGGCACATCGCGTGCGCCCGTCGCCAGGCTCAAGGGATGGCCGTCTTGCCGTTCAGCATTTGCCGCAGGGCTGGACAATTGCTCTGATGCAATCTCCGCATGCAGCAATTCCTCTTCCGTCTGTTCATCCTGGAACATATATTCCATATAGCGTCCCGTGACCGGGAATACGTCACCCTGCTCGACCAAGCGCCCCTTGTCGAGCCACACGACACGTTCGCACAGCGTGCGTATCGATCCGACATCATGGCTGACGAACAGGATCGTTGTCCCCTGCTCCTTGATTTCCTTGATACGGCGCATGCATTTCGCAACAAAACGGGCATCGCCCACGGACAATGCTTCATCCACGATCAGGATGTCCGGATCGACGTGGATGGCAATCGAAAAGGCCAGGCGCGCATACATGCCGCTGGAATACGTCTTGACGGGTTGGTCGAGGAAATCGCCCAATTCCGAAAATTCCAGCACGTCCGCCATGCGCGCTTGCATGTCCTGCGCGGAAAAGCCCAGGATGGCGGCATTGAGCATGACATTCTCGCGCCCGGTGAACTCGGCATTAAAGCCTGCGCCCAGTTCCAGCAACGCGGCGACGCGGCCATGCGTACTCACCGTTCCCGTGCTCGGCGCCACCGTCCCGCATATCATTTGCAGCAGCGTGGATTTACCACTGCCATTACGGCCGATAATGCCCACCGTCTCGCCACGGCGGACGGAAAACGACACGTCGTGCAATGCCCAGAATTCGCGGAAATACTGCTTGTTCCCGCGTCGCAACATTTGCAACAAGCGGTCGCGGGGCCGGTCATAGATGTGGTAGCACTTGCTGAGGCCCTCTACCTGAATCGAGATATCAGAGGACATCGGCAAAACCCTTTCGTGTCTTTTGGAACCAGGCAAACCCCAGCCACGACAACAGCAGTGTCGCCGCCGCATAGCCCACCAGCATGCCCGGGTCGGGCAATTTGCCCCAGAATAAGACATCGCGCGTCATTTCAACGGCTGGCGTGAGCGGATTGAAAAGCAGGAGATGGCGATAACTTTCCGGCAAGGAACTAACCGGGTAGAAAATAGGCGTCAAGAACATCAGGACGGTGGTGACCATGCCGATGAACTGGGCCACGTCGCGCAGATACACGCTCAGCGACGCGAGGATCCAGCTTAATCCCATGATAAGCAAAAGCACAGGCAAGATGATCAATGGCATCAGCAATACGCTCGCATGCGGTACGCCAAACAACACCGCATAGGCGATCAGCCAAACGCCCAGACTGATCAGGAAGTGAAAGAAGGCGGAGCCCACACTAACCCAAGGCAATATCTCCAACGGAAATACGACCTTCTTGACATAGTTCACGTTGGCCGTCACCAGGCCGGGCGCACGGTTAATGCACTCAGAAAACAGGTTAAAAATGATTAAGCCGGCAAACAGCACCAGGGCAAACTCCGTTTTTGAGTCGCTGCCGGCATTCCAGCGCGCCTTGAAGACGACGCTGAAAACAAAGGTATAGATGACCAGCATGAAAACGGGATTAAAAAACGACCATAAGATCCCCAGGACGGAACCGCGATAGCGGCCGATGACTTCGCGCTGTATCAGCACAAAGATCAGGCTGCGGTTACGCCACAGGCTGGCCCCCATTTCCTTGGGAGAAGTGGAAAAATGCCGCATCAGCAGGCACTCCCTGGCAGCCGGCATGCCTGGCACGGGGACGCCATGCAACAGGGGGCGCTGGCATGGTGCCGCCTCACGCCTTGCTCCCGTCTTGCGACAGATGCAGCAAATATTGACCGTAGGCATTTTTAATCAATGGCTGCGCCAATGCCTGCAGCTGCGATGCATTGATAAAACCTTTGCGATAGGCAATTTCTTCAGGACAAGCCACCTTCAGGCCCTGGCGATTCTCAATGGTGGCGATAAAATTACCTGCCTCAATCAAGCTTTCATGCGTGCCGGTATCGAGCCAGGCATAGCCGCGCCCCATCATTTCCACATTCAGTTGCGCCCGCTCCAGATAAATACGATTCACATCAGTGATTTCCAGTTCGCCGCGCGCCGATGGCGCCAAGCTGGCAGCAATGTCGATCACCTGATTATCGTAAAAATACAGACCGGTCACCGCGTAGTTGCTTTTCGGCGCCAAGGGCTTCTCTTCCAGGCTCGTGGCGCGGCCGTTGGCATCAAAATCGACGACGCCATAGCGCTCGGGGTCCTGCACGTGATAGGCAAACACCGTCGCACCGCTCGTCTGCGCGGCAGCTTGTTCCAGCTGCTTTTGCAGGTCATGTCCATAAAAAATGTTATCGCCAAGAACCAATGCACACGACGCGTCACCGATAAAGTCCTTGCCAATGATAAAGGCCTGCGCCAGGCCATCAGGGCTTTCCTGCACCGCATAGGTAAGGGTCAAGCCCCAGGCACTGCCATCACCAAGCAATTGCTCGAAGCGTGGCGTATCCTGCGGCGTTGAAATAATCAGAATCTCGCGGATGCCCGCCAGCATCAAGGTGCTGAGCGGATAATAAATCATCGGCTTGTCATACACGGGCAGCAACTGCTTGGATACCGCCATCGTGACCGGATAGAGGCGCGTGCCGGAACCGCCCGCGAGAATAATACCTTTTCTTTTATGCATGATTACTTTTCCAGAAATTCGCTCAGCATGCGGGCCACGCCAAGTTGCCATTCCGGCAATTTCAATGCAAATGCCTGTTGCAACTTATGCAAGTCCATGCGCGAATTCTTAGGGCGTGGGGCAACCACGGCAAAAGCCGTGCTATCGACGGCGTCGATCGCCTCTGGCGCCACCTTCAGCGCGTGCCCCGCCTGGCGGGCAAATTCGATGACGAAACGGGCGTAGCTATGCCACGACGTCTGTCCTGCCGCGGCAAGGTGATAGATGCCGCTCAGCTCCGGGGCTGCGAGCGTGGCGCGGATGGCATGCGCCGTCACGTCGGCCAGCAATTCCGCCCCGGTTGGTGCGCCGATCTGGTCGCTGACCACGGACAGGCGCTCCCGTTCGGCCGCCAGGCGCAGCATGGTCTTGGCGAAATTGTTGCCGCGCGCCGCATACACCCAGCTGGTGCGGAAAATCAGGTGGCGGCAGCCCGCCGCGACGATGGCTTGTTCGCCTTCCAGCTTGGTCCGGCCGTAGGCGCTGAGCGGCCCGGTAGGATCGCTCTCGCGCCACGGCTGTTCGCCGCTGCCGTCAAACACATAATCGGTCGAATAGTGCACGAGCAAGGCGCCGCTGCGGGCCGCTTCACGCGCCAGCACGCCGGGCGCCAGCGCATTGACGGTGCGGCACAACGCCTCTTCGCTCTCGGCGCGGTCCACGGCCGTGTAGGCGGCCGCGTTGACGATAATGTCCGGGGCAACGCTGCGCACGGCGGCGGCGATGCCGTCCAGGTCACGCAAGTCGCCGCAAAATTCCACGCTGTCGCTGGCCAGGGCCACCACCTCGCCCAATGGAGCCAGGCTGCGCTGCAGTTCCCAGCCGACTTGTCCGTTCTTGCCAAGTAAAAGAATTTTCATGCGGTTCTCCCTGCATAGTTTGTTGCCAGCCAATCGCGGTATGTTCCGGACTGCACGTGATCCACCCAATCCGCATGCTCCAGATACCATTGCACGGTTTTGCGGATGCCGCTGTCAAATGTTTCCGCCGGCTTCCAGCCCAGTTCACGGGCGATCTTGCTGGCATCGATGGCATAGCGGCGGTCATGGCCCGGGCGGTCCGTCACATAGGTGATCTGGGCGGCATAGCTGGCGCCATCGGCACGCGGACGCAGCTCATCAAGGAGGCTGCAGATCGTCTGCACGATCTCGAGGTTCGGCTTTTCATTCCAGCCGCCCACGTTGTACACCTCGCCCAGCCGCCCCGCTTCCAGCACGCGGCGAATGGCGCTGCAATGGTCCTTGACGTACAGCCAGTCGCGAATCTGCTGGCCATCGCCATACACGGGCAAGGCTTTGCCGGCCAGGGCATTGACGATCATCAACGGGATCAGCTTTTCGGGAAAGTGATACGGGCCATAGTTATTCGAACAGTTTGTCGTCAGGACAGGCAAGCCGTATGTGTGATGGTAGGAACGCACCAGATGGTCGCTGGCCGCCTTGCTGGCCGAGTACGGACTGTTCGGCTCGTAACGGTGCTCCTCCGTAAACGCGGGGGCGCCTGGCGCGAGCGAGCCATACACTTCATCCGTCGACACATGCAGGAAGCGGAACGCCGCCTTGTCCGACGCGTCCAGGCCGCTCCAGTAGGCACGCACGCCTTCCAGCAAAGTGAAGGTGCCGACCACGTTGGTCTCGACAAACGCCCCGGGCGCATGGATGGAGCGGTCCACGTGGCTTTCTGCAGCGAAATTGATTACCGCCCGCGGCCGGTGCCTGGCGAGCAATTCCGCGACCAGCGCACTATCGCCGATATCGCCGTGAATAAAATGATGGTGGGGATTATGCTGAACATCGGACAGATTTTCCTGATTGCCAGCATAAGTCAGCTTATCCAGGTTAATCAGCAATTCATCGGATTGTGCCAGCCAGTCGAGGACGAAATTACTGCCGATAAAACCGGCACCGCCGGTAACGATCACACTCATATTTATATTTTATTAAAAATTGCTGCAACAAAAAGGGCCAAATTACCTGCTGTGCTCTGGCGGCGCACGCCGCAACGGGCCATCAGCCAGAGCCGAGGCAACAGCCAGGTTTGCCTGGCCTTGCAAAAATCGTCCAGGATACGCTTGTTTTCCGGCGTCAAACTGCCGTACAGGCGCTGCAGCGATTCGATATTGCGGTCATTCCAGCTGCGAAACCAGCCATTCCACAGACGCGTACCGCGCGACCAGCGCGCTCGCCAGCTGATGTTGGTGCCGACCAGGTTCCCCTCGTGCTGGCGATACCTGACGCCAGGGGCCGCATCATAAAAAATCTTGCCGCCACAGCCGCTGACCACCATATATGCCCAGCAATCGTGCGACACGATGTTGACATCCTTGCCGGCCTTGCGCAGCAGTACCCTGGCGGCGTCATTGAATACCATGGTATTGCCGCCACCAATGCTTTGTATGAGTGAATTGGCAAAATTCGGCGCCCGCGTAAACAATGGCGACATGCCTATCGGCTGATTGTCGATATCGACCAGCAATGCCCGGGAACAGTACAAGGCAGGCGTATCGGCGGGCACGGTGCGCAGCCACTCCACGGCGCGCTGCAGCTTGTCCGCTTCCCAGATATCATCCTGGTCGGAGTAGGCGTAATAGTCGGCGACGATATCGGCGTCGCAGCTGAGGGACAGGAAATTCGCCGCAAAGCCCTGCGCCGGTCCCGTGTGCATGGACAGGCGCTGCTGGCCCCATTTCTGCTGGTAAGCTTCGAGAATGGCATGCGTATCGTCGAGCGAACCGTCGTCCGAAGCCCACACTTCCCAGTTGGGATAGGTTTGCGCGGCAAAAGAATCGAGCTGGTCCGCCAAAAAATGCTGGCCGTGATACGTGCATAGCAAAATTGCAATTTTTTGCGCAAAAGCAGGCTGATCGTCGTCAATATTTGCCAACTGCATCACGCTCGTGCCAGCCTTGCGGGGCGCAAGCGCGCCCTCTGGCTGCCGCTCCTTGAGAAAAGCGCCACGTTCGTTCGCCATCATTCTATTCAATTGACTCACTGGTACTCGTCTCCACCTTAGATCATTACCCACATTTTCGACGTGCGGAGCACTTTAAGTCCGGAAGTATCGCAGATGTCAGGGCTTTTTAATAAGCTGGTAACATTATGTAACAACAAGATCTGCATTGAATCTTAACATCAATAGCATTTTGCTCATAGTCGCGCACGATACTGCGCATTCAAGACAAAAAGAACTTGCAATTAACAACAATTATTGAATCAATAAAGTGAGCGGAACAAATCCAAAGGCTTGTTATTCATCAATATTGATATGAAGACTCGGCAAGTCATGCCGATCTTATTGTGGGATAGAACGGCGCCTGCCTGAAAAAGCAGTTGGCCCACGACAATCATGTAAAGCAGAAGTCCCACCGCGCGGCACCCTGCGAACATCTGCACGGGCACCTTGCCGCACCCGGCAGCGTCGTCAACCGGCCGTAGCATGGAGGCAGGCCGCCCCCATGCAATTTGTTGCACAAAACATCTTGCGCACCAGGCAAATTACTTCGACAAGCCGCCCAGCAAGGCCGCCAGCTTCTGCTTGGGCTTGCTAACCGGCGGCGTCACGGCCGCCACGGGGGCAGCCTTGGCCGGCTCATACGGCTTGAGGAACCATGGATCGGCTTTTTCGCGGCGGGCACCAGGGCCGAAGGCGGGACGGGCGCCGCGCTCGGCGGGACGCGCCGCGGCATCGCCCGCGTAGCGGCTGTCTGACGGACGCGCCGGACGCGCCTCGCCACCTTCCGCACGGCGTGGCGGACGGCGTTCGCTGTCGCTGCCGCGCGCAGGGGCGGGGGCGAAGCCTGTCAGTTCGCCGCGCTTGATGCTTTGCTTGATGAGTTTTTCGATATCGGCCAGCAGGCGCTCGTCCTTGTCCGAATAGATCGAGATGGCGTCGCCCGAAGCGCCGGCGCGGCCCGTGCGGCCGATGCGGTGCACATAGTCTTCCGCGTTGTATGGCAGATCAAAATTGATAACGCAAGGCAAGTCGGAAATATCCAGGCCGCGCGCCGCCACGTCGGTGGCGACCAGCACGTCGATCTCGCCCTTCTTGAACGCTTCCAGCGCGGCCATGCGCTCTTGCTGGCTCTTGTCACCATGAATCGCCGTGGCGCTCATGCCTTCCTGTTCCAGCACGCGGGCCAGGCGCGATGCGCCGATCTTGGTATTCGAGAAAACAATGACCTGCTTCAAGTCGCGCTGGCGCAACAGATGGGCGACCAGCGCATGCTTCTGGTCTTCCGGCACCTTGTAGACCACTTGCGTGACCTTGTCGGCCGTCTGGTTGCTGCGCGCCACTTCGATCGTCAGCGGATCGTTGAGGAAAGTGCCGGCCAGTTTCTTGATTTCCGGCGAGAACGTAGCCGAGAACATCAGGTTCTGGCGCTGTTTCGGCAGCAAGTTGATGATGCGCTGCAAGTCTGGCAAGAAACCCATGTCCAGCATGCGGTCGGCTTCATCCATGACCAGCATCTGCACCTGGCTCAGGCTGATGTTCTTTTGCTCGATATGGTCGAGCAAACGGCCCGGCGTGGCGATGACGATTTCCACGCCGCCACGCAGGATGACGGTTTGCGGCTTCATGTCCATGCCGCCGAAAACGACGGTCGAGCGCAGCGGCGTGTGCTTGGCGTAAGCCTTGACGTTTTCGGCCACCTGCACCGCCAGCTCGCGCGTTGGCGTGAGGATCAGCGCACGCACGGGATGGCGGGCGGGCGACATGCTGCTGCTGGCATGTGCCAGCAGTAATTGGATGATCGGCAAGGAAAAACCGGCCGTCTTGCCGGTACCCGTCTGCGCGGCGCCCATCACGTCGCGGCCTTGCAGCACGACGGGAATGGCCTGTTCCTGGATCGGTGTCGGGTGGGTATACCCTTGTTCGGTCAAGGCACGCAAAATTTCGGGAGCGAGGCCAAAATCGGCAAAACTGACGCTGGCAGCAGCAGGAGCAACAGGAGCAATAGGGGTAGCGGCAGGCGCCGCTTCTGGGGCAATCGCCGGGCTAGGCGTAGGAGTCGATTCAGTTTCAGACATAAATTTTCTGGTGTGCCTCCGCACTGCGGAAGCCATGCTTTCTCAATAAACAACATTTCGGGGCACTGGCAGCTCCGTTTTGCAAGCCATGGATGATCGTTCTTGCTGCACCTCAATGCTCCGGGACATTCTGTACGGCGAGTGCGGGAGCGTTGGGGAGGTGTGCTGCGATGGCGGCGGAGATCGCGCCGGCGGAACATCGCGCGCAGAAGATACAATATCAGTGCTGTAAACGATACCCTAATTCACCGCCACTGTACACGGAAACCGTGATTTTTGAGCAAAAAGCGTTCCAGCGACGGCTTGCCGGAATGCCGTATGATGCCCGCTTTGACGCTCTTCCCGCCGACTTCAGCCACCATGTCCACCGCCGCCCTGCCACACGACCCGCCACCACAGCCGCCCGCCAGGCCGGGCAATGACGAATGCTGCCACAGCGGCTGCACGTTTTGTGTGCTGGACATGTACCAGGAAGACCTGGCGGCGTATGAAGATGCCTTGCGGGCGTGGCAGCTGCGCCAGCAGGCAGCGGCACCGCCCGCCACGGCAAAACGCCGCAAGCCAGCGCGCAAGACGCCGAAAACGGCTTAAAAGCTTTCCCACTCATCGGCAGGCGCCGGGGCCGGGCTGCGCGCGGCGCTGGCC
>CAUSDR010000005.1:0-44808 GCA_963530105.1 uncultured Janthinobacterium sp.
GCCGCGCGCAAGGCCGTGGCGGCCGCACCGGCACGCCGCGGCAATGCCGCCGCCGAGAGCGAATGGGAAGAGTTTTAACTAGCAGCAACATCTCCTCACGGGAAAGCCAGGCAGGAAGTTGCTGCCTGGCTTTTTTTCGTCTGTCATCTTCACTTTTTTTACGGCAAAGCGCGCGCAATAGGCAAAAGTGCAAAACACGCGCCGCGCATACGCTTTACAATCCCCGCTCGCTTTACAAAATAATTGGTCATCATGAATCAGGCAGAACAGCAGCGCCTCCTGGCTATCCTGGAGTATTGGCACAAGATCGAATTCTTTATCCCGTTTGACCTGAATCAAATCACGGACGTTGAAGACCCGTCCAGCGTGCGCCTCCTGCACCGCGAACAGCTGGCGCAACTGCCGCCGCAATTCGCCACGCAGTGGCAGGTGCCGTCCGACCGTGAAATCGACGGCTTCTCGCTGTTCCTCGGCGTCTTCGACAAGACCGAAATCAACAAGGCTTGCCCGCCGCCCACCGGCCCGGAAAGCGTGGCCGACACGGAAAAAACAGAATTGCCGGGACGTTCGTGCTTTGCCCGCCTGAACCTCAATGCGCTGGGCGAGCCGCAATTCGATCCCGTTTCCGTGTCGACCTTGCCGTGGGCGCTGGGCCGCGCGCGTACGCCGGACTGGTCCGGCCTGAGCCTGGATGCCTTCAGCGACAGCCAGCTGGCCCTGCAAGACAGCCTGCGCAATTTTGCCGCCGCCCGCGCTTCCCAGCAGATCACGGACGAAGCGGGCAATGTGTCGTCGCCGCTGTCCGGCATGGAAATCGCGGCGCTGGCCGAGCTGCTGATGGAATGGGCGCATTTCCGCCCGTCCGGCGCGCAGCCGCTGGCCGTGCTGGAAGTGCGCACGCGCAAGAAACGCGCCGCCGTGGCGGATGTCGACACGCTGGAGTCCAGCCAGAACCGCGCGCTGGACTTTGGCGACGCGGTGGAACCCAGCATCGATATCCTCAACAGTTTTTACCTCGATGACCTTGAGCACATCATCCGCACCTTGCGCGGTGGCAAGCTGCCCGCGACGGTGGCCGCCTACCTGACGCCGCTGGCGCAGGATGAACGCATCGACCTGTACAGCCCGGCCGGACGCCAGGCGCTGGCCGCCATGCTCAATCCGGCCAACATGAACCGCGGCCACTGGCTGGAAGACGCCAGCTACGCCATGAGCCTGATGCAGCAGTTCGCCATCCATGGCGCGCGCACGGGCTTGCACGAACGGGGCATCTTTTCCGTCAACGGCCCGCCGGGCACGGGCAAGACGACCTTGCTGCGCGAATTGTTCGCCGACAACATCGTGCGCCGCGCCAGCGTATTGTCTTGCCTGGACCGCGCCGCCGACGCCTTCATCGGCAAGGTGGCCGTCGCCTTCGAGGGCGTGCGCGACCCCATCACCATCGCCCGCTTGCGTCCGGAACTGACGGGCTTTGAAATGGTCGTCGCCTCGTCGAACAACGCGGCGGTGGAAAACATATCCGGCGACTTGCCGAAACCGAAACAGCTGGGCAAGGAATGGGCGCGCACGCGCTATTTCGACAGCGTGGCGCGCCGCGTCGTCGCCGACGGCAATGGCGCCAACCGCGCCCTGGGCGAGGCGGAAGCGCCCTGGGGCTTGATGTCCTGTGCGCTGGGCAATAGCGCCAACCGCCGCCGCTTCATCAGCAATTTCTATGACGACGACTGGGACAAGAGCACGCCGCGCAAGACGCCGAACGCGCAGAATATCCGCCAGTGGCTGGCCAGCTACCAGGGCGTCAGCTTCGCCCAGGCGGCGCGCGAGTTCCGCGAGACGGAACACGTGGTGGAAAAAGCCCTGGCGGAGCAGGGACAATATGCGGCCCTGTGGCAAGCCGTGGGCACCTGCACGCAAGACGAATTCATCCACAGCAGCCAGCAGGCGCTGATCGCCGCGGAACAGGAAATGGACGCGGCCAACGGCGCCCTGTCCGGCGCGCTGGCGCAGCAGGACACCTTGCTGACCAGCAAGAAGGAATTGCTGGAAGAGGAACGCCTGGTGGCGCTGACGCAGCCGGGCTTCTTCGCCCGCCTGTTCCGCACGGCCCCGGCGCGCGCCTACAAGGATGCCGTCATCGCCAACGCCGAGGCGCAGCGCCAGGCCGCGCGCGACGTTTCCGCCATCAAGCTGCTGCTCAAGGGCGAGCTGGAGCCGCGCTGCGAACGGGCCCGCAACAGCCTGCACATCGCCCTGCGCACGGCGCAGTCGCGCCAGCGCGAATGGGATGACAGCACGGAACTGCTGCGCCGGGCGCGCCTGCGCTTCCCCACCATCCTCGCCCCCGACTCGCTGGAAGCGCTGGATGGCGACGCCCTGCAAATCGGCGGCCTGTGGCATGAACCGGCCCTGGCGCGCCTGCGCTCGCGCCTGTTCGCCAAGGCCCTGGCCCTGCATGAAGCATGGCTGGCGGAAGTGGCGAAAAAGGGTGGCCCCGGCTTTGGCGGCAACTTGCTGGCCGTTTCCAAATTGCTGAAAAACAAGCGCGCCTATGACCAGTCGCATGTCGCCATGGTGTGGCACAGCCTGTTCATGGTGGTGCCCGTCGTATCGACCACGTTTGCCTCGTTCGCGCGCCAGTTCCAGGGCATGGGCCCCGAATCGCTGGGCTGGCTGTTCATCGACGAGGCAGGCCAGGCACCGCCACAAGCGGCGCTGGGCAGCCTGTGGCGCGCCCGGCGCGCCGTGATCGTCGGCGACCCGCTGCAGATCGAACCCGTGTTCACGGTGCCGGGCCGCCTCGTGCAGACCTTGTCCGCCCTGTCGCCGCACACGCAGGACGGCAGCTACGCGCCAGGCAGTGTTTCCGTGCAAACCCTGGCCGACAAGGCCAACCGCTATGGCGCCGTCGTCGGCGCCGGCAGCGAAAAACCCTTGTGGATCGGCAGTCCCCTGCGCGTGCACCGCCGCTGCGTGGAGCCAATGTTCTCGCTGGCCAACAGCATCGCCTACGAAGACAAGATGGTCTACGGCTTGAGCGAGCGCATGCCGCCGGCCGGCGCCCGTGGCCTGACGCGCGGACCGAGCCGCTGGATCGATGCCGGCGGCGCCGTCAGCTACAAGCAGGTGGTGCCCGTGCAGCTCGATTTCGTGCTGGAAGTGCTGCTGAAACTGTACCGCCGCGACGGCAAGCTGCCCGACATGTATGTGATCACGCCGTTCAAGGCCGTGCGCAACGAATTGCGCTCGCGCATCATGGACCTGGACTGGGACCGCCGCCTCGGCTATGGCAAGGCGCCGACGGCGCGCGAACTGCGCCAGTGGAGCAGCCAGATGGTGGGCACCGTGCACACCTTCCAGGGCAAGGAACAAAGCGTGGTGATGCTGGTCCTGGGCGCCGACGACAGCACGGCGGGCGCCGCGCAGTGGGCGGCGGCCACGCCGAACCTGCTCAACGTGGCCCTGACGCGCGCGCAGCATTATGTGTACATCGTCGGCAACCCGCTGCTGTGGGGCCAGCTGCCGCACTTTGCGCCAGCCTGCGCGCAATTGCCGCATACGGGCATGCATGAGTTTTTGGTGGAGATGGGCTGACGGCCCCGAAACCTTACGGGACCACGTAATCCGACAATATTATTGACGGCTCTTGTCGGATTACGCTTGGCTTCGCCTCGCTAATCCGACCTGCCCTGTGCCGGAATGCGGCGTAGCTCGGATCAGCGTAGCGTAATCCGACACCACCCCAGTCAATTACGCCGGAAAAACCAGGGTAAACGTCGTGGCGGCGGCATCGGACGCGACTGTCGCACTGCCGCCGTGCAGCTGCATGATGGCCGTGACGATGGCCAGGCCCAGGCCCGTGGAGGCGGCCGAATCGCTGCGGGCCGGGTCGGCGCGGTAGAAGCGCTCGAACAGGTGCGGCAAGTGGCGCGCGGGGATGGCGGGGCCAAGGTTGCTCACGCTCAATTCCACGCCCTCGTTCGTCGTGTGCGAGCGCAACAAGATCGTGCTGCCCGGCGCCGCGTGGCGGATGGCGTTCGACAGCAGATTGCCCAGCGCGCGGCGCAGCAGTTGCGGCTCGGCCGTCACCGTGCCGCTGCCGTGGCAGGCCAGCGCCAGCTCGCGCTCTTCGGCCAGGCCTTCGAAGAAATCGGCCAGGCGCAAGAATTCATCCTGCACGGGCAAGACTTGCTTGACCAGGACCATCTCTTCCTGCTGCGCGCGCGCCAAAAACAGCATGCTGTCGATCATGCGCGACAGCCGTTCCAGCTCTTCCACATTCGACGACACCAGCTGTTCATACTCGTGCGCGCTGCGGGGGCGCGCCAGCATCACCTGGCTTTGCCCCAGCAGATTGGTGACGGGCGTGCGGAATTCGTGCGCGAGATCGGCGGAAAACTGCGACAGCCGCGCATAGCCTTCCTGCAAGCGCGCCAGCATGGCGTTCAGGGCGTGTATCAGCGGCAGCAATTCCGTCGGCGCGCCGCGCGCTTCCAGTTGCTGGCCCAGCTTGCCAGGCCGCACCAGGGCCGCATGCGCGGCGATATTGCGCAGCGGCCGCAAGCCGCGCAACAACATCACGCTCGACAGCAGCGCCGCCACCAGCGCGCTGATAGCCACCGAGACCACGATCTGCCAGCGGTAGGCGGCAAACATGGCGCTGCGGTCGCCATACACGCGGGCGACGGAAATATCGGCCATCTGTGCCGGCTCGCCGATGCGCGCGCTGGCCGCCACGACCCTGGCGGGATAGCCGTCGCGGCTGGTCCAGCTGACGATGTCGCGGGCCGTGACGGGCGCATCGACGGCCACAGGAACAGGATGCGCCACCGTCTCGCCGTTCGGGTTGACATCGATCAAACGCGTGCCATCGGCGCGCACGATGCGGACCAGGGAATTTTCTTGTCCGCTCATGGTGTCGCGGAAATACTGGGGCCGTTCGCGGATGATATCCAGGGTGCCCGCATTGCCGAGCAGTTGCTGGATCTGCCGCAGTTTTCCCAACAATAAAATATCATCGCGGCGCTCGATTTCCGCCACGAACGAGCGGTACAGGTGCATGCCCAGCCCGGCCGAAACCAGCGCCACGATCAGCACGAAGACCAGCGTGACGCGCAGGGTCAGCGAGCGGCGCAGTTGCGAGAATTTCATGCGCCGGCGCCGCTGTCGGGCATGCCGGGCGCGCGCAATTCGCAGACATAGCCCATGCCCCGTAAAGTGTGGATCAGCTTGGGCTCGAACGGGTCGTCGAGCTTGCTGCGCAGGCGGCGGATGGCGGCGTCGATGACGTTGGTGTCGCTCTCGAAATTGATGTCCCACACTTGCGAGGCGATGATGGAGCGCGACAGCACTTCGCCCTGGCGCCGCGCCAGCAGGTGCAGCAAGCCGAATTCCTTCGCTGTCAGGGTGATGCGCTGGCCCTGGCGGCTGACCTTGCGTTTCATGACGTCGATTTCCATGTCGCCGATGCGGATGACGTCGTCTTCGCGCGGCGGCCCGCGCCGCAGCAGGGTGCGGATGCGCGCCACCAGTTCGGCAAAGGCAAACGGTTTCACCAGGTAATCATCGGCGCCCAGTTCCAGCCCTTTCACGCGGTCTTGCACCTCGTCGCGCGCCGTGAGAAAAATCACGGGCACGTCCGCGCCACCGGGCAATAAACGCAGGGCGCGCAGCACTTGCCAGCCATCCATGATGGGCAGCATGACGTCGAGCACGATCAAATCCGGCGTGTCCGTGCTGGCCATGTGCAGGCCGTCGCGGCCATTGCGCGCCAGGTGCACCGTAAAGCCGGACTCGGCCAGTCCGCGCAGCAGGTAGTCGCCCGTCTTCGGTTCGTCTTCTATGACCAGAATGCGCATGGCTGGGGGCTTTCTTGTGGGAGGTTAGCCCATTTTACGCCGCACGCCGGGTGCTGCGGATGATAAAAATGTCATGCGGCGATCATCTTCTCGTAGGGCAAGCCTGGCCATACTGGCGCCATTCTCTTGCATGGACGCCACATGAAAACCCTTATTTTTGGCAGTACCCTGCTGTGCCTGCTGGCCAGCCCCGTCCACGCCCAGTTGCGCCAGGTCAATGACCTCTCGCTGGCGGCCGCCAACAAGCTGGCGAATGCGGCCATGGCCGCGTGCCAGGCGCAGGGCCGGCACATCGCCGTCAGCGTACTCGACCGTGGCGGCAATCTTGTCGCCGTGCAGCGCGCCGATGGCGTGGGGCCGCACAACACGGCAGCGAGCCAGCGCAAGGCCTTTACGGCCTTGTCGACGAAAAACGATACGCAAACGCTGGCCATTGCGGCGCGCGCTCATCCGGACATGGCCAATCTGGCCACCGTGCCGGAACTGTTGCTGCTGGGCGGCGGCCTGCCCTTGCTCGCCAAGGGAGAAATCGTCGGCGCCATCGGCGTGGCCGGCGGCGGCGGCGCGCTGCCAGACCGCGCCTGCGCCCAGGCCGCCCTGGCCGCCCTCCCCGAACTCGATTCCCCCACCCTGTGAAAGACATGACGATGACAAAAATTAAACAAATCACCGCTGCCCTGGCCTTCGCCAGCCTGTCCGGCATGGCCGTGGCCGCCAATCCCTTGAGCGTGCACATCCTCGACCTGCAAAGCGGGCAGCCGACGGCCGGCGTGACCGTCACGCTGGAGCAAAAGCAGGGAACTGGCTGGCAACAGCTGGCCAGCGGCGTGACGAATGCGCAGGGGCGCATCACGGCCATGTATCCGGCCGAAACGCCCATGCAGGCGGGCGACTACCGCATCGTCTTCAAGACGGGCGAGCACTATGCACGGCTGAAACAGGAAACGTTTTTCCCGGAAATCCCCGTGCAATTTCACGTGGAAAAGACCGACCAGCACTATCACATTCCGCTGCTGCTCAGTCCGTTCGGTTTTTCCACCTATCGTGGCAATTAAGAAGCAGCGAGGTCAGCCCAGCGTCTTCGCCGTCTGCCCGAACAGCACGCTTTTCGCGTCGCCGCTGACGGTGGGCTGCACGTTGACCTCGGCCGCGCGCGCATAGGCGCGCACGGTGGCCGGGCGGGAGGCGATGGCCGCGAACCAGCGCGCCAGGTGCGGGAAATCTTCCAGCTTCTGGCGCTGGCGCTCGTGCGGCACGATCCACGGGTAAATCGCCATGTCGGCGATGGAATAGGTGTCGCCGGCAACAAAAGCGCGGTCCGCCAGGCGCTTGTTCAGCACGCCATACAAACGGTTGGTTTCGTTGACGTAGCGCGTGATGGCATAATCGATGGCTTCCGGCGCGTACTGCACGAAATGGTGGTTCTGTCCCGCCATGGGGCCCAGGCCGCCCATTTGCCAGAACAGCCATTGCATGACCTCGGCGCGCCCGCGCACGTCGGCCGGCAGGAATTGCCCGCTTTTCTCGGCCAGGTATTGCAGAATCGCTCCCGATTCGAACAGGGACAAGGGCGCGCCGCCATCTGCCGGCGCCTGGTCGACGATGGCGGGAATGCGGTTGTTGGGGGCGATGGCGAGAAACTCGGGCTGGAATTGCTCGCCCTTGCCGATATGCACGGGAATGATGTTGTAGGGGATGCCCGCTTCTTCCAGGAACATCGTCACTTTGTGCCCGTTGGGCGTGGTCCAATAATAAAGATCGATCATCGTGGTCTTTCAGTGTCGGTAGGGGACGAGGCTTGCCGGTGGCGCGCGCGTGGATATTGTCGCGCCGCAACTGGTGTGCATGGATATAATGCCACGTAAGCGAAAAACAAGACGGCGTCCGCGGCAGGGCAAGCGCCCACTCGCGCCGTCACGCAGGCATCCCGACATTCCCAGCACCCACCAAGAAAGCCGACCATGCGCAAACTCCTGATCGTCATGCTCTCCGTCCTGCTGTCAGGCTGTGTCCAGGACTTCGCCATCTACATGTTCGATGGCCAGGACCATTCCCTGACCGTGCGCCGCCAGCAGCGTTATTTTTGGCAAGATACGGTGGAAGTGCAGCTGATGGCGACCAATCTGCCGCAATGCCAGCGCCTGCATACCCTGTCGACGGACGCGCCGGCCGACATCACGGTCGAGCTGTTTGCGGCTGGCGATGGCCTCTGGAACATCCGCATGGGCAAGCAGCTGTGGCAGGCGGAAACGAATACCTGCAATGAGCTGACGGAAATGGAAAACGACCCGAAAGCCGACCTGGGCCAGCCAGTCGGGCAATTCGTCGTCGTCGATGACAAGCTGACATTCGAGCCGGCGCCGCAGGCGGCGGCGCCAGCCCAGTAAAACCTTAGCGCGCGGCCAGGCTGCGCAGCGATTTTTTCGCCACGGCGCGCGGCGCGGCAGCCGCGCTTGCCGCCAGGCGCGGTGCCGCGGCGGCGCCCTCGTGCGCCGACAGCTTGAAGCGCGCCACCAGCTGCGCCAGCACGGCCGCCTGGTCTTGCATGCTCGACGCCGCTGCCGCCGCTTCCTCCACCAGCGCCGCATTTTGCTGCGTCACGCTATCCATTTCCGTGATGGCCTGGTTGACGTGGCCGATGCCCGTGCTTTGCTCGTGCGAGGCGGCCGTGATGTCGGCCATGATGTCGGTCACGCGCGAAACGGAAGCCACCACCTGGTCCATCGTCGTGCCCGCCTGCGCCACCAGGGTGCTGCCGGCAGCGATGCTGTCGACGGAAGCGCCGATGAGTTCCTTGATTTCCTTCGCCGCGCCCGCCGAGCGCTGCGCCAGGTTGCGCACTTCGGACGCCACGACGGCGAAGCCGCGCCCCTGCTCGCCCGCGCGCGCCGCTTCCACGGCCGCATTCAGGGCCAGGATATTCGTCTGGAAGGCGATGCCGTCGATGACGCCGATGATGTCGACGATCTTGCGCGACGAGGCGTTGATGGTGTCCATGGTGCCGATCACTTGCGCCACCACGGCGCCGCCCTGGCGCGCCACGGCCGAGGCCGACTGCGCCAGTTCATTCGCCTGCACGGCATTGCCCGCGTTCTGCGTCACGGTCGAGGTCAATTCCTCCATCGAGGCGGCCGTTTCTTCCAGCGAGCTGGCCTGCATTTCCGTGCGCGCCGACAAGTCCATATTGCCGCTGGCAATCTCGCTCGATGCCGTGGCGATCGTCTCGGCGCTGTGGCGGATTTCGCTGATCGCATCGACCAGGTTTGTCTGCATGGTTTTCATGGCGTACAGCACGCTGTGGCGGTCATTCGCATGCGTGCGCACGCTGCTGCTCAAATCATTGCTGGCGATCTTTTCCGCCACTTCGGCCGCATATTCGGGGTCGCCGCCCAGCGCGTGGCGCAGGCTGCGGTTGATGGCCACGACGACGGCCGCCAGCAAGCCGCACACCACCAATAGCACGCCCAGCGAAGTGATCAGCGACTGGCGGAAGGCGGCGTCGATATCGTCCATGTACACGCCCACGACGATGGTCCAGGCCCACGGCTTGTAGGCCACCACGCGGCTCATCTTCGGCTCGGCATTCTTTTGTCCGGGACGGGGGAAATGATAGTGGACGAAACCCTTGCCCGTCTCGCTCTTGCCGACGGCCACGATGTCGCGGTACAGATAAGTGCCGTTGGCATCTTTGAAATCCGACATGTTCTTGCCGTTGGTTTGCGGCGCGGCCGGGTTCATGACGACCACGGCATCGAGATTGATGATGGACAAATAACCCGTGTCGCCAAAACGCATGCTCTTGATGACGGCGGTAGCCTGCTTTTGCGCCTCTTCCTGCGTCAGCGCGCCGCTGGCGGCCAGGTCGCCGAACATCTTGACGGCGCCCAGGCCCAGGTCGGCAGCGTTGCTCAAGTCGGCGCTGCGCTCCTCGATGCGGATCTTGCGGATTTCCAGGGCGTTATAGACGAAGATGACGGTGATGCATAACAGGCTGCAAATCAGGGGAATCCATAACTTTTGCTGGAACGTCAATTTCTTCATGTGGCTGTCTCCAACTGTATGTGCGGCGAAGGGGGCAAGTCCGCATCCGGCGCTACGGCCGGAAATGCGGCGGCGACGGCACTCTGGCGGCACCGTTCTGACGTCTCCAGCATACGCTCGATCTACCGATATTTACAATGCCGGAAAGCAATGAATTTTGCCCGGTGTTGTTAATGCGTTGCGACAATTGATGAGAATTGATGCTGCATTGCACTAAAAAGCCCGCAGATAAGGCAGCACGCGGCAGCCGGGGGCGGCGCGCGTGTGTCAAAATGCGCTCCGGATACACGATGAATCACGAAAGCACAGCATGACCAAGAATGAAGCCATGAAACGCATCAATGACCGCCTGGGCAAACCCACCCTGACGGACAAGAACACGCACTTTGCCAGCGTCGCCAGCTATGGCACGGACGAAGGCTGGTGGCTGAAGATTCCCTTCCTGACGTTCAAGCAGGAACTGCATTTCATCCTCAACAATGAAAAGACGAAAAGCTTCCAGCATTTGAAAATCGGTGCCAACCAGATCCTCAGCCCCGGCATGAAATTTCGCAGCACGGGCGGCGCGGCCGACGCCTTCATGTCGGCCTCGGCACCGAAGCGCCTGGTCGACTTGCTCGACGGCGGCAGCAAGTACAACTTCACCAAGCATTTCGTCAACGACTACCGCTACTAAAACACCTGACCAAACCTACTGCGCGGCGCGCTTTGCGGCCTGCGATGCTCACCGTACTAGAAGTACGGTTGCGCTTCTTAGCCACAAATCACTGCCGCTCGCTACGGTTTTGTCAGGTGCTCTTGAGTTTGTCAGCCGTCCCTTGACGGCAGCCATGCCTTGAGCAAATGCTGGGCGATGTCGAGCGCGTCGTCGCGGCTGGTGCCGAAATGCAGGGGGTAGCCCCAGAACTTGCCGAACATGACGGCAAAGGCCTTGCCGGCCAGGCGCTTGGCGGCGCTCGGTTCGACCAGCACCATGCCCTGGATGTAGGCGCGGATGGCGGCCTTGTTCTGCTTCATCCACAGTGACGCCCGCTTGCGCTCTTCCTGCGGGTGTTCATGCCCGTCTTCATCGAAGCCTTCCTCGCTGAGGATGACAAACGCCTGGCGGCGCGCCAGCAGCGCGTCGAACTGGGCAAACAGCACCTCGGGCGGGACGCCGGAGGCGGCTTCGCGGCGCATCCAGACGAGGGGGAATGTGGAAAAATCAAGTTGCATGGGGTGACTCCTTCAAGGGGGTTGCCGTTCCTCCTGGCCTTCATCAGAACACGGGCGGCGGCGGTTGCCGTTGAAGCGGGGCTGCGGATATGCATACGATACCGGTGGCGGCATCGAACGTCATTGCATAAAATAGCCACCATATTATTCAATCCAGCCAAATTCTTGCCATGCCCCATCCCCTCCTGCCCAGCATGCTGACGGCCCGCCTGGGCCTAGACGCCGACGCTTCCATCATCGATTTCGATGTCGACGGCGTGCTGCGCCCCCTGCTGGCCGTGGGCCTGGCCAGCGTGCCGGAGGATGCGGAGCAGGCGCCGCACCGGCACCGCAAGGGGCAGTTGCTGTACGCCACGCGGGGCGTCATACATTGCGAAGTAGAAAGCGGCGTGTGGATCGTGCCGCCCCAGTGCGCCGTGTGGATACCGGGCGGCATGATGCATGCGGCGCAGGGCGTGGGCGAGGCCGAGTGCTACTGCCTGTTTGTCGAGCCGGCCACGGCGCCGGCCCTGCCCGCCGTCTGCTGTACCCTGGCCATCTCGCCGCTGTTGCGCGAACTGATCGCCAAGGCGGCCGGTTTTCCCACCCTGACCGCGCTGCATGGCGCGCAGGAACGCCTGGTGGCCACCCTGCTCGATGAATTGGCGGCCGCGCCCGTGGAAGACTTGCATCTGCCGATGCCGCGCGATGCGCGCCTGCGCCGCCTGGCCGCCCTGCTGCTGGCGCAGCCGGCCGATAAAAGCACCCTGGCCGAGTGGGCCAGCCGCATCGGCATGAGCGAGCGCAGCATGACCCGCCAGTCGCTGGAAGAAATGGGCATGAGCGTGGGCCGCTGGCGCCGGCAACTGCACGTCATCCTTGCCTTGCAGCGCCTGGCGCAAGGCCACAGCGTGAAGCGCGTGGCGCTGGAGCTGGGCTATGAAAACACCAGCGGCTTTGTCACCATGTTCCGCAAGGCGGTGGGCAAGCCGCCGGCGCGCTACCTGGCGGAACGGGAATCCGGACGCGCATGAAAAAAGGCGGCATCAGCCGCCTTCATCCCGCATCGTCGCCGAAAATCAGCTTTCGCGTGCCAGCGCCAGGAATTCCGTGCGCAGCGCCAGGTTGGGCTGCATCTCGCCCAGCATGGCCGAGGTGATGGTCTCTTCGCCCGGCGTGCGGATGCCGCGGCTTTCCATGCACAGGTGGCGGCAGCGCACGACCACGCCCACCGATTTCGGTTCCAGCACTTCCATCAGCGCATTGGCGATCTGCATCGTCATGCGTTCCTGCACTTGCAGGCGCTTGGAGAAGCAATCGACCAGGCGCGTCAGTTTCGACAGGCCGACGATCTTGCCGTTCGGCACGTAGCCGATGGTGGCCTTGCCAAAGAACGGCGCCAGGTGGTGTTCGCAATGGCTGTAGACGGGGATGCCGCGCACGACGATCAGCTCGTTGTACTGTTCCGCGCCGTCTTCGAAGGCTTTCAGCAGGTCGACCGGGTCCTGGCCATAGCCGGAAGTCCAGTGTTTCCAGGCTTTCGCCACGCGCGCCGGCGTTTCCAGCAGGCCAGGACGCTGCGGATCTTCGCCAAAGCTGCTGATCAGCCGGCGCCAGTCGTTTTCGGAGAATTCTTCTTGAGACATGCTAAACCACCCTAAAATTTGCAATTGCCGCCAGTATATAGAAAATGTGACAGGCTGCCCCGGCGGCCATTGCTTTGCCTATGGCGCGGGCGGGCGGTGGGCGCGCACCAGCAGCGCGGAAATCGATACGCTGGACGTCGCTTCCGGCCAGGCGTCGCCGGGACCGAACCAGCGCGCCTCGGCGATCTCGTTCTCGTCCAGGCGAATCTCGCCATCCAGATAATCAGCCGTAAACGCGATCATCAGCGAATGCGGGAACGGCCACGACTGGCTCATGAAATACTGCAGATTGTGCACGCGCAAGCCCACCTCTTCCATCACTTCGCGGTGCACGGCTTCCTCGATCGATTCCCCCGCTTCCAGGAAACCGGCCAGCGGGCTGAAACGCTGCGATGGCGAATGCTTGTGCATGGCCAGCAAGACCTGATCCCCCTTGCGGATGAGCACCATCATGGCTGGCGAGATGCGCGGATACGCCAGCATGCCGCAGGCCGCGCACTTGAAGCAGCGCTCGCCGCGTGCGCGCTGCATCGGCGTGGCGCACACGCCGCAAAAGCGGTGCGTGCGGGCCCATTCGGCCAGTTGCACGGCACGGCTGGCCAAGCCCAGGAAACTATCGTCGACGGCATTGAACAGCGCGCGCAAGCCGTGATACGCCAGGGCGCTGCCGGCAGGCAGGCGCTCGTCGTCGCTCCAGACGGTCTGGCAATAACGGCCCTGCCACAAGCCCACGGGCTGGGCGCGGCCCAGGTCGATATCGAGGGCGGCCAGCTGCGCCGGCGTCGGCAGGGACAGGTCCGCCGCCTGCAGCAACAACCGCCCCCGGTGGAAGACAAACGTGACGGTGTCGGCGGCGGCCGGTGCCGGTTCCGGCGCATCGATCAGGGGAAGAAAAGCATCGGGAGTGTGGAGCATGCTGGAAGCCAATTTGTAAAGGTTGCTCATCATACTCCCGCTGCGCGGCGCCTGCGCGCGTAGCAGCCGCCTGCCAGCAAAGCAAGCATTCATGCGGCATGACAGTGTTTTTTTCCCAGCACAGGGAAAGCGTTGTGTAAACGAGACTGATAACGATTCTCATTTACGAAATAGCGCCCGATTATTACAATGTCTCACCACCCGTTTCCACCGCCAGCCATGTGCCCGCGTGCGATTGCACCGCTGCGGCAGCGCCAGCCAGGAACCAACCCATGACCTATCGAGAGAGCAAGATGGCAATCAAGAGCCGCAAACACGCCCCCACCCGTTTCAACCAGCACCTCGGCGCCGCCCTGGCCGTGATGCTGCTGCCCGTCGCTGCCCAGGCAGCCGACCCGGCCGGCCAAAGCGCCCCGGCATCGCAGCAAACCCTGAACGAAGTCAAGGTCGTGGGTTCCAAGGAAAATGATTTCAAGGCAGAAAAAGCCTCGTCGCCCAAGTACACGGAAGAACTGGTCAACACGCCGCAAACCATCGTCGTGATCAAGAAGGAATTGATCGAACAGCAAGGCGCCTTGACGCTGACGGACGCGCTGCGCAACACGCCCGGCGTCGGCACCTTCTTCCTCGGTGAAAACGGCAATACCAACACGGGCGACGCCGTGTACATGCGCGGCTTCGATGCGTCGGGCAGCATTTATGTCGACGGCGTGCGCGACGTCGGCTCCATCTCGCGCGACGTCTTCAATATCGAACAGATCGACGTGCTGAAAGGCCCGGCGGGCACGGACAGCGGCCGCGGTTCGCCGACAGGGTCGATCAACCTGGTCAGCAAGACGGCGACCATGGAAAACAAATTCAATTCCCTGCTGACAGCCGGCAGCGGCAAGCAGAAACGCGCCACGGCCGACTGGAACCGCGTCCTCGACAGCGATTCCGGCACGGCATTGCGCCTGAACCTGATGACGCAGGACAGCGGCAACCCGGCGCGCGATGAAGTCAAGAACAAGCGCTGGGCCTTCGCCCCCACCGTCACCTTCGGCATCGGCAAGCCGACGCGCGTCACGGCCAGCTACCTGCACGTGGACCAGAACAACGTGCCCGACGGCGGCGTGCCGACCATCGGCCTGCCCGGCTACACGACGCCGGACACCATCACGGCAACCAACAAGACCATCCGCACCTTCCTGAACACGGCGGCCAAGGTCGATCCAAAGAATTTCTATGGTTCCACCTCCGACTACGACAAGGTCAAGGCCGACATGGGCACCTTGCGCATCGACCATGATTTCTCGCCCAATGTGCAGCTGCAAAACACCACGCGCTATGGCAAGACCAAGCAGGATTATCTGCTGACGGCCTTCATGGGCACCACCGCCAACCTGAAAACGCCCGTCGACACGGATCCGTCGACCTGGACCCTGGCGCGCTCCACGCGCACGGTGAAGGATCAGGAAAACACCATCCTGACCAATCAGACCGTGCTCAGCGCGCAGTTCGACACGGGCGTGCTGAAGCACTCCATCGTGGCCGGCGCCGAGTTCACCAGCGAAAAGCAGACCAACTACAGCTATGTGGCCAGCACCATGGGCACCTTGCCGGCTGCCAACCTGTATCACCCGAACCCGCGCGACCCCGTCACCGGTTTCAAACCCGTGCGCAGCGGCGCCTACAGCGAAGGCGAAGTCAACACGCAAAGCGCGTATGTCTTCGACACCATCAAGTTCGGCGACAAGTGGATCTTCAACGGCGGCGTGCGCTTCGACCATTTCAACACGAGCTATGACGCCATCACCCTGCAAACGGCCGTGACGCCGCCCGCGCCACAGCCATTGCCAGTGGGCACGCCAATTCCCGCGCACATCACTCTCAGCGACACCTTGACCAACGGCAAGATTTCGGCCCTGTACAAGCCGACGCCGGACAGCAGCGTGTATGCCTTGTGGGCCACGTCGAAAGCGCCGCCAGGCACCAACTTCACGCTGAGCGCCGGCGCCAGCAGCGCGCAAAATCCGATCTATGATCCGCAGGAAACCACCACCAAGGAAATCGGCACCAAGTGGGACTTCCTGAAACAGAAATTGTCGTTCTCGGCCGCCCTGTACCAGACGGAAGTCAAAAATGAAGTGGAACAGGACCCCGTCGACCTGCAGTACTACCAGAATGGCAAGAAACGCGTGCAGGGCGTGGAAATCGGCGTCGTCGGTGAAATCATGCACAACTGGCTGGTCAGCGCCGGCTACACCCGCATGAATACCAGCGTGGAAGCGGGCAAGGTTGTCACGGCGGCCGGCGTCAATAACCTCAGCTACACGCCGAAGCAGGCATTCACGGGCTGGACCTCGTACACCCTGCCGTTCGGACTGAAGCTCGGCGGCGGCGCCCGCTATGTGGGTGAAATGCTGCGCGGCACCGATGGCGCCGTGGGCACCCCGGCCCGCATCGATTCCTACTGGGTCTTCGATGCCATGGCAACCTACACCGTCAACAAAAACCTCGACCTGCAGCTGAACGCCTACAACCTGGCCGACAAGACCTACGTGGCGGCCATCAACAAATCCGGCTACCGCTACACGCCAGGCCAGCCCCGCTCGTTCAGCCTGACGGCGAATATCAAGTTCTAACGTCAAGAGAACATATCTCGCGCACGATAGCAGCCCCTCTCCGGAGGGGCTTTTTTATTCTCCTGATAATCTTGCCTTTTTAACGCCTTGCCGGCACGGCACACTTGCGTATGAAAAGTCATACAGCGATTCCCTCCCCCGTCCAATATTTCGCGCAGCGCGGCTATTTAGCAACTTTCACGCAAATAGAAAGGTGCTTTAAATCAATTACTTAAGAAAGGTTCTGCTGAAAAACCATTTCAGGCATATCCTTTGCTATGTACAGGTTTTGCTGCAAATAATCGCCAGCACGCAAGGGCTTGTTTTTGAGAAATATTGACTCCAAGCTTGAGTTGCTCGCAATCAATAATCCGCTCACAGCGGCGCTTCATTTGGAGGAGTCAAAATGAAAAAGAAACGGCCATTAACCCTGTACATCCTGATTGCCATGATTCTCGGCATCGCCGTCGGTTATGGATGCAACACCGCCTTCCCGGATACCGCGGTCAGCGCTCAGATCGCGAGCAATATTTCCATCGTGACCGACGTTTTCTTGCGCCTGATCAAGATGATCATCGCGCTGCTGGTCTTCTCCACCCTGACGGTCGGCATCGCCCACATGGGCGACGGCAAGACGGCGGGCCGCATCGGCTTGAAAGCCATGTGCTGGTTCGTGCTCGCCTCGCTGGTCTCGCTGGCGCTGGGCATGGTGCTGTCGAACCTGATGCAGCTGGGGACCAACCTGGGCTTGCCCTTGCCGGACGTGCACGCCTCGACCAACCTGAAGACGGCGGCTTTCACCTTGAAGGATTTCTTCACGCACCTGGTGCCGAAGTCGCCGATCGAGGCCATGGCCAACAATGAAATCCTGCAAGTGCTGGTGTTCTCCATCTTCTTTGGCGGCGCCCTGGCCGGCCTGGGCGAGTCGGGCAAGACCCTGACGGCCGTGGTCGATCAACTGGCGCAAGTCATGCTGCGCATCACCGGCACCATCATGAACCTGGCGCCGCTGGCCGTGTTTGCCGCCATGGCGTCCGTCATCACCACCCACGGCCTGGGCGTGCTGGTCACGTTTGCCAAATTCATGGGCGGCTTCTACGTGGGCCTGCTGTGCCTGTGGGCACTGCTGATCGGCGCCGGCTTCGTCGTCATTGGTCCGCGCATCTTCAAGCTTGTCGGCCTGATCCGCGAACCATTCCTGCTGGCATTCTCGACGGCCAGCTCGGAAGCGGCTTATCCAAAACTGCTGACGGCGCTTGACCAGTTCGGCGTGGACCGCAAGATTTCCAGCTTCGTACTGCCGATGGGCTACTCCTTCAACCTCGATGGCTCGATGATGTACTGCACCTTCGCCGTGCTGTTCATTGCCCAGGCCTATGGCATCGACCTGTCGATCGGCACGCAGATCACCATGCTGCTGTTGCTGATGCTGACCTCGAAAGGCATGGCCGGCGTGCCGCGCGCCTCGCTGGTGGTGATCGCCGCCACCCTGAACCAGTTCAACATTCCGGAAGCGGGCCTGCTGCTGCTGATGGGCGTCGACCAGTTCCTCGACATGGGCCGCTCGGCCACCAACGCGGTCGGCAATGCCGTCGCCACGGCCGTCGTCGCCAAGTGGGAAGGTGGCCTGGCCACGGAAGAAGAAGCGGCCGCAGCCAATGCGGCCAACCAGAACACGGAAAGCCACTGGGGCGAAGCGGACCACGCTAGCAAAGCCTAAGAGCGCCATGGCCCGCCACAAGCGGGCCATTTATTTGTTTTCATTGTTGAGTAACAAGCAGTCAGGTAGTGCGATCAGTAGTCATCCCCCTTACTAGAGAGATTCTCATGAAAAAAGTCCTGTTTACCCTGCTGGCCCTTGGCGCAGCTTCCGGCGGCGCGCTGGCCCAGTCGAGCGTCACCATCTACGGCGTGGCCGACGCCGGCCTGGTGCTCGACAAGGATGCGTCCGGCGACCGCGTCAACCGCGTCGCCTCCGGCGTCGCTTCCGGCTCGCGCATAGGCTTCAAGGGCAAGGAAGATCTGGGCGGCGGCCTGTATGCCAATTTCGTCCTGGAAAGCGGTTTCAATATCGATACGGGTACTTCCGGCCAGGGCGGCTTGCTGTTCGGCCGCCAAGCCTATGTCGGCCTGTCCGGCAGCGCCGGCGCCGTCACCCTGGGCCGCCAGTATTCTCCGTACTACCTGGCCCTGCGCGACGTGGCCGATCCCTTCGTCATCGGCCTGGCCGGCACGGCCTCGAATTTGATGGTGACGAATATCCGCGTTGATAACATGGTGCAATACACGACGCCGACCTGGAACAAGCTGTCGGCAGACCTGGCCTACGGCTTCGGCGAAGTGGCCGATGACAACGCGAAAAACCGCAGCATGGGCGGCGCCGTGCATTACATCGACGGCCCGCTGAACGTGACCCTGACGCACCACCGCAAGGACAATGCGCTGGCGACCCAGCAAACCCGCAACACCCTGCTGGCCACGCGCTACGATTTTGGCGTCGTGCAGGGCAACTTCGGCTATGCGGACAACCGCGCCCTCGACGACAGCAAGAGCAATGACATCCTGCTGGGCTTCAGCGCCCCGTTCGGCGCCACCAAGCTGGTCGCCTCGTATATCCGCCATAACGACAAGAGCAACCTGAACCGTGATGCCCAGCAGTGGGCCATCGGCGCGTTCTACGCCCTGTCCAAGCGCAGCGACCTGTACACGGGTTATGGCCACATCAGCAACAAGAATGGAGCCACCTTCGTCGTCGGCAACGCCACGGACAATGGCACCGGCAACAGCGGCTTCAACCTGGGCATGCGCCATACGTTCTAAGGACGTCGGCCAAAATCTGCTGCGCGGCGCGCTTGGCGGCCGGCGATGCTCACCGGCTCGGCCCCCCGTACTCAAGTACGGGGACGCTTCCTGGCCACAAGGGGGCGCCTAGCCGCACTGCCGCGCGCTACGATTTTGCCGGACGTCGGGGCGTCCATGAAATAAAAGCATGAGCCGCCGGATGTAGATCCGGCGGCTTTTTCTTTTTACAGAATATTTAAATGCGATACTGTGGACTCTTGCAAGCACCACCAGACTATGAATACCAGCAGCAAACCTCCTCTTTCCTGGCGCCAGCGCCTGTCGCAACGGTCGGGCCGCGAAGCGCTGGCCTGGGGCGTGGTGCTGGCCGCCTGCCTGGCCACCGTCTGGCTCGTGTATTTCTGGACGGAACGCATCGCCATCGGCAAGCTGCAGGCGAGCGGCGCGCAGCGCCTGGAGGTGTATGTGAGCAGCCTGGAAAATGCGCTGGAAAAATATGACTTCCTGCCCAAGACGCTGGAGCTGAACCGCGACGTCATCCGCCTGCTGCAGCACCCGGAAGACCCGGTACTCGTCGACACGGTCAACCATTACCTGGAGCAAATGAACGCCCAGGCGAAGTCGTCGACCATTTTTATCAGCAATCTCGATGGCAACACGCGGGCCGCCAGCAACTGGCAGCAGCCCGACAGTTTTATTGGCGACAATATCTCGTTCCGCCCGTATGCCCAGGATGCGCTGCGCGGCACGCCGGGGCGCTTTTATGGCGTCGGCACGACGCGGCTGGAACCCGGCTATTTCTTTGCCCACGGCATTTACCAGAATGGCCGCATGCTGGGCCTGGCAACGGTCAAGGTGAACCTGGAAAACCTGGAAAAACGCTGGGTGCAAGGCGCGGACAAGGTCATGCTGGCCGACGAGCACGGCGTGATCTTCCTCAGTTCCATGCCGGACTGGAAATACCGCACCCTGGCGCCCCTGTCGCCGGCCATCGTCGAGGAACTCAACCGCACGCGCCAGTACTATTCCAAGCAGCTGGAACCGATTCCCTTCGTGTCCGACCGCCAGCTGGGCAATGGCGCGCGCGTGATCAGCGTGCGCGAGCAGGAGCGGGCCGATGCGCCGCCAAAGACCAGCTCCAGCGTGATGACGCAAATCACCCTCAAGTCGCCGCGCGACTGGACCTTCATCTATCTGTCCGACCTGGCGCAGGCGAAGGCCAGCGCGCGCGCCGCCGCCGCCTTTTCCTGCGTGCTGCTGGGCTTTTTCATGCTGCTGTTCTTTTACCTGCGCCAGCGGCGCGCAGCCGTGGCGCAAAAACTGCGCGCCCGCGAAGACTTGCAGCATGCCTACGACAACCTGGAAACCATGGTCGAGGAGCGCACGTCGGAACTCAATGCCATGACGCAAAGCCTGAGCCAGGAAATCGACGTGCGCAGCAAGGCCGAGCAAAAGCTGCACATCACGCAAAATGAACTGTTTCAAGCTGGCAAGATGGCCGTGCTGGGACAAATGTCGGCCAGCATCACGCATGAGCTGAACCAGCCGCTGACGGCGCTGCGCACCATGTCCGACAATGCCGTCATCCTGCTGGAGCGGGGCCGGCTTGACGACGCACGGCGCAACCTGGCGAAGATTTCGCAAATTGCGGCCAGGATGGGGACCATTACCGGGCAATTGAAGATTTTTGCGCGCAAATCGACCACCAGCCTGACCTCCGTTTCGATTCCCACGGCGATCAGCAACGCCCTGTTCCTGGTCGAACGCCGGCTGCAGGTTGAAAATGTGCGTTTCAGCCTGCATCTGCCGCCGGAAGACATTTTCGCCATGTGCGAAAGCAACCGCCTGGAGCAGGTGCTGGTCAACCTGTACGCCAATGCGCTCGACGCCATGAATGGCAGCGACGTGCGCAGCTTGCGCGTTTCCGTCGAATGCACGCGGGAACACGTGCTGATCCACGTCGCCGACACGGGGCCGGGCCTGTCGACGGAAGTCTATGAACACCTGTTCGAGCCCTTCTTCACCACCAAGCCGCAGGGCCTGGGGCTGGGCCTGGGACTGGCCATTTCCGAACAGATCACGCGCCAGTTCGGCGGCGTGCTGCGCGCCGACAACGCCCCCGGCGGCGGCGCCATCTTCACCATCGAGCTACAGATTGCAACGCAGGAGGAAAAACATGTTTGAGGGCTTGAAGGTCTTGCTGGTCGAAGACGACCCCACCGTACGCGAAGGCAGCGAGCAGGCATTGCAGCTGGCGGGCCTCGACGTGCTGGCCTTCCACTCGGCCGAGCTGGCCTATAAACTGCTGACGCCGGATTTTCCCGGCATCGTCGTGAGCGACGTGCGCCTGCCCGGCATGAGCGGCCTGGAGCTGCTGCAAGCCGTAAAGACGCTGGACCCGCACCTGCCCGTCATCCTCGTCACGGGCCATGGCGACATCACCATGGCCGTGCACGCCATGCGCACGGGCGCCTACGACTTCATCGAAAAACCGTATTCGTCGGACCAGCTGGTCGATGTCATCCTGCGCGCGCTGGAAACACGGCGCCTGATGTTGGAAGTGCACAGCCTGCGCCGCCAGCTCGAGGACGGCGGCGGCATCGAATCGCGTTTATTGGGCAATTCGGTGGCGATGCGCGACATACGCCGCCTGATCCTCGACGTAGCCGACGAACCGGCCGATGTACTGATCTATGGCGACACGGGCACGGGCAAGGAAATGGTGGCCCGCTGCCTGCATGACTTCAGCCACCGGCGCAAGCACAACTTCGTCGCCGTCAATTGCGGCGCGATTCCCGAAAGCATCTTCGAGAGCGAAGTCTTCGGCCATGAGCCGGGCGCGTTTACGGGCGCGGCCAAGCGGCAGGTGGGCAAGATCGAACACGCCGACCACGGCACTTTTTTCCTCGATGAAATCGAATCGCTGCCCCTGTCCCTGCAAGTGAAATTGCTGCGCGTGCTGCAGGAGCGCTATATCGAACGCCTGGGCTCGAACATCCCCACGCCCGTCGACGTGCGCGTCATCGCTGCGGCCAAGCTGGACCTGGAAGACCTGTCGCAGCAGCAGAAATTCCGCAGCGACCTGTACTACCGCCTGAACCTGATCGTGCTGCACTTGCCGCCCCTGCGCGAACGGCGCGAAGACATTCCCATCCTCTTCGAGCACTTCGTGCTGGCCGCCGCGGCCCGCTACAACCGCGCCGCGCCCGTCGTGTCGACGGCGCAGATGCGCAATCTGATGGCCCACGCCTGGCCCGGCAACGTGCGCGAACTGCGCAATATCGCCGACCGCTTCGTGCTGGGCATCGCCGGCGGCGCGTCGAGCCTGCTGGCGGCCGGACTCGCCAGCCCGCTGTCGCTGGCGGAGCAAGTCAACGGCTTCGAACGCGCCTTGATCGAGCAGGAACTGCGCGCATATTCCGGCAACGTCAGCGAAGTGAGCACGGTGCTGGGCTTGCCGAAACAGACGCTGTATCACAAGATGCAAAAATATAGCCTGGTGGCCGAAGAGTTCAGGTAATCAGCCGACCCGGCCCGTGCGCAGGGGCACGGCCCAGTCGGGCCGGCCATTGGCCAGCGCCAGCCGGGCCGCCTGTTCCCAGTCATAGGCCACCGCGCAAGACTGCGCCGACCAGACGCCGTCGGCGCCCTGCTCGACGATCGCATAGCGCGCATGCGGCGTGCCGTTTTCCATCACGTGCGGATAGCCGTGGTCGTCGTCGTACGCCTGCAAGCCCACGCTGCCCGGATTGACGATCAATCGCCCGTCGGGCAACTGCATGCTGCGCGGCATGTGCGTGTGGCCGCACAGGATCAGGGCCACGTCCGCATCACCGGCGCGCGCTAGCACTTCCTCCGGCGTGGCGGCGCGGCTGCCTTGCGGCGTGACGCTGTCAAGAAAATACACGAGGTCGCTTTGCGGCGTGCCATGCACCAGCAGCACGTCATGGCGCAGGCGCAGGCTGGCCGGCAGCGCGGCGATCCATGCCAGTTGCTGCGGCAGCAATTGCGCCCGCGCAAAGGCATCCGACGCGCCCATGCGGGCAGGATCTCCCAGCAACTGGCGCTCGTGGTTGCCGCGAATGGTGGGCAAGCCCAGCGCCATCAGGCGCGCCGCCGTGGCGCGCGGCTGCAAATGGCCCGAGACGATGTCGCCCAGGTTGACGATCACGTCCACGCCGCGCCGGGCGATGTCGGCCAGCACGGCGTCGAGCGCGTCGAGATTGCCGTGGATATCGGAAATGGCGGCGATTTTCATGGCGTGATGCCCTCCTTTGCCGCCCATTCTGCGCGCGTCAGGCGATACAGGCAATGCGTGCGCAAACGGTGGCCGGGCGGCAGGGCCGGATGCTCGAACGTGGCGGCCTCGCGGCGCATGCCCAGGCGCGCCATCAGGGCGCTGGAACGCAGGTTCGGCACGGCCGTGAACGCAACGATTTCCGGCAAGTGCAAAGCGATAAACCCGGCTTGCAAGGCGGCCTGGGCCGCTTCCTGCGCATAGCCTTTGCCCCAGTGGTCAAACGCCAGGCGCCAGCCGATTTCCACGCACGGCGAAAATGGCAATGGCGCGTCAGGAACATGCAGCCCCGTCATGCCGATGCAGGCATCGTTGTCGCGCAGGGCCACGGCCCAGAAGCCCCAGCCACGCTCGGCGATCAGGCGGCGGCAGCGCTGCACCATGGCGTCGCTGGCCTCGCGCGACAGGGGCGCAGGAAAACAGGCCATCACGCGGGGATCGGCATTCAGGGCGGCAAACGGCGCCAGGTCGCTGTCGCGCCATTGCCGCAGCAGCAGGCGCGGCGTTTCCAGTGGCAGGGTGGCTTGCATCGTAATCTTCCTTTCCAACCAGTATTTACATGCAGTAGGACAAATCCGACGGACAGTTGCGCCGTGCGGCTACGTCATCCAAAAGTAACAATTGCTACCATTTCCTCATTGCACTGTCACGCAACGTCGCGTTACACACGCCGCCCCAACGTCGCGGCAGTATTCACTTTATCTTGAGGAGTTGTCCCATGTTTGCCACGTCCGTCCACGCCCGCCTGTCGCCACCCCGCCTGCACCATCTCGCCATCCGCAGCAGCATGATGCTGGGTGTGCTGGGGCTCGCCACGGCCGCCGCCACGGCGCGGGCGGAACCGTCGCCCACCCTGGACCGTGTCAGCATCTCGGTAGGCGCCTTCGCGGCCGATCCGCGCATCAACATTGGCGCCGATACGCAGTTTGGCCGCATCGATGCGCCCGAGTCAAATCCCAGCCGCACCACCATCCCGCGCGTCAAGGCGGAATTGCTGATCGGCGACCACCATGGCCTGGCATTCGACTACTACCGCTACGATAAATCCTACACCCCCACGCTCACGGGCCAGACCATCATCAATGGCCAGCCGGTGACGGGCACGGCCAGCGCAGACGCCGACCTGAAACTGGACCTGGCCAAGATGTCCTACCGCTGGTGGCTGGGCGAAGGCAATGACACCTTCGGCATCGGCCTGGGCGCCGCCTACTACAACGCCAACCTGAACGGCACGGCCACGGGCGTGGTGAATGGCGAGACGGCCACGGCGCGCGATTCCATCGGCGAACACGCGTTTGCGCCGCTGCTGGAAGTGGCCTGGCGCCACGCCTTCTCGCCAGACTTGCGCATGTATGCTGAAGCGTCGGGCATCAGGAAAAATGGCGGACGCATCAATGGCCACATCTACGGCGGCAATATCGGCGTCGAATGGTTTCCATTCAAGAACGTGGGCTTCGTCGCCGACTATGGCATCTCGAAAATCAAGCTGCACCGCGACAGCGAACGCGATGCCGACCTGAACGTCCGCCTGGCCGGGCCGTCCGCCTACGTCAAGGTGCGCTTCTAATCGACGCGTCCAAGGCGCGCTTCTAGGGGCGCGCTGCCAGGCGCCCGCACGCCGCCGCAGTCCGTGGATGGCGGCAGCAAGTACAGCTGGAACTGGGGCAAGGCAGGATCGTCCCACGGCACCACCCCGGCAAACGGCAGGCGCGCGAACGCCTGCCGCCAGAAGGCATTGGCGTGCAAGTCGTCGTGGAACATGGCGACCAGCCACGTCGTGTCGCTGCCCAGCAGCACGCGCCGCACCACCTCCAGCGCCAGCCCGCGGCGCCGGTATTTCTTCAGAATAAAAAAGTCGCTGAATTCCTGCACCGGCACCGTGCCCGCCAGTCCCGGTTCCGTGAGGAAAAAGCCTGCCAGCGCGCCATCGACCTCGATCCAGACGGCCGTGTGGCCATCCGCATGCACGTACTCGGCCAGCCCGGCGTCGCACACGTCGTAGCGGCCGTCGGCCAGCACGTCTTCCCCGCTCCAGGCGGTATTGTCATAGCAGTACAGCTGGAACAGCTGCGCCAGCGCCCCTTCTTCGCCGGGCGCGACGGCGCGCAATGTCATGTTCTGTGCAATCGGCATGCTTTTGCCTTTCTGCCTCGCCGGCATCATTGAAGCTGGCGAGTGTAGCACCGGCACCACGTCACTCATGCCGCCCCGCCTGCATTTCATCCCCGCATTCATGCGCCTTGTCGCAAAAATAATTATTTCCCGCCTATTGACGATACATTATTGTCTTTAAGTAACATCCGCTATCGCGGTTGATAAAAAACAAGGGCGATCCCCTTACACAGACCGGCAGGCAAGCATCTGCCGGCTTTCATCCCCAAGCTCTGGAGAGTGCTGCACATGCTATCGATCAAACAGTTAACTAAAACGTATGCCAATGGCGTCAAGGCCATCAACAATGTCAGCCTGGACATTCCGAATGGCATGTTCGGCTTGCTGGGGCCGAATGGCGCCGGCAAGTCCTCGCTGATGCGCACCATTGCGACATTACAAGATCCCGATAGCGGCAGCATCCACTTCGATGGCGTCGACGTGCTCAAGGACAAGGAAGGCTTGCGCCGCCAGCTGGGCTACCTGCCGCAGGATTTCGGCGTCTACCCGAAGGTGAGCGCGGAAACCCTGCTCAATCACTTTGCCGTGCTGAAAGGCTTGACGGAAAAGGGGCCGCGCAAGGAAGCCGTGGAAGCATTACTGCAGCAAACCAATCTGTGGGAAGCGCGCAAGCGCAACCTGGGCACGTATTCGGGCGGCATGCGCCAGCGTTTCGGCATCGCCCAGGCGCTGCTGGGCGCGCCGCGCCTGGTGATCGTCGATGAGCCGACCGCCGGCCTGGACCCGGACGAGCGCAACCGCTTCCTGAACCTGCTGGCGAAGATCGGCGAGCAGGTGGTGGTGATCCTGTCGACCCACATCGTCGACGACGTGACGGACCTGTGCCCGCGCATGGCCATGATCGTCAAGGGACAGGTGCTGGTGCAGGGCGAGCCGCAGGCGGCCATCGACACCCTGCACGGCAAGGTCTGGCGCCGCAGCGTCAGCATGGACGAACTGGCGCAGTACCAGCAAAGCCTGAACGTGCTGTCGACGCGCCTGGTGGGCGGCAAGCCGCAGATCAATGTGTTCGCCGACCAGCAGCCCGACAGCGGCTTCGTGCAGATCGCCGCGGACCTGGAAGACGTGTACTTCTTGCATGTGCGCAACGCTGCCCGCAGCGGCGCTGCCGCAGCGCCCGCCGCCGTACTGGCCTGAGGAGCGCACCATGTGGAAGGAATTTTTCAAGTTTGACCTCGGCTACCAGCTGAAACAGCCACTGCTGTGGGTATTTGCCGCCATCATGGCTCTGATGGCCTTTGGCGCCACCAGCAGCGATTCGATCCAGATCGGCGGCGCCATCGGCAACATCAACCGCAACGCGCCCACCGTGGTGGCGCAACTGCTGGGAATGTTCAGCCTGCTGGCGATGTTTCTCGTCACCGTCTTCATCGCCGGCGCCGTGCTGCGCGACAGCGAGGCGGGCATGGCCGACATGCTGTTCGCCACGCCCATGCGCAAATGGGATTACCTGTTCGGCCGCTTCGCCGCCGGCTTCGTCGCCTGCCTGATCATCTTCATCTGCATTGCCTTCGGCACCATGCTGGGCCCCCTCATGCCATGGGTCGACCCGCAGCGCGTGGGCACGTTCTCGCTGCACACCTATGCGTGGAGTTTCGCCGTCATGGTGATCCCCAACCTGCTTTTCATCGGCGCCCTGCTGATGCTGCTGGCGGCCACCACGCGCTCGATGATGCTGGTCTACGTGGGTGTGCTGGGCTTTTTCGTGCTGTGGGCCGTGGCCGGCGCCTTTACGCGCGACATCAACAATGAATGGTATGCCGTGCTGCTCGACCCGTTCGGCGTGCGCGCCTTTGGCCGCATGACGCGCTACTTCACCTCCGCCGAAGCGAATGCGGGCCTGCCGCCGCTGTCCGGCTTCCTGCTGGCCAACCGCCTGCTGTGGCTGGCGATCGCCGCCGTGCTGTTCGCCGCCACCGTGCTGTTCTTCAAGCCGCAGCGCACCGGCACGGGCAAGCGCCTGTTCGGCAAGCACAAGGCGCAGGCGGCCGCGCCCGCCGTCACGGCGCCGCTGCACCTGCCACGCACCGTTCCCGCCTTCACGCCGGCAACGGCCTGGCGCCAGTGGTGGCAAATCCTGCGCTTCGACGCCGCCGGCGTGTTCAAGAGCGTGCCCTTCCTCGTCATGCTGCTGTTCGGCGTGATCAACCTGCTTGCCGGCGCGAATGTCGGCAAGAACATGTATGGCACGGCCGTCTACCCGATGACGCACCTGATGTTGCAGCAGATTAGCAACAGTTTCAGCTTCATGCTGATCATCATCGTCACGTTTTACGCGGGCGAGCTGATCTTCAAGGAGCGGCACGTCAGGATCGCCGACGTCAGCGATGCCATGCCCGTGCCCAACTGGGTGCCCCTGCTGGCCAAATGCACGGCCCTGATCGGCGTCATCGCCGGCTACCTGCTGGTGGGCGTCGTCGCCGCCATCGGCTTCCAGCTCTACAAGGGCGGCGCGCCCGTGGAAGCGGGCCTGTACCTGAAGGGCACCTTGCTGGGCGCCCTCTTCTTTGTACTGATGGGCTTGTGTGCGCTCGTCCTGCAAGTGTTGTCGAATAACAAATTCATCGGCTACCTGCTGGTGATCCTGCTGATGGTGTCGCAAGCCGTGCTGGGCATGTTGCACCTGGAACACAATCTGTACAACTTCGGCGGCACACCGGCCATCCAGTATTCGGACATGAATGGCTATGGCCACTTCCTCACGGGCTGGGCCTGGTTCGCGCTGTACTGGAGCCTGTTTACCGTGGCGCTGGTGATGCTGGCGCAGGCGTTCTGGGTACGCGGCCTGTCCGCCGACTGGCGCGCGCGCGTGCGCCTGGCGAAACAGCGCCTGCGCGGCAGCACCGGCGCCGCCCTGGCCTTCGTCCTGCTGTGCTGGCTGGGCACGGGTGGCTGGATCTTCTACAACACGAATGTGCTGAACCGCTACGAAACGTCGAACGTCAGCATGGACAAGCAGGCGCGCTACGAAAAATCGTACAAGCGCTACCAGGACTTGCCGCAGCCAAAGATCACGCATATCCAGGCCAACGTGGATATCTATCCGGAACAGCGCAAGGTGCTGATCCAGGGCCACTACGTGCTGCAGAACAAGACGGCGCAGCCGCTCGACACCCTGCGCATCCAGCGCGATCCGGAACTCGAGACAAGCTGGCAGAACTTGCCTGCGCACAAGGTGGAACTGGATGACAAGGAACTCGGTTTCAGCATCCTCAAGCTGGCGCAGCCGCTGGCGCCGGGTGCCACCCTGCCGCTCGACTTCACGGTCGCCGTCACGCACCAGGGCTTCACCAACAGCGGCAAGCCGGACCAGGTCAACCTGAACGGCAGCTTCTTCAACAACCAGGCCTTTTTCCCCCATTTCGGCTACGCGAAAGGCATGGAGTTGCTAGACCGCAACGAGCGCCGCAAGCGGGGCCTGGGCGAGCCGCAGCGCATGGCCAAGCTGGAAGACAGCGCTGCCTACGGCAACACGGTGCTCGGCGGTGAAGCGGACTGGATCCATTTCGACACCACGGTTTCCACCAGCGGCGGGCAGATCGCCCTGGCGCCCGGCTATCTGCAAGGCAGCTGGGAAAAGGATGGCCGCCGCTATTACCGCTACAAGATGGATCAGCCGATGATGCCGTTCTTTGCCTACCTGTCGGCGCGCTGGGAAGTGCGGAAAGGCGACTGGCACGGCGTGCCGATCGAAATTTACTTCGACAAGAAGCATGGCTACAACACGCAGCGCATGATCACCTCCGTGCAAAAGTCGCTCGACTATTACACCACCCAGTTCACGCCCTACCAGCACAAGCAGGTGCGCATCCTGGAATTCCCGGGCTACCAGAGCTTTGCCCAGTCATTTGCCAATACGATACCGTATTCGGAAGGCATCGGCTTCATTGCCGACCTGCGCGACAAGGATGACATCGACTATGTGTTCTACGTCACCGCGCATGAAATGGCGCACCAGTGGTGGGGCCACCAGGTGATCGGCGCCAATGTGCAGGGCGCCACCATGCTGATGGAATCGCTGTCGCAATACTCGGCCCTGATGGTGATGGAAAAGGAATACGGCCGGGAAAAAATGCGCCGTTTCCTGCGCTATGAGCTGGACCGCTACCTGAGCGGCCGGGGCGGCGAAGCCATCGAGGAATTGCCGCTGGCGCGCGTGGAGGGGCAGCAGTACATCCACTACAACAAGGGCAGCCTGGTGTTTTACCGCCTGCGCGACGAAATTGGCGAGGAAGCCCTGAACCGTGCCCTGAAACGCTATCTGCAGGACAAGGGCTATCAGCAGGCGCCCTTCACCACGACCTTGGAACTGCTGGCGTATATCCGCGCCGAAGCGCCACAGGACAAGCAGGCGCTGATCACGGACCTGTTCGAAAAAATCGTCTTTTACGACAACCGCGTGACGGAAGCGAGCGCCGTGCAACGCAAGGACGGCCAGTGGGATGTCACCATGAAGCTGCACCTGGCCAAGCTGGAGTCCGACGGCAAGGGCAAGGAAAGTCCGCGTGTCTATGACGAGCCGGTGGAAATCGCCATCTTCGCGCGCCCCGCGGGCGGCAAGGAGAAAGATGAAAAAGTCCTGTACACCGACAAGCGCGTCTTGCAAGGCAGCGCGCCGGTGGTCACCATTACGGTAAAGGAAAAACCGTTCGAGGTGGGCGTCGATCCCTACAACAAGATGATCGACCGGGTTGCGCGCGACAACCGCAAGGAAGTGCATGTTAATTAGCGCTTGATGCAACGCAAACAGGCCACGCTGTCACCGATGGCGTGGCCTGTTTTTTTTAGGGTGTCAGCGGCTAGCGGTACACAAGGCCGCCATCGATCAGCGGGGCCTGGCCCGTCATGTAATCCGCGTCCGGCCCGGCCAGGAAGGAGACGAGTCCCGCCACGTCTTCCGGCGTCTCGGCGCGTCCCAGCGCGATGCCGTCCACGTATTTCTTGTACGTCGCGCCCAGCTCGGCGCCCGTCACTTCAGCCATGCGCTTGTCGATCTCGATCCACATGTCGGTGCCGACGACGCCGGGGCAATAGGCGTTGACGGTGATGCCATCGGCCGCCAATTCCTTCGCCGCCGCCTGCGTCAGCGCGCGCACGGCAAACTTGGTGGCCGAATACACGCCCAGCAGGGCAAAGCCGTCATGCCCGGCGATGGAGCAGGCATTGATGATCTTGCCCTTCTGCTTTCTCGCCTTGAAGGCCTTGGCGGCCGCCTGGATGCCCCACAAGGTACCCTGCACATTGATGCGCATGATGCGGTCGACTTCTTCCGGCGTCACGTCGAGCAGCGGCTGCACCTGCGCGATGCCGGCGTTGTTGACGATGATGTCGAAGCCGCCCAGTTCCTGCCCGGCAAACGCTACCGCCGCCGTGACCTGCTCCAGCTGCGATACGTCGGCAATGAAGGTGACGGCGCGGCGGCCCAGCGCGCGCACTTCGGCGGCCGCCGCGTCCAGCTTGTCCTGGTTCAGATCGACCAGCGCGATATCGGCGCCATCCTTGGCCAGGCGCAAGGCGATGGCCTTGCCGATGCCTTGCGCGGCACCCGTGACCAGTGCGACTTTTCCGGAAATACTCATCTGCGTTCCTTTCAGTGTTGGCAATCAGCGCAAGCCCGGCGCCGTGGCGCCCGCAACCCGCTACGCATCCACCATACACCTCCAGCCGCTTGAAATCCCCTTGCCGCCGTGCCTTGAAACGTGCGCGGCGATTTAAAAACACCGGGATCAAGAGAAATGGAAAAATCGCGCTGCCGCCTCAGCGACCGCTGGCACACGACGAAGGAAGCGCGCCGGACTACATCGCTGGCGACGAGGCCCGCCGCCGCCATTTGCGGCCCCCAGCGGGCGCAGCGGGCCGCCGTCAATACCTTGTTGGCAAGCACCCCCTTGCGAGGTTGACGGCGCGCCAGGCCAGGCCGGCGCGGCGAGCGCCAAAGGCCGCCTTATGGGCCGTAGAACTGGAAGCCTTGCGCCACCAGCAATGTGACGGGGAAACCCGTCGGCGTCTTGAATTGCTTGACGCCAATAATCTTGTAGGCGCCAGCCTGGAATTCCTCGCCCTCGGCCCAGCTGGTGTCCTTCAGGGCAAACTGCAACAGCTGGCGCGGACTGTAGCGATAGCTGAAAATCGTGTACTCGCCCACGCGGCGCGTGGCAATAAAATTCTCGTCACGGGCATCGGCAATCAGCAGGCGCCCCGGATAGCGCCCGATCCCTGTCTGCTCGTCCTGGATGTGCATGATGGCATCGGCAAAACTGCATTCCGCATCGATGATCTTGCGGTCGCGCGCCTTGGCGATCTGCATCACATCGTCATAGCTTTTGTTGTGCACGATCGACCGCGCCGGTGAATCGCAGTAATTGGCGGCACTGGCGGCAACGGGGAAGGCGAGCAGGCAGGACAGCAAGCAGGGGACAATGTTCATGGAGGGGGCGAAGAGTATGAGAACGGCCACGGGCGGCGCGTCATTCTACCGCCAGCGTGGCGAGTGCCGCATGCCGGCTTCCGGCCGGGCCGCATCGTTGCCCGCATTGCGGTAGTATCGGCCATCAACACACGCACAGCCGCTCAAGGAGTTACACCATGCCAGCCATCCATACGCCCGTTCGCGCCAGCCTGTTCCTGGCGGCGCTCCTGTTTGCCAGCCCCGCCTGGAGCGCCGATCCTGTCCACAAGGAAAAGGTGGAACTGTCGGCAAACCAGGCCACGCACAGCATCAAAGGCAAGATCAAGGGCTATGCCACGGCCGAGTACACCGTGGCCGGCAAGGCTGGCCAGACGCTCACCGTCAAGCTTGCCACCAGGCAGCCATCGACTTATTTCAACATCCGCCAGGCCGGCCAGGAGGAAGCCCTGTTCACAGGCTCGAGCAGCGGCAACCGTTTCCAGGCAGTCCTGCCGGCCGATGCCGAGTACACGGTGCAGGTCTACCTGATGCGCAACGCGGCGCGCAGGAATGCGGCGGCCAGCTATACCCTGGAAATGGCCCTCGGCGAGGCCGCGGCGCATTGAGCCGTCAATCACCGTGACGCGGACACTCGGCAGCCTTGGCGCCCCCCGCGTATTTGCTGGCGGCGATCGCCAGGCAGGCGGCCAGCAACAGCAGGGCGGCCAGGACAAATGCCGCACCGCTGTCGTGGCTGGCGGGGTCGACGGCGATCAGCGCGGCAAACAGGGCGGGGGTCGCCAGGCCGGCCAGGCTGCCGGCACTTTTGACGGCGCCCTGCAGCCAGCCCTGCTGGCGTGCCGACACGGCGCTGGTAAGCAGTCCCTGCAGCGCCGGATTGGCCATTTCTCCCACGCCGAGCAGGAAAATGGCCAGGTAAGCCCCCGCCGGCTGGCGCGACAGCGCAAGGCACAGGAAACCGGCACAGCATCCGGCATACGCCAGCATGGCCGTGCGCCGTGCGCCGCATCGTGCCAGCAGATAGGGAGCGCATTTCAACTGCGCCACGCCGCCCCAGGCAGCGAGCAGCGCGAGCATCAGGCCAACCTGGGTGGAATCCCAGCCATACCGCTGCTGCGTGTACAACACGAACGCCACTGAAATCGACCAGTGCGCGCTGGCCGCCAGCAGATACGCCAGGGTCAGGAAGCGCAGTTCGGGACGCCTGGCCAGCTCGAACAGGGCGCCAAACGGATTGCTCATGCGCCAGCTGACGGGAACGCGCTTGTCCGGTGGCAAGGACTCGGGCAAGACCAGCACGCCGTACAGAAGATTGCCGAGCGACAACCAGCCGGCAAGGTAGAACGGCAGGCGCACGTCGATATGGCCCAGCCAGCCGCCCAGGGCCGGCCCGGCCACCAGTCCCATGCTGTACGCCGCGCCCATGGCGGCAAAGGCGCGGGTGCGCGCGGCGCCCTCGGAACAGTCGGCAATGAACGCATAGGCGATGCCAAAGCTGGACGCGGTGATGCCGCACAGGATGCGCCCCAGCACCAGCTGGCCCAGCGTTTCAGTGTCCGCCAGGCAAAAAAAGTACACGGCCACGCCCAGATTGGAGAGCAGCAGCAGCGGGCGCCGGCCGTAGCGGTCCGACAATGCCCCCAGCAGCGGCAAGGCAAACATTTGCGACAGTGAAAACAACATCGCCAGATAGCCGAGCCATAACACGGGCTGGGCGGGACTGTCCGTCAATTGCAGCAACAGGCGTGGCAGCACGGGCGCGACCAGCCCTGCGCACAGCACGTCGATCAGGACGGTCAGGAAGACCAGCGGGAAACCACATATCTGCGCCGGCCGGCCCTGCGCCGTGCGCATCAACGCCTTGCCTGCCGCGTCAGGCGGCAAGCGCTGGCGTGCCACTCTTCCATTCCGCCGGCGCGTGCAGCGCATACCCCTCGAGCAAGGGCCCGCCATACGGTTGCAAGACGCGCGCGACCAGGCCGCCAAACGCCTGCTTGCCGGCCGCCGGGTCGAGCAGGACCAGGCGCATGGCGGCATACAGCTCGTCCGCTGTTGCCGGGCTGTAAGCCCTGAGCCGGCGCGCCAGATGCTTGCCGACGCCGCTCCAGGCGCCGCCCGCCCGCAGCACGAAATTGGCCAGCACATCGTACAGTTTGGTGGCGACCGCCAGCGTTTCCTCGGCTACCGTGCTGTCGGCCAGGTCTTCCAGCAAGGTCGTGATTTCATAGCGCCGGCTGGCCAGGGCATCGTGCGTCAGCGCCGGCGGGCCCTCGTCGTGAATCGCTTGCGCCAGCTGGTACAGGTCGGCAGCGGCGCTGGTCCGCGGCAAAAGATTCCTGCCCTCGATAACCATCATCGCCATCGGTATGCGGCCGCCGGGACGATCCACCTTGCGGCAAAAGTAATCAAAGGAGCGCAAGTCGTGGCCATACAATTCCACCGTCTGCCGACCCAGCTTGAGCGTCTCGCGCCAGGCATGCGGCACGTTGTCGAACAGCAAGAGCAGATCGATATCCGAGGTGGCCGTGCCTTCCCCGCGCGCAATGGAGCCGCCGATGATCGCCGCCGCGGCATGCGGATAGGCGGGCAGGATATGTTGCGCGACCAATTGGCGGGCGTCGTCGAAAGTCATTCCATCACCCCCTGCAAATCAGGTAACTCCACCGGCTGCGAGCGCCCGCGCTGGCGCTCGATTTCCGCCGCGCTGAAGCCGACATACTGGCGCGCGGCGGCGTTAAAAAACCGCCCGCCCACCACGCTCACCTTGGATGCGGCTTCCAGCGTGCGCAGGCGCTCCACTGCCTGCGCACCCAGCAGGGCGTGAAAACTGGCCAGGCCATTCTTGACGTGATTGACTTCGTCGATATAGATGCATTCATGCAGCATGGCCATGTCGGCGCGGCCGATGGCACGGTACAGTTCCGCGTAGTACAGGTCGGCGCCCAGCGAAAAGCCTTCGCCGATCACCTGCTCGAGGCCGATGCAGTCCGCCGCGCTTTGAGCCGCCCGGCAACTTTTCCAGATGCCCAGGGACACCGGCGTTTCACCAATGCGCCCGCCTTCGTTCGCCAGCGCCCCCAGCAGCAGCTGCGCATGACGGAATTCCTCCGCACACTGCAAGGTCAGCGATTCGGCCACGTCGCCCGGCAATTCCTCGAATCGCAGCACCAGCATGGCGCACACTTCGCCAGCGCACACTTCCACATTAAAAATCTGCTGGTGCAATTTCCTGCGCGGATAATCGCGGTCCAGTTCATAGCGCACGTAGTCGACGATCTCCAGCTGCGCGGGCCGCCCGGGCAGCGCGGGACAATCCCAGTGCGCCGGCAGCACGCTGCCTTCCAGGCGCTGGCAGCCGCTCTGCATGCCCGGCAGCAGCCACAGCACTTTCTGTGCCGCCAGCTCGCTCTTGGCCCACAGGCCCAGCGACGCGACCGCCTGCATGCTGTGCCGGATGGTGGCGAAATGCACCTCGACCGACACGCCCTCGGCCGCGCCAGGCGCGCTGCCGGGCGCCGCGCCCAGGGCAAAACTGTGGCAGCAATCCTGGACCGTCGACAGGGCTTGCTGCGCCGCATGCAAGGTCAGCGACCACGCGATCTTGCCCGCCACCTCGCGTTCAATAATCAGCGCGTGGGCCGCCGCATTGCGGATTGCCGTGAGGGCTTGCGCAGCGGCAACCAGGTGGGCCATGTGTTCTTTGATGACGGACATATCATTCCCAACGGTAGGTAATGGAGTATCAACAACATCTGGGCAAGCGCGGCGCGCGGCTATGCCGGGCACGTCCTTGGCAAGGCGCGCCAGCGCTTGTTTGGCAGGCTAGGCGGTGGTACGCAGCATGCGGAGAAAGCGTTCCCGCAGCGCCCAGTTCACGGGTTCGAGCGTTTCAAAGCCCAGCGCCTCATCCACGGGGAACACCGTTTCTCCGGCCGAGCCTTCCTTGGCTGCCCAACGCAACATTTTCTCGGGCAAGCCGGGAAATGCCGACGCCATCCAGTAAGCCATCGAATAGTAGGCATTGCGTCCCTCCGCATAGCCTGGATAACGGTCCGCATAATTCGAAAAGGAATATTTGGGGAAGCAGCCGTCGATGATTTTCTTGGGCGTCATCCACAGGGGATAAACCAGGGTGACATCGCCAATCGGACGCGCCGGCAGCGGCAGTAAACGGCGTTCCGTCGCCATGATCGCGAACATTTCGCCCAGCAAGTCTTCGAAATTCAGGCCGGTGGCGATAAATTTCGCGTCCAGCGACTTGGCCACGCTCGTCAGTACGCGCCGGATGATCAAGGTACCGAGGAATTCGAAGTCATCGTCGGGAAATTCCCGGGCGAACCGGTCCGTGATGCCCAGGCCGCCCGCGCTGGCGCCGAGAATCGCTTTCGATTCCTCTTCCGACACCACGGTCAGCGGCAAATTGTAGGTCTGCGCCAGTTCGCGCGCGCGCGGCACGCCGGAATTCCACTCGCCCGGCCCTTCGATGATGACGGGATGTATATCGATGGGAAAATCGTCAAATTGCGACAAGGCATACAGCAAGGCATTGCTGTCGCCGCCGCCGCTCACGCCGACCACCAGCTTGTCGCCCGGCGCCAGCGTGTCGCGCAGCGTTTGCGCCACGGCATCGCGCACGGCCAGCAGGCACTCGCTCGACGACAGGCGTTTCAGGATATTCGGGCCGCTCTTCGCCGCACCGCTGGCATAGATATATTCAGCAACGGCTTCTTCATTGTTGGCCGGCGGGGAGACTTGCAGGGTATTGTTGGTGTAGAGGAAAGGATCAATATTTCTTTGAAAAAATGCAAACACTTGCCGATCCGGCGGGATCGCGCTGCCAGTTTCACTCAAGCAAGGAAAAAGGATATAGGCGCCCGATGGATCGCGCAGATAGGTCGCCACCGCCGTCCAGGGCACGTTATTGCGCGCCAGCGCATCGAGCACGCGCTCGTCCTCGCCGATGTCAAAACTGGATGTTCCATGGGTCGTTACTACAATTAATTCTCGATTCATTGAGCCTCCCTCGGATAAGCCTAAGATGGGCTAGCACCATCTTAGGCACAGTCAGTGATTACATGGACGACAGCACGGTGCTCGGGCCGACGATGCACTCGAGGTTATTGCGCGAACATTTAGGAGCAGCGCCGTGCATGCGGCTGTTTTCCAGCGCGGCGATATCCAGGACGGCAACGGCGACATTGCTTGCAGGAGCGATGTCGCGGCTGGCGCGTTTCAGGGAATAGCCAGAGGTGTTGAAAGACCCGGTACCATGAACCACTTGGGTGTTACTGATCATAAGTTTCTCCTTGAGTGATGGACCTGCTTTCGGAACCGCAAAAAATGCCCGGCTCCGGCCACCGGCAACGGGCGGCGTAGATTATTTTATAAGCTTTCATCTACGACATTCTCTCGTTTTGTCACCACTCGGCAGTAAACTGTATCAATAGCGTTTTTTGCTGCCGCGCGCACGATCGTGCGCGTCGGCAGGCGCGCCAGCCCCGCCTGTGGGCGTGGCGGTCCCTTCCTTGAGCCGCAAAAAAAATGCCCCGCACATCAAGGATGTGCAGGGCATGGTGCATTACGCGCCGTGTTAAGCGCCGTGTTTCGATCAGAACGGTTATGCACACCAAAATGTGTTGATAGCATGCGATGTGTGACAGGAAAAGACGCTTTTAGAACAAAGTTCGTTAGCGAAATGTTGGTACGGGAGCATGAAACGGGCTTTTCTTGGAAAAACATAGTTTTGAGGCGTAATTCGTGGGTATAGAGACCTCGTGGCGATTCAGTTAGCGCTTATGCTTGCTCGAGTACGGAGATAGAAAATAATTACTTTTTGACCAACAACCTAAGACCGGGTACCGCTCTGTTTAAGCTTGACTACGCAGGTGCGGAACCAATGTTCACGGGGTGAGACTGTCTTAGTGTCCATGAGGGAAGTCGTTTCAGACGCTCTTCGGCTAGCTCACCGAACACATCTACAACAACACTACGTGGCAGCGATTCGTTGACGATTTTCACACCAGGCATGTCGCGTACCCGAGCAATGTCCTCAACTGGTTTCACGCCTGAGCCCGCCCAAAAGAGATGGAATCTACCCATTTTCCCGCTCCTAGTAGTTAGGGACACCAGCGCCAACAAGGTCACTGCCAAAACCAAGGTTGTCGCACCTATTGTATAGCAACTCCTTCAGCTGAGCCCCGCCCACACCGTAGGCGACCCATCAAGCCACGGCGCGCTGTCGGATTTCATCTAATACCAGCACAATCTCGGTTACGCGAAGCGGCAAAAACAACGCCTCCGGCCCTTGCTGGCTGATGTCCGTGAACGGCGACTCGTAAAGCCGTGCCGCATCCATTACACCATTTTCCGTAAGGTACTGCACGATGAGGTCAATGAACTCCAACTGGCTGGCCGTAACGGTTGTGCCAACCACGAACTGACTAAACGCTTGCTTTGCAGTTTCCCGGTCCAACCCCACCAACGAGCGGATGAAAATGCCCAGCCCATGGCTTTGTTCTACGGCCTGCTGAATCACATCAGGCGAACCACCCGCGTCCTCCAGCATGCGTTCCAATTCTTTAAGGTCAGAAGGTGTCAAAGGTTGGTTGCGACGCAGGCGCTGCAATGCCAAGTGGCCTTCGTGTGCTCGCAAAAACTGCCGGGCCTTTTCTTTGAACTTGACGAGATTCATCCCCGAGCTAACGCCAGGCAGCGTAATCGTCGTTTCCTCACCAAACTCATCCTCAAAATCGGTGTAGACGATGTTCTTTTTGCCTTTTTCAATCAGCTTAACCAGGGCCCGCAACTTTTTTCGGGCGTTTTCCAGCATGGCGATGGTGACGTCCACCCACCAGTCTTCACCAGCTATCGATTGAATCAACACCATATGCTCGCGGATGGCAGGAATGGCATCCTGCTCTTCTAGAGCACTGGCAATAGCCTGCATGCGTTCGCGTAACGCTAAGAAATCCGGCCGAGCTTGCAAAATAGCCAGCTGGGTACGCAACACCAACATATCGAAACGTTTGGCCTCTTCATCATTGTCCAGCAAGCTGGATGGCAAGGTGGCGACGTTCTGGCTCAATTCATCAAGACCATTGCCGTCGAGCTTATGCCAGGCATCTACCTTGGCGAACTTTTCGACGTATTTGCGTTGAGGCCGCACCACGAAGTTATCCACGTTCATCGCAGCTACCTGCTGGTGCAGCAGGCCAGTCATTTCACCGCGCAACTGCGCATCGCTTAGCTGGTCACCATAGGTAGGAATGGTCTGTTCGACTTTTGGCGCATCGGAGATTCGCCTATCGAGCTCGGAAATCATTTCGAGACGAGCGCGGAACAGCAAGGTACTCAATGGAACGGAAGCCTTCCCTGAATCGGGCGGCAGCTCTTGGCTGAAATACTCCAGGTTCTGACAGTAGTCAAAGACGTTGAAAAATTGCTTGTGCTTGCCCGGCCCGTACAGATTTGGGCACAGGCGGGTTCCGCGTCCTATCATTTGCCAAAACTTGGTCTTGGACCGGATGATTTTGAAAAATACCAAATTGACCACTTCCGGCACGTCGATGCCAGTGTCGAGCATGTCCACCGATATGGCGATATGCGGCATGCCCTCCTTCATGGAGAACTCGTCAATCAGGCTCTGAGCGTATTCGGTCTTATAGGTCACAACGCGGGCGAATTGCCCTTTGTAGTGCGGGTAGTTGATATTGAAGCGTTCGGCGATAAAATCGGCGTGAGCATTGCTCTTCGCAAATATGATGGTCTTGCCCAAGCGGTCGCCACCGGCCACCTTCTCGCCATTGGTCATTAGGTGTTCCAGCACCTTGTCCACAGTATCAACGTTGAACAACCATTTGTTCAGTGCTGCCGAATCCACGGCATCGGGCACATTTCCGTCCTCGTCCCACTCCAGTGCGTCCCATTGTTCTTTTTCTTCATCCGACAATTCTTTGTACTTGATACCCTCCCGCTGGAATTTTAGCGGGACGGATACGCCCTTGGGCGGCACTAGATATCCTTCCGAAACTGCCTCATCCAAGCCATAGACATCGGTCGGGACACCACTCTCCAGGTCGAACAGCCCGTAGGTATTGTGGTCAATTTCATCTTTGGGTGTGGCCGTAAGGCCAACCAGCAGCGCATCAAAGTAGCCAAAAATGGCACGGTATTTTTGGTACACAGAACGATGGGCTTCATCGATGATGATGAGGTCGAAATGCCCCACACCGAAGCGGCGCTGACCATCGGCAGCATCATCAATCAGGCCCATCATTGTCGGATAGGTCGATATAAAGACGCGGCCTTCCGCATTTTTCTCGGACACCAGATTAACTGGAGCAGAGTCCGGTAGGTGTTTCTTGAAAGCCCCCACCGCCTGCTTTACCAGCGCCACACGGTCGGCCAGGAATAGGATGCGCTTCGCCCAGTTGCACCGCATTAGCAGGTCGGCAAGGGCGATAACTGTGCGTGTCTTTCCGCTACCGGTCGCCATCACCAGCAACGCCTTGCGCTGGTTTTCCGCCTCAAACGTTTCGCCTATCCGGCGAACGGCACGATGTTGGTAATAGCGCTCGATGATATCGTCATTGATGATGCCGTCAGCCAGCTTCTTCCGGCTCGTGCGGCGTTGAATTAAAAGTTCAAGTTCGGGTTTCTTGAAAAACCCTTGCACCGGTCGCGGCGGGTAACTGGCATCGTCCCACATCCAGTGCTCGTAACCGTTTGAATAAAAAATTATAGGACGTTGACCATATTGCGCTTGCAGGCAATCAGCGTACAGCTTAGCTTGTTGCTGGCCCACCGTCGCGTCCTTGCGAGTACGCTTGGCCTCCACCAGAGCTAGCGGCTTGCCGTCGTCCGCCCACAGCACGTAGTCGACGAAACCCTTACCTTGGTTGTTGGGCATGCCGGTCACTTCTATCTCGAAGTTCTTGGTATCGACTTGCCAGCCTGCCTCTTTAAGCAATAAGTCGATGAAATAGTCGCGTGTCTCAGCTTCCGAATAGTCATGCGTGTCAGGCTGGGCTGCATTGACCCTTTTCGCAGCAGCGACCTCCTCGCGCAACGATTTAAGTTCATCGTCCAGCACTGCCTTATCCGAGAGTAGCACCGACAATTTCTCGTCGCGCTCACGTAATTGTGTTTCTAGTTTCTTGAGCTGTTCAATGGCCTGCGCGGTAGCGATTGGCGCCCCCGGCAACTGCGCGGCCTGCGGAATTAATGCTGGGTCAAAGCGCAAGCTTGGGTCGGGTCGGTTGCGCTGCCCATATGTCCGCGCCAGCCAGTAGCAAATATGGAAAAGTTCACGGGTTGCTGCCAGCGCGTCAGTAGGCAAGATGAGCCGCGTGCTGTGCACTGCCTGATTTCCTACGTCCTTGACGAGCTTGGCCTTGGTGAAAATCGCCTCACCCACAGAGGCTCTAAAGCTTGGCTCGTGAATCAGGGCGCTGAGATGGTCCTGATAGGGAAGGCGTAGCGATTTGTCGTGCTTGTAGAGCCAGTCCACCGCCTGTTCCAGCGTACGTCTGGCATAAAAACAGGACGTGCGGGCATCCGTGTTCGCCATTGCCTCGGCCTTTGTGGCCGAACCATAAAGGGAGGACCACTCAGACTGAAGGAAGGCGAAGTTACTCATTTACAGTTCACCTCGGAAGGCACGGTGCTGGAGGGATTCAAAGAGGATATTCAATTTTTTCAAGGATTTATTCTGCATTAATTTCAAATTATTAAAATAGGAAAGCCGGTGAGAAAACTGCTTTTGAAGTTGAGGCGGTGGCATGCAAAATGCAAAAGACCTAATTTCCTTAGGAGAAATGTGCGGGACAGTCGTTTCAGTCGGACGGCAGTGCGACGCAAATCGTGGATGATTTAAAAGATGATAAATATAATCTGTCGAAGTTTCTTCTAACCCTCGAATTCTCGCTACTCGTTGCACTAGCAGAGATGGACAATCATTTTCGGATATCTGAGCAATTTTAAACCCTTCCGAAATCCACGGTCGGTCCATCGCCATAACAATATCGTTCGTTTTTAGCTGGAACGAGGCAACTTCCCCCACCCTTGAAATAGGCCAACTTGCGAGGTCTCGCCAGTCCAACCGACCAGGAAGAATATTTGCTCCCCGGCAAAGTTTAATACTGGATTCGGTGCTGTCGATGTACTCTTCGCTTTTAAATGCAAACCCTGTAACAATCTCCGTCACATCTGAAAGTTTGACTGTACTCCAGCCAAGACCATTGCTAACAGGGTCACCAAACATTTCATTGAAAACCGACTGAGTGAGACTATCCAATAGCGCTAAAGATTCCCGACGCTTGGACCGGAGTTCATCCGTCTGGTCTAGGATGGCGGCAATTCGACGTTGCTCCGATATCGGAGGAACAGAGACTTTTATCGTTTTAAGATTTCCTATTGAAACACTCGCTTGATTGACAGCTTTATTAATAAAATTAGAAAGACGCGACCGGTAGACAGGGCTACGAATGAGGTACTTGGCAAATTCGGGCAAGAGTTGAGCAGGGTCGCTCCGCAAACAGAGAAGATTCATTCCATGAATTAATTTTTCGGGTACGCCTCTGTAAACAGCGCATTTACCAACGTGCTCAACACTATTGATGTGACTGAAAAGAATGTCGCCCGGCGTCAATAACCAACCGCGACACTCCTCTTCTTTCAATCCGGCATACCCGACCTTGGATGCATCTATTGTGGAATCAGAAATCGTTTCGATTCGCGAAATGGGAAGTCCATCACCAGACTTGTCCTGCTTGACATTCATCCCGTTGCGGATGAACTGGAAGAGCGAGCCAAATTCAACTTCCTTCATGCTAACAACCCTTCAAGCTCCACCATCCCGACCTGAATCTCGGCTTCCAGCTTAACCAATTTTGCCAAAATCTCTTTCGGGGGAAGATGTTCGCTTACTTCGTGTACGACTTCCTTGTAGCGGTTAATGGACAGGTCATATTCGTTGCCGACAATATCGCCTTTCGGTACGCAGAAGCTTTGGTCGGTGCGGCCACGCTCCAATTCTGAACTATCGCGCAGTCGCCAACGAGCCAGCGCATCGGGCAAATTGTTCTTGGCATGCGCGTCATCTGATAATCGACCTTTCCCGGCCAACAGTGACTGTAGCCCCAACTTATCCTCAGACAACAATGGTTGGCGTTTATCGTCCAAACTCCAGCCATCAGCCTTCATGTCGTAGAACCAGACGTTTTCAGTGCCACCAGAATTCGTCTTGGTGAACAACAAAATCGCCGTAGACACACCTGCATAAGGCTTAAACACACCTGATGGCAGCGAAATGACGGCGTCGAGCTTCTGTTCTTCGACAATCAAGCGGCGCAGTTCCTTGTGGGCCTTGCTTGCTCCGAACAACACGCCATCCGGCACGATGACGGCAGCCCGGCCACCGGGTTTGAGCAGACGTAGGAACAGTGCCAAGAATAGCAGTTCGGTTTTCTTCGTCTTGACGATGTCCAGCAAGTCCTTAGCCGTGCCTTCGTAATCGAGCGACCCGGCGAACGGAGGATTTGCCAAAATCAAAGAGTACTTTTCTTCATCTCCAGCATGGTCCTGCGCGAGCGAGTCCTGGTAGCGAATATTCGGGTTATCGACGCCGTGCAGCGCCATATTCATGCTGCCGATGCGGAGCATTGTGTTGTCAAAGTCGTAGCCGTGGAACATACCATGGTGGAAGTGCTCGCGGGCTTGCGCATCACGCAGCATTTCCGGGTGGTTCACGCGCAAGTATTCACCCGCAGCAACGAGGAAGCCGCAGGTGCCACTGGCCGGGTCGCAAATCACGTCTTTTGCTGTGGGGGCCGTCAGCTCGACCATGAGTTGAATGAGGTGACGCGGCGTGCGGAACTGACCATTCTGCCCGGCGCTGGCTATCTTGCCGAGCATGTACTCGTACAGGTCGCCCTTGGTGTCGCGGTCCTCCATAGGAACATGGTCCAACATGTCCACCACTTTGGAGAGTAAAGCAGGCGTTGGGATTGTAAAACGTGCGTCCTTCATGTGCTGCGAATAGGTCGAACCATCACCGCCCATGTTGCGCAAGAACGGGAACACATGCTCGCCCACCACAAGGTACATCTCGGCAGCGGCAAAGTTCTTGAAACGCGACCAACGCAGGTCGTTGTAGTCGCGGCCCTTGGCGTCAACACCCTCAGGGAAGGTGCGGCGTTCCATAGGTTTCCCAAAGCGAAGCGACTTGTTCTCTTCCAAGGTATGCAGGTCGTCTAGGCGGCGCAAGAACAACAGGTACGTAATTTGCTCCATCACCTCCAGCGGGTTGGAGATGCCGCCGGTCCAGAATGCGTTCCAGATGGCGTCGATTTGGCTACGTAATTCGCCAGTAAGCATGTAGTGATTTCCTAGGTATGTTGATGCATTGTCATTCTTCCGCCTTCAGAAATGTGATTCGCAGCAGTCAGCAAACCAAAACACCGTATAGCTGTGTAGAACGACGCAAAAAGTAGGCATACATGATGGCGGGGCCTTCAACGCATGTCAACAAATGCCACTTGGCCGGACATCACGATCGCTTGGTTTCATTGCAACTTAAAAGTTGTGAAAAAATAATTTAATTACTTACTGACATGCTAACATGCTCTCAAGTCAAAACGTTATCAAGATGGGGACTTAGATTGCCCCCTAGCAGCACGACCGCAGACATATGCAGAATCAGTCCAAAAAATCGAGCGGAAAGCGTAAAAATCAGTTCGTTGTAAAACGAGGAGCGTTACCGCCCTCGGCTCAAGTGCTGCATTTCTCCCCGGACCAATGGGAGCAGTTCATTGAGGCCGCCAACGGGACATCAGCTATTACCTGATGCACCGGTATAACTGGATACGACCACATC
>CAUSDR010000006.1:0-44096 GCA_963530105.1 uncultured Janthinobacterium sp.
TCGTTGAAGTACGCAGGCACGGTGATGACGGCTTCGGTGACTTCTTCACCGAGGTAGTCTTCTGCCGTTTTTTTCATCTTGCGCAGCACTTCAGCCGAAATTTGTGGCGGCGCCAGTTTTTTGTCGCGTACGCCGATCCATGCATCGCCGTTGTCGGCTTTCATGATTTGGTACGGCATCAGCGCGATGTCTTTTTGCACTTCTTTTTCGTCGAACTTGCGACCGATCAAACGCTTTACTGCGTACAGCGTGTTCTTCGGATTGGTCACAGCCTGGCGTTTCGCCGGTGCGCCGACGAGAATTTCGCCATCTTCTTGATAAGCAATAATCGATGGCGTCGTGCGTGCGCCTTCAGCGTTTTCGATTACCTTTGGTTGACCGTTTTCCATGATGGAAACGCAGGAATTCGTGGTTCCCAGATCGATACCGATAATTCTACCCATGATTTTTTTCCTTTTATTTGCTAGATTTCAGATGGTTCTTATATGTGGCAAAGCGGCATGGTTTCAAGGCTTGCTTGATGCCGCCCTCTGATTATTTTGCTTGCGCGGTAGTCACAATGGCTGGACGCAACAGGCGGTCTGCAATCATATAGCCCTTTTGCAGGACTGACACGATCGTATTGGCTTCCTGATCCGCTGGCACCACGGCAACTGCCTGGTGTTTCATCGGATCGAGCTTCTCGCCCTGCACTGGCAGCACTTCCACCAGGCGGTTGCGTTCAAACGCCGCATTGAGTTGCTTCAAGGTCATTTCGACGCCTTCTTTCAGCGACTCGATCGACGGTGCTTCCACCGTCAGCGCTGTTTCCAGGCTGTCTTTGACCGGCACCATGGCTTCGGCAAAGCTTTCCACTGCGAATTTATGCGCTTTAGCAACATCTTCCTGCGCGCGGCGGCGGATATTCTCGCCATCGGCCTTGGCGCGCATGAAGGCATCGTGCATTTCTGCCAGACGCGCTTCCGTACTCGCCAGCTGCTCTTCCAAAGTTGGCTCTGCGGGAGTCGATGGGGCAGTCGCCGCGGCGTCCGCTTGCGGATTAGGTACAGCTTGGTTTTCCTGATCTTGCATCTAGAAAGCTCCTACAATCAATGGCTTAATTAAGTTAGTCTATACATCTTTACAACACTAACCGGCAGATGGGGCTATATCCTACTGTTTCAAGGGGTATAGGCGCGAACGCCAAGGTTTACGTCAGCCAATGTTACAGCTTATTACAAATCACTTCCCATTTCGGGCAGCGAGCCGTGCGCTCCCTATGGCGATGACCCTCTGATACAGCCGGCATCCCCAGCGAAGCCGGCATTCTAACAGCCCGGCTCCAGCCATCGCCACTGACGGTGTTGCTATTTGGCAAACCACTTGTCCGCGCCGCAAAAGAAAAAGCCGCGCAACCGCGGCTTTTCATGGCAAAAAAAACACCATCTAATTTACCGCACCCAAGGCCAGGGCTGCCGTGCGGGCTTGCTCGCCCGCCTGCTTGTCGGCTTCGCGCTGCGCCGCCGTCTTCATCGTCGGCCAGCCGATCATGTGCTGCTCGGCAATTTCCGCCAGGCCCGTGATCCACTTTGGCGTTTCGTTCAGGCAAGCGATGTAATGGAAGTGCTGGCCGCCGGCCGTCTCGAAATCATGCTTCGCTTCCATGGCGATCTCTTCCAGCGTTTCCAGGCAATCGCTGGTAAAACCCGGGCACAGCAGGTCGACGCGCTTGACGCCCTGCTGCGCCAGCGCGACCAAAGTGGGCGCCGTGTATGGCTGCAGCCACTCGGCCTTGCCAAAGCGCGACTGGAAGGTCACCACATATTGATCTTTGCTCAACTTCAATTTTTCCGCCAGCAAACGCGCCGTTTTCAGGCACTGGCAGTGATATGGATCGCCCAGCAGCAAAGTACGCTTGGGGACGCCGTGAAAACTCATCACCAGCTTGTCCGGACGGCCGTTCGCATCCCAGTGGTTGAGCACGGAATCGCGCAAGGCGTCGATATACGTGTCGTGCTCGTGGTATTGCTTGATGAAACGCAATTCCGGCACGTTGCGCACGGTGGCGTAATGGGCAAACACGGCGTCGTAGATGGAGCCCGTCGTCGTGCCCGAGTATTGCGGATAGGCAGGCAGGATGGCGATGCGCTCGCAGCCTTCGCTTTTCAGCTGGGCCAGCACGTCCGGCAAGGAGGGCGACCCGTAGCGCATGGCCATGGCCACCGTGACGCCATCGTGGCCCCGCCCGGCCAGCGCGCCAGCCAGCAATTTCGCCTGCTTTTGCGTATGCACTTTCAGGGGTGAACCGTCGCGCGTCCAGATCGACGCGTATTTCTTCGCCGACTGCCCGGAGCGAAACGGCAGGATGATCAGGTGCAGGATGCACCACCAGACGATACGGGGAATTTCCACCACGCGCGGGTCGGACAGGAATTGCTTCAGGTAGCGCCGCACGGCCGACGAGGTCGGTGCGTCGGGCGTGCCCAGGTTGACCAGCACCACGGCGCTGCGGTCGATGCTGCCATGCGTGTACGGAGGTTCTGTTTGAAATGACATGAAGGCTCTTCAAAGGCGTTGGACAGATAGGCAGTTATTATAGTTGCATTGAGTAAAGAGGTCAGACCCTCAATGCCGCCAATGTCAAGCTCGGTGCCAACATATTCAGAGGCCATTCGCCCGGGGCATGATGGCTGTTGACACGATGACCCCACCAGCAAAGGCTGGGGCCAGACCCGCCATGCCGCCAACATCTTGCTCAGAGCCAAGACCTCCGGCGGGCTGCGCCCGGTTTCAAGCCTGCGCTTAAATCGCCAGCAGCTCGCGCGCATGCTTGCGCGTGGTGGCCGTGATTTCCAGGCCGCCCAGCATGCGCGCCACTTCTTCCACTCTGGCCTTGGCGTCGAGCATGTCGATGCGCGAGGCCGTCTTGCCGTTGTCCAGGGTGCTTTTTGCCACCTGGAAATGCTGATTCGCCTGGCTGGCCACTTGCGGCAAGTGGGTCACGCACAGCACTTGCCGCCCCTGTCCCAGGCGTTTTAGCAGGCGGCCCACGACTTCGGCGACGGCGCCGCCGATGCCACTGTCGACTTCGTCGAAAATCAGGGTCGGCGTGGTGGTGGCGTGCGAAGTGATGACGGAGATGGCCAGCGCGATGCGCGCCAGTTCGCCGCCGGACGCGACTTTCGCCAGCGAGCGCGGCGCCGTGCCCGCATGGCCGGCGACGAGGAATTCCACTTGCTCCAGGCCATGCGCGGCCGGTTCGCAGGGGTTCAGGGCAATCTCGAAACTGCCGCCCGTCATGCTCAGTTCCTGCATGGCGCGCGTGACGGCGTGGCCCAGTTCCAGCGCGGCGGCGCGCCGCGTGGCGGACAGGCGTTCGGCCACGGCGCGGTATTCTGCCTCGATCTTCGCTTCCTGGCGCAGCAAGCCTTCGATGTCGGAAGCGTCGGCCAGGTGCTGCAGCTTTTCCGACAGCTTGGCGTGTTCCTCAGGCAACTCTTCCGGCGTGACGCGGAACTTGCGCGCCGTGCTGTGCATGGCTTCCATGCGCGCGTCGAGCTGGTGCAAACGTTCCGGGTCCAGTTCGACCCGGTCCAGGTAATTGTTCAGCGCATACACGGCTTCCTGCAACTGGATGCGCGACGATTCGATCAGGTCGACGATGGGCTGCAATTCCGCATCGACGGACACCAGCTTGCCCAGCTTCTGGTTCAAGCCCGACAGCTGCGAAACGATGGGATGGTCTTCCGACTCGGAAATGAGGGACAGGGCTTCCTGCGCCCCTTCCAGCAGGCTGGCCGCATGCGACAGGCGGCTGTGCTCGTTCGTGATCTCCGTCCATTCGCCGGGCTTGGCGGCCAGTTTTTCCAGCTCGCCCACCTGCCATTCCAGGCGTTCGCGCTCGTACAGCACGTTGGCGGCATTCGTTTCAAATTCCTCGCGCTGGCGCACCAGCGCGCGCCAGCGCTTGTGCAGCGCCGCCACCTGCCGTGCATCCTGTTCCGCGCCCGCCTCGCGCGCCGTCGCCTGGCCATCGAGCAAGGCGCGCTGCGCTTCGCTTTTCAGCAGCGACTGGTGCGCGTGCTGGCCGTGGATGTCGACCAGCATGTCGCCCAGTTCGCGCAGCTGCGCCGCCGTGGCCGGGATGCCGTTGATATACGCTTTCGAGCGGCCCGCATTGTCGATCACGCGGCGCAGCAGGGCGCCGCCATCGTCGTTGGCGAATTCATTGGCCACCAGCCATGCCTGCGCCACTTCGCTGACGGAAAAATCGGCCGTGATATCGGCCTTGGCCGCCCCTTCGCGCACCACGCTGGCGTCGCCGCGCCCGCCCAGGGCCAGGGTCAGCGCATCGATGAGGATGGACTTGCCGGCGCCCGTCTCGCCCGTCAGCACGCTGAAGCCGGCGGAAAATTCCAGTTCAATGGTATCGACAATGACAAAATCGCGGATGGACAGTGTATGGAGCATGGCTTCTGTGGTTAGGCGGCGCACCGCGGGTTAGCGTGAGGAAAAAGTTAGCTGAGCTTGCCCTCGCCCGACGGGTACTCATTCCAGTGCAGTTTTTCACGCAGGGTGTTGTAGTAGCTCCACCCCTCCGGATGCAGGAAGGTAATCGTGTGCGGCGAACGGCGAATGAGGATGCGGTCTTGCTGGATCAGGCTGGCAAACGTCTGCATGTCGAAATTGACGCTGATATCGCGTCCGCGCACGATTTCCACGACGATCTGGCTGGAATCGGGCAAGACGATGGGCCGGTTCGACAGCGCGTGCGGGGCGATCGGCACGAGCACGATGCCGCCCAGGGTCGGATGCAGCAAAGGGCCGCCGGCCGACAGCGAGTACGCGGTCGAGCCCGTGGGCGTGGAAATGATCAAGCCATCGGAGCGCTGGTTGTACATGAAGTGCCCATCGACTTCGACGCGCAATTCCGCCATGCCGGCGCCGCCGCCGCGCGAGACGACGACATCGTTGACGGCCATGCCCACGTGAATCGACTTGCCATCGCGTAATACGCTACCTTCAAGCAAGGTGCGGCGCTCGGCCTTGAAGCGGCCGCCCAGAATTTGCGCCAGCACGGGTAGCATACGCTCAAGCGGGATATCCGTCATGAAGCCCAGACGCCCTTGATTGATGCCGATCAATGGCACGTCGAATGGCGCCAGCTGGCGGGCGATGCCCAGCATGGTGCCGTCGCCGCCCATGACGATGGCGCAATCGGCCGCGGCGCCGATCTCGGCGGGCGACATGGCTTGCACGCCGGGGAAATCCAGATGCGCGGCCGTCTCTGCCTCGAACACGACGGTATGGCCCAGCACTTGCAGGAAATCAACGATGCTTTTGACGGGCTCGGCGATGCCGTCCGTATTCTGGCGCACGACCAGGGCGATGGTCTTGGCGCCCAGGTTGAACGGTTGCCCCGGGGCTGGCAAGGTGGCTGCTGGCGTTTCGGCGTGGGTTTCGACGGGCATAAAAATCTCGGTAGTGAATTTAGTGGCAAGTCGCCCCAGGCTGTCGCGTCGCACGCCGGCATCGCATGATACTGTATATATGCACAGTATAGTGCGGCTGCCGTGCGCCTGCAAGGGGCGTTTATCAGTGTTGCCGCAGTGTAGCGCAGAAAAAGAATCGTCCATGCGTGCGCCAGCGCTCCGTGCGCCGACAAATCCGCTTGCCTGCGTGCTCTGGCGACGGGACACTGGCAGCACGTCATTCATTCCCCTCAGGAGGCCATATGGTTACCCAGCACAGCGAGCGCAAGATCAATACCGATGAAAAGGTCAAAAATGACGGCGTCGACCGCCTGCCGCATGAGCGCGACGAATCGCCCGACGCGCAAAACGTGCGTCCGCGCAAGGTGATGCAGCAGGCGGCCAGCGACCTGGAACAAGGCCTGGTCGACACGGACAGCCGCGCGCAGCCGGGCGTGGAAAAGGTCAAGCCCGCCGCGCCGCGCCAAGCCCGTCCCGACGCGCAACTGGAACCAAAGAAAGCGCGCTGACTCCAACTGTCACGCACCGCTACCCGCACTGCTAACGTTCTGGAGTACGCCATGCATCGTTACGTCTGTTCGTTCCTGCTGGCCACTGCCTGCAGCGCCCCCGTCGCCCACGCCCAGGCGCCAGCCATGCCCGTCGGCTTCGGCCCGCTGCCGGTCTTGCCGGCGCCGGACAAGCAACTGATTCCCACCGTCAACGTTGCGCCAGTGCAGCGCTGGACGGCGGCGCAGCGTCCTGCCGTCGCGGCCGGCCTGGCCATCCAGGCGTACGCGCGCGACCTCGACCATCCGCGCTGGCTGTACGTCTTGCCGAATGGCGACGTGCTGGTGGCGGAAACGAACGCGCCGCCGAAACCGGAAGACAGCAAGGGCATCAAGGGCGCCATCATGCAGATGCAGATGAAAAAAGCGGGCGCCGCCACGCCCAGCGCCAACCGCATCACCTTGCTGCGCGGCATCGACAACAATGGCGTGGCGCAGACGCGCAGCGTCTTCCTGCAAGGATTGAACTCGCCATTCGGCATGGCCCTGGTGGGCAAGGACTTGTACATTGCCAATGCCGATGCCTTGATGCGCTTCCCGTACGAGGAAGGGCAGACGGCCATCACGGCGCCGGGCACCAAGGTGATGGATCTGCCGGGCGGCCCCATCAACCACCACTGGACCAAGAACGTCGTCGCCAGTCCCGATGGCAAGTTTTTGTATGTCTCCGTCGGTTCCAACAGCAACGTGGGCGAGAACGGCATGTCGGCCGAAGATGGCCGCGCCGCCATCTGGCAATACACGCGCGCGACGGGCAAGGCGAGAGTCTACGCAACGGGGCTGCGCAACCCGAATGGCATGGGCTGGGAGCCGGCGACAGGCGCCCTGTGGACGGCCGTCAACGAACGCGACGAGCTGGGCAATGACCTGGTGCCGGATTACATGACCTCGGTCAAGGATGGCGCATTCTATGGCTGGCCCTACAGCTATTTCGGCCAGCAGGTCGATGCGCGCGTCAAGCCGCCGCAACCCGACCTGGTGGCCAAGGCCATCGCGCCCGACTATGCGCTGGGCGCGCACACGGCATCGCTGGGCCTGGCGTTCAGCAGCGGTGCCTTGCTGCCGGAGCGCTACCGGAGCGGCGTTTTCATCGGCCAGCACGGTTCGTGGAACCGCAAGCCATTCAGCGGCTACAAGGTCATCTTCGTGCCGTTCGCCAATGGCAAGCCCAGCGGCCCGCCCCAGGATATCGTCAGCGGCTTTCTGGACAAGAGCGGCAAGGCGCAAGGGCGGCCCGTGGGCGTGGCCATCGACAAGGCGGGCGCCTTGCTGGTGGCCGACGACGTGGGCAACGTCATCTGGCGCGTGGCGCCGGCACGCTGAAGACCCATCGCCCACAGTGTGGCACAACGAACGGAAGCGCGAAGGTGGGACGTGCATGATGGACTCTCGAACCACGCAAGGAGTACATCATGAAAAAAACAGCATCGGCCGTCTGGAGTGGCGGCCTGAAAGACGGTAAAGGTTTTATTTCGACCCAAAGCGGCGCGCTCGACAATGTGGCGTATGGCTTCAACACGCGCTTCGAAGACGGCCCCGGCAGCAATCCGGAAGAGCTGATCGGCGCGGCCCACGCGGCGTGCTTTACCATGGCCTTGTCCGGCCAGCTGGGCGAGGCGGGCATGCGCGCCACGGCCCTGAAAACAACGGCGGAAGTCACCCTGGAAAAAATCGATGACAGCTATGCCATCACGGCCGTGCACCTGACCCTGGTGGCAAGCATTCCTGGCGCCAGCGAGCAAGCCTTCCAGGATGCGGCCCTGCGCGCCAAGCTCGGTTGCCCCGTGTCCAAACTGCTGGCCGCTGAAATTACCCTGGACGCCCATCTGGAGTAAGTACCACACGCCGTCCGCCGCTGTCTTGCGGCAGGGCGGCTGGGGCGGTCTCGGCACGAAAGCCGTAAAACGCATAAAATCCTGCCATTCCCCTATCATCATCAAGGATTTACGATGCGTATTTTGCACACCATGTTACGGGTCGGCGACCTGCAGCGCTCCATCGATTTTTACACCAACGTGCTGGGCATGAAGCTGCTGCGCACCAGCGACAACCCGGAATACCAGTACACGCTGGCCTTCGTCGGCTACGGATCGAATCCCGACCACGCGGAACTGGAATTGACGTATAACTACGGCACCACCAGCTACGAGCTGGGCACGGCCTATGGCCACATCGCCATCTCGGCCGACGATATCGTCGCCGCCTGCGATGCGGCACGGGCCAACGGCGGCAACGTGACGCGCGAACCGGGCCCCGTCAAGGGTGGCAACACCGTCATCGCCTTCATCACCGATCCGGACGGCTACAAGATCGAATTGATCGAGCGCAAGTTCGACGGCCAGGGCGGCGGCCTGTAATACCTCAGCCTTAGTACCTCAGCTGCGATACCTCAGCCTGGCGCGACGGCCTGTGCAAGGGCCGCGCGCAGCCAGGCGATCCCCGCATCGCCATCCGTGCGCCGGTGGCGTATCGTTTCAAACCGGAACGGCGCGATGGCGAACGGCGGCGAATACAGCGCCAGCCCTTGCGCCGCGCCGCCCTGCAAGGCGCGCCGCGCCACCGTCAAGATCAAATCCGTGCCCATCAAGACATCCGGCGCCACCGTCCAGTGCGGCAAGCGCACGGCGATGCGCCGCGCCAGCCCCAGTTGCGCCAGGGCCGCATCGACTTCCGCCGCCACGCCGCCTTCGCTCGACGCCACCAGCACGTGCGGGCGCGCCAGATACGCATCCAGGCGCAAGGTATCGCCAGGCGCCAGGCTGGCCGGGTCCAGCGCACACATGAACGTTTCCTCAAATAAGGTTTCCTGGTGCACTTGCTCGGGCAGTTGCGGAAACACGCCCAGCGCCAGGTCGAGTTCGCCATCCTGCACGCCGGCGATCATGGCCGGGCGGCTGGCGTAGCTGATCGCCAGGTCGATGCCGGGCGCTTCCACGCGCACACGGCGCAGCAAGGCAGGCAGCGCCAGCGCGGCGCCATAATCCGACATCGCCAGCCGGAACACGCGCTGGGCCGTGGCCGCCTCGAAGACGGCGCCCCCGAGCACGGAGCGCACGCTTTGCAGGGCTTCGGCCAGCGGCCGCGCCAGTTCCAGCGCGCGGGCCGTCGGCTGGAAACCGCCCTTGCCGCGCAGTAGCAGCGGATCGCCCAGCAGGTGGCGCAGGCGCGCCAGCGCATGGCTGACGGCAGGCTGGCTCATGTGCAACCGTTCGGCCGCGCGCGACAAGTGGCGCTCGCTGAGCAGCGCTTCCAGGATCACCAGCAAATTCAGATCGACAGCGCGTAGATTATTCATTTGATGCATAGTTTGATGACAAACTATGAATTGGATTTAATCATCACAGCATAATACGATGACACCATCAACTCAACCCCGATGGAGTCCCGTATGCATGGATGGATCACTTTGTTTGCACCGCTGGCCATGCTGGCCGGCGCCGTCGTGCCGTTCCAGGCCGGCGCGAATGCCGCGCTGGGCCGCAACCTGGGCCACCCGCTGTGGGCCACCCTCGCCTCGCTGGCCGTCAGCGCCGTGCTGGCGTCCTTGGTGATGCTGGTGTGGCGGGTACCGGCGCCCGACGTCGCGCTGGCCATGCGCGGACCGGGCTGGTCATGGCTGGGTGGCGCGGCCGGCGTGTTTTACATTACGGCCGCGCTGATGCTGGCGCCACGCATGGGTGCCGGCCCCTTCATGGCAGCCGTCATCGGCGGGCAAATGCTGGCCGCGCTGGCCATCGACCGCCATGGCTTGCTGGGCTTTGCCGTAAAACACATCAGTCCGCTGCACTGGACGGGCGCGGGCCTGGTGGTGGCGGGCGTGGCGCTGACACAGCTGGCCAATAGCCGCGCTGCCTGAGCACCTGCCCGTGACGAAAAAAAACCAGCGCCGCTGCCGGTGCTGGTTTTGCTGTAAAGCCGGGAAAAAAGATTATTTGTCCAGCAAGGCGTTGACGGGCAACAGATCCGTTTCTTTCAGGGTGCCAGCGGCCGACTTCAGGCGCAGGCCATTCATGATGGTGTCGTAGCGGGCTTTCGACAGGTCTTTTTGCGTCGTGAACAATTGTTTCTGCGCATTCAAGACGTCGATATTGATACGCACGCCCACTTGATAGCCAAGCTGGTTCGATTCCAGCGCCGATTTGCTCGACACTTCCGCCGCTTCCAGCGCCTTGACTTGCGCCAGGCCGCTGTTGACGCCCAGGAATGCCTGGCGCGCACCTTGCGATGCCGTGCGGCGCGCCGTTTCCAGGTCGTTGCGGGCCTTGTTTTCCAGCGCGATCGATTCGCGCACCTTGCTGGTGACGGCGAAGCCGCTGAAGATCGGGATGCTCCACTGCACGCCGATGGCATTGTTGTTGTTGCCGCTGCCATTGCCGCCGCCGGAGGAGTAGCTATGGCCCGCGTTGGCGATGAGGTCCAGGGTCGGGTAGTGGCCGGCGCGGTTGCGGCCGATGTCGCGCTTGGCCGACTCCACGTTGAACTGGGCCGTGACGACGCCATAGTTCTGCTCTTCGGCGGACGATACCCATGGATCGACGGCGGCAGGTTCCGGCGCGCTGATGACCACGCCCGCGCGCATCGGCGCCAGCGAGGCCGGCGCTTCACCGATGATGGTTTGCAGGGCGCTGCGCTTGTTGGCCAGGTCATTGATGGCGGCAAATTCCTGCGCCACCACCAGGTCGTAGGCCGCCTGCGCTTCATGCGTGTCGGTAATCGTTTGCGTGCCGACTTCGAAATTGCGCTTGGCCGATGCCAGCTGTTCCGTCGTGGCCACCTTTTGCGCCTGCGTCGCGCCCAGGTTGTCCTGTGCGCTCAGCACGTCAAAATATGCCTGCGCCACGCGCGTGATCAAGTCTTGCTGCACTTGCGCAAATTGCGCTTCGGCAATCGCCTGCGCCAGCTTGCTTTGCTGATAGGTTTCCCAGCGATCCCAGCGGAACAGCGGCTGCGCCAGGGTCAGGTTGTAGCTGTTCGTGCGCACGTTGACGGAGGGCGAAGTAATCTTGTTGCCGCCGTTGTTCTGCAGGATCTGTTCCTGGTTGCCGCGGGTATTGCTGCCCGAGGCGGAGATTTGCGGCAGCAAGCCTGCCAGGCCCTGCGGAACCCGCTCCATCCCGGCCGACAGGGCCGCGCGCGCGCTGGCGTACTGCGCGTCGTTGGCCAGCGCCTGCTGGTACACCTGGATGAGATCGGCCGCCTGCGTATTGAGCGAGAAAAAAGCGCTGGTCATCAGCACGGCGATAAGGGGTTTCCGCATTGCATTTCTCCGTTGGAGTCGTCAAAAGTTGATGGAATCAAAAATCGGGTACAGCCTGCCTGACGGTCATTCCGGTAAGAACGGGGTACAGGCCTCCGCAGGCATGCTCGATGGCATGCCTGGGAGTGCATCTACTGCAAAATAATTTAGTATTTAGGCATGGAGCTGTCGACTTGCACAGCCCAGGCATGTACGCCGCCCGTCAAATTACTGATCTTGCCAAAACCATTGCGCTCCAGGAAGGCAGCTACTTGCATGCTGCGGGCGCCGTGATGGCAGATGCAGACGATCTCGGCATCTTCATCGAGGTCGTCGATGCGCGCCGGAATCGAGTTCATCTGCATCAGGGTCGCGCCATCGAGGTGGCACAGGTCAAACTCCCACTGCTCGCGCACGTCCAGCAGGAACGGACGCGGACGGGATGGGTCAGCCAGCCAGGCGGCCAGCTGGGGTGCGCTCAAATGCTCCATCGAATCTCCGCCGCCTCAGAACTGGAAGTGCGATGGCGCCACGGCTTGCAACGGCGTGACGTTGGTTTCAAACAGCTTGCGCGTGTCGTAGGCCTTGTCCGAGCTGCGCGTGATCAAATGCGCCGACATGATCGGCGCTTCGCCGATGATGGCCAGGATGCGGCCGCCCACTTTCACTTGTTGCAACAGTGCTTCCGGCAACACCGGCAGGGCGCCGGAGACGACGATCACGTCGTATGGCGCGCCCTTGCTCCAGCCTTGGGCGCCATCGCCCAGTTCCACGGTGACATTCGTCACGCCGTTGGCGGCCAGGTTCTGTTCCGCCAGGGTTTTCAATTGCGGCACGATTTCCACGCTCGTCACATGACGCGCCTTGTGCGCCAGCAAGGCGGCCATGTAGCCGCTGCCGGTGCCGATTTCCAGCACATTTTCATGCTTTTTGACGGCAACGTCTTGCAAGATGCGTGCTTCCAGCTTGGGCGTGAACATGCATTCGCCGCCGCCCAGTGGAATTTCAGTATCGACGAAGGCCAGGTTTTTATAGGCGGCCGGCACGAAATCTTCACGCTTGACCACGTTCAACAGCTCCAGCACGTCGAGATCCAGTACGTCCCATGGACGGATTTGCTGTTCGATCATATTGAAGCGGGCTTGTTCGATATTCATCTTTGGACTCGGTAAGTGAAGTAATAATCCGCCATTTTATCGTTGAACTGGCTGAAAGCACATGTTAACCATAAAGGCGGGGGAAGGAGGGAATTTGCGACGATCTGCAGATTTGAGGGGGTGAACCTTGGAAAAGGGGCAACTGAACGGTAGCGACCTGCCTGACACATCAGCTTTCAGGGGGCGCCTCCAGCAGCAAGGCGCGCAAGCTCATGTCGATGAACGCTTCCATATACGCCACCGGATCGACATTCTTGACCTCGCACGGCAGGAAGGAATGCGTCCACATCATGAGCATGGTGACGGGCGCGCTGAGGATGGCCGTGACCAGCACGGCATCGACATGGCGAAATTCGCCACGCTGCATGCCACGCTCGATCAGGCTGGTAATGAGCGCGTTGCCGCGCGTGACCACCTCGTCGTTGTAAAACTGCGCCAGTTCCGGAAAATTGTTGGCTTCTGCCAACATCAACTTGGTCAGGCCAGCCAGTTTGGTGGCGCCAAATTCGTGCCACCACTGCATCATCACGCTGCGCAGCAATTCGGCGCTGCTGCCGTCGGAGGCGGCCATGGTGTTTTCCGCTTCGCCGATGGAATGCACGATATTGTCGCGCACCACGGCCTTGAACAGCTCTTGCTTGTTCTCAAAGTACAGGTACAGGGTTCCTTTCGACACGCCAGCCCGCTTGGCCACATCCTCCAGGCGCGTCGACGCGAACCCCCGTTCGACAAACAGGTCGAGGGCGGCGGCCAGCAATTCCTGTGGACGGGCATCCTTGCGCCGCTCCCAGCGGGGCTTGGTATCAATCGGGGCTTGCATGTGTCATTCCAAGTAACTTACTTTTGAGTCATTAATATTAGACTTGTCTACAGGTCAGGTCAAGCACTGGCCGCTGGACGGCGCTGCAGCGCCATTGTAGCGCGGCACCAGAGCAACAAGTGTGTCCGCCGCGAATGATGGCATCGCTGGCGGCCGGCGACAGGCAGCGCCGGACGCAGTTCATTCCCACTTTTGCGCAGTTCGTCGCATTTCCAGCCAGCAAGGCTATGCGCTTTGCTATCTTGTTATCGACAGCACGGCAGCCGCGGCGCGGCAGCCGGCTTTTTTCTTGTTCTGCGCTAAAACAATCATAAAGGAAACACCATGCGTACTTTGCTGGCCCTGTGCTGTGCCGTCGCCCTTGGCGGCTGCGCCATCGTCATCAACCCCAATGACGGCGAGGTGCGCTATGTGGAATCGGGCGGCTCGTCCATCCAGGGCAACCAGCAGATAAGCAGCGACGTGCGCCCGGTCAGCAGCCTGACCACGCTCGACATCAACAACATGAAACGCATCGACATCAAGATCGACGTGCGCGTGGGTCCCGCGCCCTCGCTGGTGATCGAGGCCGACAGCAACCTGCAGCCGCTGATCCATAGCGAAGTGAGCGGCAATACCCTGCGCATCTGGAGCGATAGCAACATTCGCAGCAGCAATGGCATCCACGTCATCTATACGACGCCGCACTTGAAGAAGGTCACGATTGCCGGCGCCGGCCGCCTGGTGGTGAGCGGCCTGAATGGCGATGATTTCAGCCTGGAGCAGCGCGGCTCGATGAAAAGCGAATTGTCGGGCAAGGTAGCGCGCTTCGACGTGGCCAACAACGACTCGGGGCGGATCAATGCGGCGGCCCTGGTCAGCGGCAACACGGACGCGGTGCAGAACGGCTCGGGCAGCATCCAGCTGGGCAACGTGCGCGGCGAGCGCATCAACGTGGCCGTCAACGGTTCCGGCCATATCAGCGCCAGCGGCAGCGTGCAGCGCCTCGATGCCAACGTGAATGGCTCGGGCGATATCAACCTGGCCGCCTTGAGCAGCGACGTCGCCTATCTGGCGAGTAACGGTTCCGGCGACATCGACGTCAGCGTGCTGAGCGAAGTCAATGCCCGTGCCAGCGGCTCGGGCCGCATCACCGTGCACGGCGATCCGGCGCGCCGCACCTTGTCGGGCAAGCGCGTCAGCATCGTGCGCTGAACGCACCCCTGGCAGCACAAAGGGGCCGGCTTGCTATACTGTCGGCTCCTCACCCGTTCGTCTGAAATCCCATGTCACCATCTGCCTCTCTGGCATGCCGCCCATCCTGCGGCGCCTGCTGTACCGCCCCGTCCATCACCAGCCCCATTCCCGGCATGCCGGATGGAAAACCTGTTGTCAACCAAAGGGATGGCCTATGAACTGCCGTGACAATTGCGGGGCATGCTGCATCGCTCCATCAATAAACAGTCCAATTCCGGGGATGCCAAACGGGAAACCTGCAGGCGTGAGATGTGTCCAGCTTGGGGAAGACAACCGATGCATCATCTTTGGCAAGCCGGAGCGGCCTTTGTTCTGCGCCGGTCTACAGCCGTCAGAGGAGATGTGCGGAACCGACCGTGAACAAGCAATTCGTTGGCTCGGACATTTGGAGCGCGAAACTCGACCATAAGACCTGGTTGACCTCGCGGTCTGTGTTTTCTGGCCGCCCGTCAAGGGTCGACTTGGCGAACGTAGAGCATCTCGAACGTCGAAGGAATTTCAGCCAGTTCCGACTCAAGATACGGAACAGTCGAAATGCATTCGAGCCATTCCAAGAATCGGTTTTCGCTGAAATACGACTGAACCACGTTCAATGCTGAGGTTCGAGCAGCTTCCGGGATAAATGTCGGCACCGGCGGCGCGCCACTGTCGTCCGCAGCGGCCATCTCGACCTTGAGACAATGCGACCACTCCCAGCCAATGTATGGTCGAGCGTCCATCGAAAATTCGGATGGCCACCGTATGACGTTGTTCAGAATCCCATGCGCGCCGACGAACCAAACGATGACTTGTGCGCGCCAGTGCGGTGAAGGGATATCAAACACGGAACGTAGCCACGGCTCGACTGAAGACTCCGGCAAATACTTCAGGCAGAAGAACATCGACGCGGCGAAATCCCCGCTTGCATCCCACCAGACCCAGACCTTGTTCGGGTTGTTGTTTGACTGACGCAAAACCTTCCCGATAGCGATATCCGAGCCGTTCCAGCACATGCTGTCCATCATGCACCGCCCCAGGGTGAGAATCACGTCTTCCCGAAACCCTTGATATGGTTCCCGATAGATGCCATTCGGGTAGATGGCCATAAACCCGGTTAGCAATGATTCCAGTAGATACGAGACGAACGACTCATGGTTACGCGGAAGGAGTGCGCCTAGAAGGTAGTGGTACCAAGTGTCCCATTCCTTCATTGGACCGAACGAAGCGATAGCGGTTGCAAGCTCTGCGAGAGGCTCCTGCAGGTTTCGCGTTGAAATCTCGTCAAGATTCCCCAGCAATTCATGAAACATTCGTCGTTCGTCGCCCATGAACCACCCCTCTCCCATGGGCGCGGTCGGCTTTGGGAATTGTGCTCGGAGCCGCCCTAAAGCAAAGGAATCCACACCATCCCCCGGCGTCCAAAGAAACTGTTCCATATGACCCTGTCCTTGTCAGTAAGCGGGGCGCCCATCATAACAGATTGTCAACACCCCTCGGCAAGGCCAGTCACAGCGCCATGCCATCCTGCAAAGTAGGCTTCCAATACTGTTTTGTTTCAACAGACGCCTCGATTCAGTCTTCGTTCATTGCGTCGCCATTAATTTCGCGGGCACATGAGTTGACTTTCTTTTTGTTGAATAACTCTATACGAACGAAGCACGTTCTTTTACTGGATTACTGGATGGGGGTGACCGCACAATTGTTCTCATTTGCAATCGGCTAGCCAAGCGCAATCCTTGGAGTTCCCTTCCCGAGCACGCCACCGGCACTTGCCCGCAACCGGTAAACATTGACGAGTTCTGCACGTTTGCGTATATTCATGCACATTCATGCACGATTAAGAACACCCATGTCCACCACCCTGCTTCTCAAACAACGCCACGCGCTGATCCAGCAACAATTGCATGCCGATGGCAGGGTGCTGGCGCTGGACCTGGCGCGCCAGCTCGATGTATCCGAAGATACGATACGCCGCGACCTGCGCGAAATGGCCGCGGCCGGCCTGTGCCAGCGCGTGTATGGCGGCGCCCTGCCGCTGGCGCCTGACGCCGGCAGCACCCTGAGCCAGCGCAAGCAGGAAGCGCCGGAACGCAAGGCGCGCCTGGCGCAGGCCGCCGTGTCGCTCGTGCGCGCGGGCCAGGTGCTGTTTCTCGATGCCGGCTCGACCAACCTGGCCATCGCCAGCGCGCTGCCTGAGTTAGCGCTCACTGTCATCACCAACGCGCCATCGATCGCCATGCTGCTGATGGAGCGCCCGGAAATCGAACTCATCATGGCCGGCGGCCGGGTCGACCGCCGCGCCGGCGCCAGCCTGGGGCCGCAGGCGTTGCGCACGGTCGAGCGCATGCATCCCGACCTGTGTTTCCTCGGCGCCTGCGGCGCCGATGCGGACGCCGGCGTGACGGCGTTCAATTATGACGAGGCCGAATTCAAGCGCAGTATCGCCGGCGCCAGCAAGGCCGTCGTCGTGGCCGTCACCAGCGACAAGCTGGGCACGGCCGCGCCCTTCGGCGTGCTGGCCACGGGTTTGCTGCAGCACCTGGTACTGGAGGCGCACGCCGATGCGGCGCACGCGGCCGCCTTTGAACGGCTGGGCGTGCAGGTATTGCGCACCCGCGCCTGATTTTATCCACCCCGACTCTTGAAAAGCTCCCCCATGCAACTCACCGGTACCCTGCAACAACGCGCCACGCGCCTGGTCTTCTTCGCCGCAGGCCTCGGCATGGCCGCCTGGGCCCCGCTGGTGCCCTACGCCAAGTCGCGCCTGGGCCTGGATGAAGCCACCCTGGGCATTTTGCTGCTGTGCCTGGGTGCCGGTTCGCTGTGCGCGATGCCCTTCACGGGCATGCTCTCGGCGCGTTTCGGCTGCCGCAAGGTTATCGTCAGCGCCGGCCTGCTGCTGATCGCCATCCTGCCCGGCCTGGCGCTGGCAGCCACCCCGCTGCAGCTGGGCCTGGTGCTGCTGGTGTTTGGCGCGGCCATGGGCACGTTCGACGTCGCCATCAATATTCAGGCCGTGGTCATCGAAAAAGCCAATGGCGGCGCCATGATGTCGGGTTTTCATGCCTTGTTCAGCGTGGGCGGCTTCGCCGGCGCCGCCTGCATGGCCCTGCTGCTGTGGCTGGGCCTGTCGCCTGCCTGGTCGTGCGTGGTGGTGATGCTGCTGCTGTGCGCCGTGCTGGGCGCGGCGCAAGGCCATTTGCTGCCCACGGCGTCCAGCTCGGGCGAAAAGACGCCGCTGTTCGTCATGCCGCACGGCGCCGTCATCCTGATCGGCTTGCTGTGCTTCATCGTCTTCCTGGCCGAGGGCGCCATCCTCGACTGGAGCGCCCTGTTCCTCACCACCACGCGCGGCCTCGATGAAACCAAGGGCGGCCTCGGCTACGCCGCCTTCGCCATCGCCATGACCGTGGGCCGTTTCACGGGCGACAAGGTAGTCAGCCGCTTTGGCGGCAAGCGCGTGCTCACGTTTGGCGGCCTGTGCGCGGCCAGCGGCTTCTTTCTGGCCGTGCTGGCGCCGCAGGCGGGCCTGGCCATGGCCGGCTTCGTGCTGATCGGCCTGGGCGCGGCAAATATCGTGCCCATCCTGTTTACGGCGGCGGGCAACCAGAACGCCATGCCAGCCAGCCTGGCGGTGGCGGCCATCACCACCATCGGCTATGCGGGCATCCTGGCCGGCCCGGCCGTCATCGGTTTCGTGGCGCACGCCACCAGCCTGAATATCGCCTTCGCCATGCTGGGCGGAGCCCTGCTGCTGGTGGCGGCCAGCGCGCGCCTGGCCGCGCCCCAAAAACCGGCTTCCTGCCCCCCCCCCTGCCTGGGGGGGGGCCCAAAAAAAGCCCCACCCGCCAGCGTCCAAATGCCTGCTGCGGGCCTCTCTCGTGGTAAGCTTCGACCCCGCGCGCATTGCTGGCGCCGCGCGCTCACCCCATCCTGTCACTTACACCCATTTATACATCTATGGATCTCATTCTTGCGTTAAAAGCCATCATCATGGGGCTGGTCGAAGGTTTTACCGAATTTCTGCCGATTTCTTCCACTGGACACCTGATCCTGGCCGGCAGCCTGCTCGACTTTACCAAGGATGTCTCGAAAGAAGTCATGGATGTCTTCGAGATCGCCATCCAGGCCGGTGCCATCCTGGCCGTGTGCTGGGAATACCGCCAGCGCATCGGCAGCGTGCTGAGCACCTTCGGCAGCGAAGTCAAGTCGCGCAAGTTCGTGCTCAACGTCGCCATCGCCTTCATTCCGCTGGCCGTCATCGGCCTGGCCATCGGCAAGATGATCAAGCACGCGCTGTTCAAGCCCGTGCCCGTCGCCATGGCCTTCATCATCGGCGGCATCGTGATCTTGCTGGTGGAACGCCGCGCGCGCATCAATCCCGTCACCGTGCGCGTCAACTCGGTCGATGAAATGACGCCGTACGACGCCCTGAAGGTGGGTTGCGCGCAGGCATTTGCCCTGATTCCCGGCACCAGCCGCTCCGGTTCGACCATCATCGGCGGCATGCTGCTGGGCCTGTCGCGCAAGACGGCCACCGAATTCTCGTTTTTCCTGGCCATCCCGACCCTGCTGGCGGCCACCTTCTACTCGCTGTACAAAGCGCGCGACATCCTGTCGGCCACCGACGTGCCCCTGTTCGGCCTGGGCACCGTGGCCGCCTTCATTTCCGCCTTCCTGTGCGTGCGCTGGCTGCTGCGTTACATCAGCTCGCACGACTTCACGTTTTTTGCCTGGTACCGCATCGTGTTTGGCTTGCTGGTATTGGCCAGCGCCCACTTCGGCTGGGTTGTTTGGGCAGAATAAGGCACTATGAATCAAGATCTTAACCAGCGCGCGCTGCACCTGCTGCAGACCGTTTTCGGCTACCCGGCCTTCCGTGGCCAGCAAGCCGACATCGTCGACCACGTCAGCCATGGCGGCGACGCGCTGGTGCTGATGCCCACCGGCGGCGGCAAGTCGCTGTGCTACCAGATTCCCGCGCTGCTGCGCGACGGCGTCGGCGTCGTCATCTCGCCGCTGATCGCGCTGATGCAGGACCAGGTCGATGCGCTCGAGGAAGTGGGCGTGCGCGCCGCCTTCCTCAATTCCACGCAAACCTACGAAGAAGCGAGCCGCATCGAGCGCCTGGTGCGCACGGGCGGCATCGACGTCGTCTACGTGGCGCCCGAGCGCCTGATGACGCAGCGCTGCCTGGACCTGTTCCAGTCCTCGAAAATCGCCCTGTTCGCCATCGACGAGGCGCACTGCGTGGCCCAGTGGGGCCACGACTTCCGCCCCGAATACATCAAGCTGTCGGTGCTGCACGAGCAGTTCCCCGACGTGCCGCGCATTGCGCTCACGGCCACGGCCGACCCGCAGACGCGCGCCGAAATCGCCCTGCGTTTGCAGCTCGACGACGCGCGCCAGTTCGTCTCGTCCTTCGACCGGCCGAACATCCGCTACCAGATCGTGGAAAAGGCGAACGGCCGCAAGCAGCTGCTCGATTTCATCAACACGGAACACGCGGGCGACTGCGGCATCGTCTACTGCCTGTCGCGCAAAAAAGTCGAAGAGACGGCGGAATTTCTGAACCAGAGCGGCATCCGCGCCCTGCCCTATCACGCCGGCATGGAGTACGCCAAGCGCAGCGCCAACCAGGCCCGCTTCCTGCGCGAAGAAAACATCGTCATGGTCGCCACCATCGCCTTCGGCATGGGCATCGACAAGCCCGACGTGCGCTTCGTCGCGCATCTGGATCTGCCGAAAAGCATCGAGGGCTATTACCAGGAAACGGGGCGCGCGGGCCGCGACGGCATGGCCGCCAACGCCTGGATGGCCTACGGCTTGCAGGACGTGGTGCTGCAGCGGCGCATGATCGACGAGTCGGAAGCGGACGACACCTTCAAGCGCGTGCTGGGCGTGAAACTCGACGCCATGCTGGGCCTGTGCGAAACGCTCAGCTGCCGCCGCATGCGCCTGCTCGAATACTTCGGCGAACCGGCTTCGCCGTGCGGCAATTGCGACACCTGCCTGGTGCCGCCCGTGTCCTTCGACGGCACGGTGCCCGTGCAAAAGCTGCTGTCGGCCATCTACCGCGTCGACCAGCGCTTCGCCGGCGGCCACGTGATCGACGTGCTGCGCGGCGTGGAATCGGAACGCATCAAGACCTGGCACCACGATTCCCTGTCCGTGTTCGGCATCGGCTCGGATCTGGGCGAGGCGGAATGGAAGTCGATCCTGCGCCAGGCCATCGCGCTGGGCCTCGTCTCGGTCGACCATGAGCAATACAGTTCGCTGAAGCTGACGGACGCCTCGCGTCCCGTGCTCAAGGGCGGCCAGAAAGTGCAGCTGCGCCAGTACCAGAAACCGGTGAAAACCAGCAAGCGCAGCACCAGCGTGGCGAAGGGCTACGTCGAGACGGATCTGTCCACCAGCGAGCAAGCCATCTTCGACAAGCTGCGCTGGTGGCGCGTGGAGACGGCGCGCACGCACAACGTGCCGGCCTACGTCATTTTCGTCGACGCCACCCTGCGCGAAATCGCCAAGGCCAAGCCTACCTCGCTCGAGCAGATGCGCGGCGTGAGCGGCGTGGGCGAGAAAAAACTGGCCTCGTACGGCGACGAAATCGTCGCCATGATCCTGGAGATGATTTAATGGAAGCACTCTCGCCCAAGCTGATTTACCAGGCCGTGCAAATCCTCGGCGCCCAAGCCGATGCGGACGACGCGGCGGAAGCGCAAGTACGTCTGCTTGTCGGCGACGACCTCACCATGCGCCGGCTGGCCGACGTGGTGCCTGAAGCCTTCGGCCTGGTACTGGCGTCGCACCTGCCCGGCGCCGCTACCATGACCCTGCCCGACACCTTCCGCGCCCAGGACGAGGACGGCGAATGGGTGGAATTCCCCATGCGCCGCGAACCGATCTTTGTCGTGGCGCTGGACATCGCCCAGCACACCATCCACAACGGCCCGCGCGCGCTGATGCAAAACCTGGCCGAGCGCAGCTCCCTGCTGACGGCCATCAGCAAGGGCTTGAATGCGGGCGGCTCGCTCGAAGGCACGACCCTGGGCCCGCCCTCCTTCTTCGGCCTGCCGGCATCGCTGTACCAGCCGGTGGCATCACCCGCTACGCCCTGAGCACCTACTTTGCCCTTGTCCTTGATAATGGAACGCTGCCGCGATGGAAACCAAATGGCTGGAAGACTTCATTTCACTCGCTGAAACGCATAACTTCAGCCGTTCCGCGGCCCTGCGCCACGTCACCCAGCCGGCCTTCTCGCGGCGCATCCAGTCGCTGGAAAACTGGCTCGGCATCGACCTGGTCGACCGCACTTCCTACCCCACGCGCCTGACGCCGGCCGGCGCCGTGTTCTATGAGCAGGCGCTGGAAATGCTGGGGCAGATCAACGGCGTGCGCGCCCTGTTGCGCGGCAAGCGCGCCGCCACGCAAACCAGCGTCGATTTTGCCGTGCCGCATACCCTTTCGCTGACCTTCATGCCGAAATGGCTGACGGCGCTGGAAGAAGGTTTTGCGCCCATCAACAGCCGCCTGATGGCGCTGAACGTGCACGACGCCGTGCTGCAGCTGGTGGACGGCGGCTGCGACCTGCTGCTGTGCTATCACCATCCGCGCCAGCCGGTGCAGCTGGACCCGGGCCGCTACGACATGCTGGTGATGGGCCGCGAAACCTTGCGCGCCTACGCGCGCTGCGGCCAGGACAAGGTGCCCGACTTTGTCTTGCCGGGCAGCGCCAAGGAGCCGCTGCCCTTCCTCTCCTACACCAGCAATGCCTACCTTGGGCGCATGGTGGAACTGCTGGTGGCCGACGCCAAGGTGCCGCTGTTCCTCGATACCTGCTACGAGACGGACATGGCCGAAGGCTTGAAGATGATGGCGCTGGAAGGTCGCGGCATCGCCTTCCTGCCCGAATCGGCCGTCATGCGCGACGTCAAATACAAGCACCTGGCGCGCGCCGACGGCGGTGCGCCAGGCTGGGAAATCGAGCTGGAAATCCGTTTGTACCGCGAGCGCCCATCGAGCCTGCGGCCCGGCAAGCAGATTGTCGAAAGCCTGTGGCAATACCTGGTGCAGTCGCAGGATGGCAAGGCGCGCGCCGGCAAGCGCCGCAAACGCGCCATCGAGGCCGCGCTCTCCTGACTGGCAATCCTGGCAACACAACTATGCAATAAATGCATAACCGGATGCGCACAAAGCATTGGCCGGGGCATGAGGCTATCGCCTACGATGCGGTTCCGCTGCGCGCAGCCTTAAGGTGCGCCTACCACAGCATTTTTGAATGCCAGGAAAAATCATCGCGATGCTCTGCGGATTTTTCGGCATTCCACCACCGTTTTGTCCAGGAGCTTATCAAGCATGACCAGCAAGCACGCACTTCCTTCCTACCTGAATCCTGAAGACCTTGGCCCATGGGGCGTCTACCTCGAGCAGATCGACCGCGTTACGCCATACCTGGGTAACCTGTCGCGCTGGGTGGAAACGCTGAAGCGTCCAAAGCGCATCCTGACGGTCGACGTGCCGATCGAGCGCGATGACGGCACCATCGCCCACTACGAAGGCTACCGCGTGCAGCACAACCTGTCGCGCGGTCCGGGCAAGGGCGGCGTGCGCTTCCACCAGGACGTGACCCTGTCGGAAGTGATGGCCCTGTCGGCCTGGATGACGGTCAAGAATGCAGCGGTCAACGTGCCATACGGCGGCGCCAAGGGCGGTATCCGTGTCGATCCGAAGACCCTGTCGCGCAACGAACTGCAACGCCTGACCCGCCGCTACACGAGCGAGATCAGCATGATCATCGGACCAAACAAGGATATCCCGGCGCCGGACGTCAACACGAATGAACAAGTCATGGCGTGGATGATGGACAGCTACGCCATGATCGGCGGCAACATGTCGACCGGCGTGGTGACGGGCAAGCCAATCTCGCTGGGTGGCAGCCTGGGCCGCCGCGATGCGACGGGCCGCGGCGTGTTCGTCGTCGGTTGCGATGCGGCCGCCAAGGTCGGCATGTCGCTCGAAGGCGCGAAAGTCATCGTGCAAGGTTTCGGCAACGTGGGCGGCGTCGCTGCCCGCATGTTCGCTGAAGCCGGCTCGAAAGTGGTGGCGGTACAAGACCACAAGACCACCGTGGTGCACGCTGGCGGCTTGAACATCCCGCAACTGCTGGCACACGTGGCAGAAGTGGGCAGCGTCGAAGGCTTCCCGGGCGCCGAGGCATTCGTGCCACGCGAAGATTTCTGGGGCATCGATTGCGACATCCTGATCCCGGCCGCACTGGAACAGCAGATCACGGCTGAGCGCGCACAAGTCATCCGCGCCAAAATCATCCTGGAAGGCGCCAATGGCCCGACCCTGCCGGCAGCGGACGACATCCTGACCGACCGTGGCGTGCTGATCGTGCCGGACGTGCTGGCCAACGCCGGCGGCGTCACCGTCAGCTACTTCGAGTGGGCGCAGAACTTCTCGAGCTTCTTCTGGACGGAAGAAGAAATCAACAGCCGCCTGACCCGCATCATGCGCGAAGCGTTCGACGCGGTATGGCAAGTGTCGCAAGAGAAGAAAGTATCGATGCGTACCGCCACCTTCATCCTAGCGTGCACCCGCGTGCTGCAGGCTCGCGAAGTACGCGGCCTGTATCCTTAATGGCTGCCTGAGAAAATGCCTGGGGCGTTGTTGCTTCGCCTCGCCGTACTAGCGTACTGTCTTCGGCTTTGCGCCTAGCCCCAGACATTTTTCAGGCGCCATTGGGTTGCTGGTATTTAAAAAATCCCGCCACACTTGCGTGTGAGCGGGATTTTTCACTGCCGGAGCAGCGACACTGGGCATGGTTGCCTGCCCCTCGCCATACTCTGATGCTGTCTAGCGCTTTGCGCCTGGCCCTGGGCGTTTTTCAGGCGCCATCGGCGTGCTCGTGCCTTTAAAAAAAATCCCGCCACACTTGCGTGTGAGCGGGATTTTTTATGCGTGATTTTCCGCTGCCGGAGCAACGATACTGAGCATGGTTGCCTGCCCCTCGCCGTACTGTGATGCTGTCTAGGGCTTTGCGCCTGGCCCTGGGCGTTTTTCAGGCGCCATCGGCGTGTGGCACCTTTAAAAAAATCCCGCCACACTTGCGTGTGCGCGGGATTTTCTATGGGCGCTTGGTTTACCTCAAACAGCGTAGCCTTGCGGGTTCTGGTGCTGCCAGCGCCAGTGGTCGGTGCACATGTCGTCGATGTTTTTCTGCGCCTGCCAGCCCAGCAGTTCCTTGGCCCTGTCGGCCGAGGCGTAGCAGCTGGCGATGTCGCCGGGGCGGCGCGGTACGATGTCGTACGGTACCTGGCGGCCGCTGGCGGCCTCGAAGGCGCGGACGGTGTCGAGCACGCTGTAGCCGTGTCCCGTGCCCAGGTTGACAGTAAAGCCACCCTCGGTGGAAAACAGGCGGTTCAGCGCGGCCACATGGCCCAGCGCCAGGTCGACCACGTGGATGTAGTCGCGCACGCCCGTGCCGTCCGGCGTCGGATAATCGTCGCCAAAGACAGCCAGGCGCTGGCGGCGGCCCACGGCCACCTGGGCGATGAACGGCATCAGGTTGTTCGGGATGCCGGCCGGATCTTCGCCGATCAAGCCGCTGGCATGCGCGCCGACGGGATTGAAATAGCGCAGCACACCCACTTGCCATTGCGCGTCGGCATGCACGAGATCGGCCAGAATCTGCTCGACCATCAGCTTCGAGCGGCCATACGGGTTGGTCACGGACAGGCGCGACGTTTCCAGGATGGGCAAGGCTTCCGGATCACCGTACACGGTGGCCGACGAGCTGAACACGAAACGCTTCACGTTCGCCGCCGCCAGCACTTCCAGCAAGGCCACGGTGCCCGTCACATTGTTGTCCATGTACATCAAAGGCTGGGCCACGGACTCGCCCACCGCCTTCAGGCCAGCGAAGTGGATCACCGCATCGATGGCGTGCTCGCGCAGGATGGCGGCCATGGCCGCGCGGTCGCGCACATCGGCCTCGTAAAACGGCACGCTTTTGCCGGAGATGCGCTCCACGCGCGCCATCGCTTCACGCGCGCTATTGCACAGATTATCCACGGCGACTACCGCAAAGCCGGCGGCCAGCAATTCGACGCAGGTATGCGAACCGATGAAACCGGATGCGCCGGTCACGAGTATTTTCTTGGACATAATATCAATCAATGCAAAAAAGATAAGATTACCGTAATTCGCCCACCTTGCCTAGCCAGCGCACGATAGCGCACGCATTAAAAAAGCCTGCGGCGTCGCCGCGGCAGGCTTTTCTTGTGCAAACGGCACAGGTGGGCAAACCGCCAGGTTACTTCTTGATGAACACCAGATCCCACACGCCATGGCCCAGCTTCAAGCCACGGTTTTCAAACTTGGTCAGCGGACGGTAGGCAGGCTGCGGCGCGTAGCCGTCGGCGCTATTTTGCAATTGCGGCTCGGCACCCAGCACTTCCAGCATTTGCACGGCGTAATCCTCCCAGTCCGTGGCGCAATGCAGGTAGCCGCCCGGCGCCAGGCGATCGGTCAATTGTTTGACGAATGGCGACTGGATCAAACGGCGCTTGTTGTGGCGCGCCTTGTGCCATGGATCGGGGAAGAAAACGTGGATGCCGGCCAGCGAATTGGCCGGAATCATGTGCGTCAGCACTTCCACCGCATCGTGTTGCAGCAGGCGCAGATTCGTCAGCGATTCTTCGCCGATCAGCTTCAACAGGCTGCCGACACCGGGCGTATGCACCTCGACGCCGATGAAATCCTTCTCCGGCATGGCCTTGGCGATATGCGCAGTCGTCGCGCCCATGCCAAAACCGATTTCCAGGATCACGGGCGCCTTGCGGCCGAACACCTGCTCGAAATCCATCGGCTCTTTGGAGAAAGGCAACAGGAACTGCGGCCCCAGCGTCTCGAGCGCGCGCGCCTGCGCCACGGAAAGCCGTCCCGCGCGGGTCACGAAACTGCGGATGCGGTGTTCGGTCGGATCGTACATCATCGGCCGCGCGGGGCCGTTTGCTGGGGTATCAGAAGACATGGGAATGAAGAAATAAGTGGCCGCGCCGCATCAAGCCAGGCGCCAGCGAAAAATGGAGCGGGTGAAGGGAATCGAACCCTCGTCGTAAGCTTGGGAAGCTTCTGCTCTACCATTGAGCTACACCCGCGAAGCCTGCATTTTACGCGGGTTTCACTGCTGTTGGCAACGTTGCAGCATGGTTGCTGTGATCGAAAATGCGATGGCCGATTTCACCGAGGTGTGATGTCCTGCCACAGGTGAATTTCAAGTTCTCTAGTGTACCTGTGATTGAAAATACTCAGAACAAAGCAAAAAAATTATTACAATATCATCAAATAGTATTGCATGCCATAAAAACACTGTATGGAAAAACAGTTTATTGCAGTACAATCCCACACATCTTCAAAGTTTGCGGTGCGAAAAATTTTAGCACCGCGTTGCAAGACATCCCACGCCAGTATATGATGTAAGGTTATCTCTTTCTATACATACCATTTCATGGTATATCGTGCAAGTAGCAGATCGAAAATTATTTCCCAAAGAATATTCCTTGTAAAGAAATAGTGCAATCAGAATGATCACATTCCTTTATCAGCGACCAAATTTACATTATAAATAATGCCTGATAACAACAACGTCGACTCCAAGTCAGAAGCTAACACTCATATGTACGTCATTCGTGATGTTAAACCAGCTACTCCTGTAGCTGCAGTATCTAGAGAATTAGTTAATTCTTCAAAGCATAATTTTCCTGTAGAGCTTGTTGGCAAAGTTACAGGAATGTCCTCTTTGCATATAAAGAGAATTTTAGGGCATGGAAAAAAGTTAATAACCTCGCCGGAACTACTATTAATCTTAGACCAAGATTCTTTTAGCGAAACATTTGTACCACGTAGCAAGGTACAAGAATATTTAATCCGGACTATCGAGCAAGTTTCTGCGCCCAAGCTTGATTTAGAAAATGAAGAGCCTTTGATACACGGATGTGCTTTAGATTTGATTGGAAGGTTACCTAGCGAGTCTATACAATGCGTTGTGACCTCCACCCCCTATTGGGCAATGAGATTATATGAAGACATGCAACCTGTATACTGGGCAGACGGCGAATTTTGCCCATTTGGGATGGAGCAAACTCCTGAAGGATTTATTCGTCATTCGACGGAGATTTTAGCTGCAATACTTCCTGCACTTAAGATGGCCGGCTCAGCTTGGTGGAATATTATGGATACGTATAACACCCGAACACAGATTCGAAGCAATGCGTCGGAAGCTTTACAAGCCATGCAAGGAAAAGACTCTACTGCGTGGAATGACCATGCATGTAGAAGATATAGTGCAGGACACTCCTACCTGAAGGATGGAGAACAATGTATGATCCCATACAAAATCGCTGAACGCGCTAGCCGTTTGGGATATTACGTTAAGAGTGTTATTTCCTGGACAAAGACAAGCTCTTTACCTGAGCCTCAAAACTCACGTGTCAGCCGAAGTGTAGAGTATATTCTACACTTAGCTAAGCAACGGACACCATATTTTAATAAAGAAGCCTATGGCAAGCTTCCAGCAAAAATAGGCGGGCGAAATGGGAAATTAGAGTCAGCTAAACTATGCGATTTTTGGCATTTACCTACTTCATCCGGACGGGATGGGCATGGTGCGCAATTTAATCTAGCACTGCCTGGACGGTGTATCGCTCTGACGAGCGAACCCGGAGATATAGTACTTGATCCATTTCTAGGCGCTGGGACTTCTGCAATTGCTGCAAAAATGCTTAATCGCAATTACTTTGGATTTGATATTAGTTCGGAATATTTAGCAATCTCGAAAGCCAGACTCGATAACATACCTTCTATTGCAGAATTTAATTCAGTTGAAGAAACGGAATGTGTAAATGTAGAGACTTAAGGATTTCATCAACCTTATCGAGATCCTCAAGTGGGAGACGAACCTCAAAGACGATTTTAGCATTGAAGGTTTGTCGCTTCACTATTCCTGCTTCGCTACTTTTATACACAGGACACAGCAATATTCCATATGGTACGTTAAAAGCTCCCATATAGGCTCCCATTTGATAGTGATCCCCAGGATCAGGAAGCTTGTATTTCGCATCAATCACAACACAATAACTCGTTCCCAGTAAAATGGTTATGTCAGGATTGAGATTACAGAAACCATCATTGTATAAAAATACTGGCGGACTTGCTCCTTTTCGAACAACAACACCATCCTTTTGGTATCTATTTGCGAGAGTATATCTTACATATTCCTCAAATAAATTTGCCATATTGACTACGATGGAATCGCCCAAAACTTGGGATGTTTCACCTTGATAAAGCCCTTCCTGTCCTAGAATTATTTTTGCTAGAGTAAGCCCACGAACATAATAACCACGTGCCCCCGCATAATAATTCCTGGATATTTTTTTACTGACTTCAGAAATATCTTCAATGATACGGCGGCGATCAGAAAATTTATATACCCATTTTTCTGCAACGTAAAGTAATTCGCTGTTCTCTTCATTTTCAGCTATATAACTTCGAGCGATCAATACCGCCTCAGCAAGCACTCTGTTCTCAGCAGTGTCGAAACTTCTTACACTAGCCTCATACGCAACTGGATTCTCGCTTCGCAACTGCATGCGCATTTTTGTATCAAGCACAAGAATACGGCCTTTGGCAAATTTTCCTGTCTTATAGATCTTCCTTCGTTCAAAACGAGGGCTCAAGGATGTAATTTTAGTAATTTCACGTAATAGCGAACGTGCCACGATAGCGGGTACTGAATCCGAGTCATCTACAGCATACGCAGCAAGTTCAGGCAATTCATTTTTTAGTTCGTCATATAGACCTTCAGCTGTCAACAACATCCTAAAAAAATTAATTTCACCGACCTTTGGGATAATATGTAATGTATCGCCATTCGTTAGTAAAATCGAACCTACGATTCCTCCTACTTCGAGGCCAACTTCGCCCCTCAGTGTTACGACTCGAATCTGTGACTCCAAACCAGCAGGTAAAAATTCGAATTTAAATTCGGGAAGCCAAGTAGTAAAACTTTCTCGAACTGTCCAAGTAAAACTCATTCTGCCACTTTCCCTGAAAATAGCTCATCAACAAGATTATCAATATTAGATAAATCTTGAGGCTTATGATGTTGCAAATGATTCAGTAATACTGGACGAATTTTTGTTTTATAGAAGAGTATTGGATCAGTATGATTGGTATATTGTGCAAAATATCCGTGCCCTAACGGGTACGCATCCTGTATTTGTCCGAATAATGAACATAACTTCTGTTTCTCCGCTTCTTCAATTCCTTTATCACGAAGCATCTCAGCTAAATCTTCAACCCGGGGCGGGAACTCCACACAATAAAATCGTCCCAATAAGGCATCATCAACCTCTTCTGTGGATTTATCGATCGTGTTCATTGTCATAAAAAATACGACATCTTCCGGAATAAAAAAATCCGAGTCGTCACGAAGACTAATTTTATTAGCTTCTCCTCTATAACCTTCTTCAATTAGTGAAAAAACCTCACCTAATGCTTGACTTATTTGTGTCCTATTAATTTCCTCAAGAACTATAAGTTTTTTACCCTCAATCAGCGAGCGGGTGAGAACGCCCATTTCATATTTAAATGTCTGATCAATTTGAGGTCTATAGCCTTGTATTAGTTCCTCATATCCCCAGCCATCATGAATCTGAATAGTCTTACGCAATGGATCATTTCTAGCCCAACGCTGATCAATTATCCGAGTTTTCCCAGTACGTGGCGGTCCATAAAGCAAAATAGCCTTTGCACCGCTATCAATTAGTTTTTCTAACGTATCTTCAGGACTAGAAGTAAGCCATGCTGGCTGCAGAGAAACTGTTTGCATCGACCTAATCCTTTTTATATGTAATTCTTTACTTTCTTGTATTTGTACGCTGAGGTAGCCAGCACTGTCGAGTTTATTCACGACATCAAATATTTCCTCATCAGTAAGTGGCTGCGCGGCCAATGTGATATTCAGATCTTTCGCGACAAAAACGCATCCTTCCTCGGCAGGAGATAGGTGAAGGGCTAACCGCATAACTGACATCAAAAATTTATCGGGATCGTCTCCATCAGGTATCGGCACCTGTCGACCATACCAAACAGCTAATGCAAGGCTAGGAATACTAACTCGATCTCCCGCTTTGTGTGCAAAACCTTCTTTGCCCAGTCCAAGTCCTTCCGGATACACGCGCTTCGTACTAACGACTACAGGTTTTTTTGATCCCTCAGGCACACCGTCTCGCGCATCCAAAAAATCGGTGGGCAGGTAAACTCCGGAACCATCTACCCACTGTCGAATTGTTGTTTGAATAATTGACCGACCAGCGTCAGCCGCCATAAATTTATCAGAAGGAATGCTGACGAAAGGAGTAAATAATTTCCCATCAGGATGGCCACAACTAAATAGGCGTTTAAGGTCCTCACTACAGTTGGTAGTCGTCACTGAAACCTCATTTCCTGGTGCAAGGCCCATGTGTTTCAGTGTGAGCCAAATACGAAAAAGGGTTCCAGCAGTGCCTTGGAGCTGTCGAAGCGCTTGAGTAAGGGTGGTCTTATCTATGTAATTTGTCATACCAGTAGAAGTCGTAGCAGCTAAAAAAACAGCAAGATGTCAAGACGGACAGTGCGAAATTGAAATATCAAATACCAACCAACTGCCAATAATTGACATAAGTCCATTCCTAATGCACTTTAAGTGTGTTGGCAATTTTACAAATAGATACCTGTAATAATTCGAAATGAAGTACTACATTATGACATTAGGGATACTTTCTACCTAAATCACAACATGGATATCCCCTACATCCTAGAATTACCACAATGTTAAGAGCCTCATTAAGGATAGAGAACAAGCTGTTACCAGTTGAAGTAACGTTGTCAGTACCTCTACTCGTGTAAGGGCGCAGATTTTATCGAAAAACATCCATGGTTAGCGTCTATCGCAGACGCTCAGTGTGCGCTTAACACCTCAGTCTACAAAAAAGCACAACATTTGTCGATAAAAAGATGAAGAACGGAAGAAATGACATGTTTAACGATCGGAGCGAAGGCGTAAAGTGAAGACTACCAGGAATGCTTTTAGTTATGGAAGCACATCTTTTTTGAAAACTTAAGATTCCTAAAAATCATAGGGCAATATTGCTGAAATCGCGTAAAGTACGATCTGTAACCATACTACAAGGAAAATGCATGACCACGTATCAAGAGTACACCGCGAAGATCGCCGAACTGCAGCTGCTTGCGGAGGAAGCACGTAAAAACGAACTCGCAGGTGCAAAAGCACAAATCGCCGGCATCATGAAGCAGTATGGTCTGAGCATCGACGATCTTCGGGAGACCAAAACGAAGGCTGTCAAAGCTACAAGTACGGTCGCAGTAAAGTACCGCGATGATGCCACTGGCGACACATGGACAGGTCGTGGCCGTTCGCCAAGATGGCTGGAAGGTAAGGATAAGAATCAGTATTTGATCAAGTAAGCTGCCTATACTAATCAGACTTCATCTAGCACAGATTGCCAGATGAAGTCTAAAACTGCCAGCTACAAATTCAACTCCGCCAAAATATTTTGCAATTTAATTTTTTAGATAAATCAATATTCCGATTGCAATTTATAAAAAAATAGAACCACAATAACATCCCAATGAAAAACATAAAAATAATAAAGAAAGTCACTTTGTTTTCAATAATTAATTGGATCGGTATTCCGCTAATTATTTCCTACATATTGTGCATGATAATTATTCCTCTTTTCAAGGGATGTGGAGATTTGGATTATGTTCAGAAGGTTTGGGACCGCTGGCAAACCATTAACACTGGTTTTTTAGCACTAATTTCTAGCGTTATTGCATTTAATATTTCAAAATTCAGTGAAAATCAGCAAAGACAACGTCAATTTTTAGCAGCTCGATCATTTTTACCACATGCCCTAAGCGAATTAACATCTTATTGTCGAGATAGCTCAAAAATTTTACGTGAAGCATTAAATAGAACGATGGAGGATGACCAAGGAAGAGAAACTCCATTGTCAGCCATAGCCCCCGATTTACCAATTGACTACAAAGACATATTTCGCCAATGTATAACATTTGCAGAAGCAAATGTGGCAGATAATCTGGTCAATATTCTTGTACTATTACAAGTTAACAATTCAAGGTTAAAAAATCTTGAGAATGCATTCTCTCCTAGTAGCCATACAGTACTGACTCAAAGAAACCTCATTTCCTATATATTTAAACTTGGAGAAATACAAGCGATGATTAATAAAATATTTGATTTTTCCCGAGGTGAAAATGATTTCGATGAGTCGATTCTCAATTGGGATAACTACAGAAATGCATATTCCAATCTTGACTTCCGTGTTGACACTATTCCTGGGCTTGAAGAATTTACGCAACGTGCGATATCTCGTGCAAACGAATCTTAATTTAACTTAGATTTATTACATTCAAGTAGATCCAAAATTTTACGCATCATATACGGCATACAGTTAGTAAATATTTTTCTGAATTTCAAAAACGCTAGAAATCGATTTTAAGACGCGTAGAATCGTTTTCATTTCAAGTCGGCGCATCGATGCATCTTTTAAAAGCTCCACGCCGTAAAAACGTTTCTAGTCGTTTTTACGGCGTGGTCTGAGATCATAATAAGTAGGAATTACTCACGACGCGATGTTGCCTTGCTCCACAAGAACACATCGAATGATGCCTTCAACAAGCTGCAAGTTCGAGGGCGACAGCTTCGTAAGCAGTTCCACAATACGCTTCGATACAGCCTCATCGGCACTGGCTACAACAACTACCTGCTGATGGGCCATATTGCTGAGCGTGGCCGCGTCTAAGTTTGCCGGTGCGAGTGCAGGCAAGTTCTTGCTGATGAGGTTTTTTTTGTTCGTCATGTTGGGCTTTCGGTCATTGATGGTGCTGACACCGTCAATGCGAACGCCGAATACCTCAACTCAACTTGTTGCTAAGCTTTCTGTGACAAGAACAAACCACATATTTAAATTCGCGCGAACTGCTCAGGGCCAAGCCGAACGTCTTAGCCCTATCCTCAACGTAAATCTAAAATATGCACCAAAGTAGTGACAACCACGCGAAGGATGACGTTATTTTAACTGCATGCGACATGAAACCACCTAAGAGTAGTTGGTTTACGCGATAATTGAACTCCCAACTAAACTAGGGGGTAAAATGCCAAAGCTGTCTTTAACTGACTTCGTTGATGTCGTGTCGAAAGCGGGGTCCCCCAAAATCACAAAGGTCAAACAGATTAAAAATCGGCCTGCATATCAACCAGCAACCGATTTTTATAAGCCTTTCCGGGAGGCTTTGATCAATCTACACGCAAGCGGCAAAGATCGTTCGTCGCTAGACTTGATCGTTTCCAATCTTAGTGATCTAAAAAAAATTGCGAATTATCCTGAGCTCATCGATGGTTACAAAAAATGGTGGGGGAAAAAATCGATTGGATGGTTTTCGCCACCTCGTGGTACTTACACTAGCTCTGGCGTCGAAATCGCGGTAAATCCAGAATTAGGCTTGATCATTGATGGCAAAAGAGTAATCGTCAAGCTTTATAACAAGGCAGAACCGATAACCCAATACCGAGTCGATATGGTGCCACTTCTGATGGAACTGGTACTTCGCGTCTCATGCAACTCAACCGACGTTGTTGCCCTCCTCGATGTGAGAAAAGGAAAGCTCCATTACCTAAGCGTAAACCAAGCTACGGCAAAATTTGGCCTTGATGCTGAGATGGCATATATCGCAAATTTATGGCCAAACCTCTGACAGGCAAACGTCGAAATCAAAAGCCCGTGGCGCAAGGCGGACTGGCACTATTGCCGGTCCTGACATCACAAGACGATGTGAAAAATTATCTTTTTTTTAATTTTTCCCGACTATAATTTTCGCACGCAACGCTTACAATCTAGGTCCTTCATAACCAACTACGTACCATTTTCTTGACTGGTAAGAACGCAACGAACAATACTCTCTACCATGCGAATGTTCTTCGGAGACAGTTTCGCAAGAAGCTCGACCACCGGCACGATGGCCGCTTGATTCTTGCCGACGACCACAACGCCCACTTCACTTTCCGCAGGCTTGTCGCTGACCTTCGCAGCTCGGCGTTTGCCTGTGCCAAAACGCAGCCACTCAGCTGACACCTCAAGCCAATCAGCAAGACTCATCAACTTCGCCTGTGTAGGTATCGCATCGGCCAGCAGCCACTTGCGCACCGTTTGCGCTGCGATCTTGTTCTCGGGGTAAAGCTCGTTAAATTGCCTGGCAATCTCTGTAGGGCTTGATGTAGGTAAGCCAGCACGTGTGAACTCTTTTTGCAGCCGCTCGCTGAACTCTAAGCGGAGGTTTTCGTTGGTGTTTTGCATGTGGTAGCACGCTACCGACTAGCATAGTAACTATGTAGAAATATTGGCGTTGTGCAATAACGTATAGTTACTATAAAATGATCTCATCGGCATCGCGGCCGTCCAATTCCAGCAATTCAATGCCGATCTTCACGGCGGAAGTGAGACCACATGAATCAAAATAATCAGGGGATGAACGTACTGCCGGAGCATGTCCGGGCGAACCTAGCCAAGTACAGCGAGCATGAGCAACTGACGTGCTTGGCATGCGGCTATGTTGGCATGATGGGCGTGGCGCAGAAGACAGATCGTGTCTCGTCAAAGAAGTCGCTGATCTACTTGATCATTGCTCTCGCCATCCTGGGGTTTGTCGACATCGTCCTGTCGATGAAGGGTGCATCAATTCTGCCATTGTGGCTGCACGCAATCGTCGGCCTCGGCGTCGCCATCCTCACGACTCGCTCAGTGAAGACCTACGAGTGCCCGAACTGCAATGCAGCGCTAGGCGGAAAGTAAATTTGACCCATACCCGCCTTGGTAGCCAGCTCTTGCTGAGCACTGCACATATCGACGGCGACACGCCACCTTGATCAAAAAGGATACCTGCACATGCGCGTCAGATTTGCGTTACTCGCATTGTCACTGACGATGTCCACCAGCGCGGCCCAGCAGCCGCGTCTTCGGTTCGTAGAAGTGATCGAAGTCAGTCCTCAGTACGTGGAGGTTCCCTGTGATCGCTGCGGTCCACTGCCTGACCTGCGATTTACCGGGACCAAGTTCAAGTACCGCTGCGATGGTGATCTATACGAAAACTGGACAGCAGGACCATTGCATGCTGGTGCACGCATACAAGTGCTCGATTGCTCAAACGTGGTCGTCACGAAGGATCGAAAACCCGTTATAGCTCGGTAGAAAAATCTACCAGAATTTTCGTATTAATAATTTCAAGGAATAAACTATGAAATGTCCACATTGTCGCGGCGAAATTTCAATGATCGCTGAAATATGCCCACATTGCCGCTCAGATCTTAGTGCATACTTTGCAGAGCATGGCGCAGATATTTCTGAAATACAGCCTTTATTGACGTTTATGGTTACGTGGGTTTTTCACACATTTATGTTATACATACCATTTCTAATACTTGTTGCAGTTACCATAGGAGATATGCCGGAGTTTTTATGGTGGTCAGCATTTTTTGTTTGTGTTGTCGTCTCTCTGATTTATCGTGAAAAACTGCCTATTTTCTGAAACGAATTTACAGAAATTAATGGCATTAGATACGGCATCATTTACAGTTAATTGCTTCCTAAATAACAACAACGACGTTATCATTTTCTTGGCAATAATAACGTCGTATCTGCATTAAAATCCTTCTGCCCAACGTTCCCAAAAGCCAGGCTCATCATGGTGAGCATTTTTCATGCAATAGCCCAGCGTGTAAAGGGTGAACCTCACCCCATCCCAGCGCATCGTGCCATCTGCATCTTCCAGGTACACTTCCAGCTCTAAGTAAGCCGGGTCCGCAACATCGTATGGCAAGTCGATGTAAATCTGCCCTCGATACGACTCCATCCGCATCTCACTGGTGTAGCCTCCGCATTCCATGTATGCGATGCCTTTGTGCTCAAGCCATGCAAGGATCTTTTCACGCATGGGGTTTGCTGCGTAGTGACCTTGAAATCCGGAAAATTCTAAGCCAAGCACATCACGTTGCTTGGCACGACCGATCTGGTCGATGTTCTGTAAAAATTGTGGCATAGGACGCTCCTGCGTAAGTTGGTGAGGTATTTATCAGGGAAAAAACTGACGGGCAAAGCATCGTCACGGGGCAAAGAACGTTTTACCCCCGTGCAGTCACTGCCTGCTGATCCGCTGATAAATGGTGAAAAATCGACGGTCGTGTTTTCGGCGTTCACCCCTGCAAATATGCGGGGTAAGTGCGAAAAGGCAACGCGGCAGAAATTGATGCTTCCTGCCGCGCTGACTCATCTAGCCTTGCAGCGCATTAATGATGCCCACGGCCTTCCTGCTGGCGTCGTTCGGCGCAAGGTGGGCATAGCGTTGTGTCATTTTCGGATCGCTGTGGCCAAGCAGAACTGAGACCTCAAACAGGCTGACGCCGTTCTTGACCAGCTTGCTGGCGTAGGAGTGCCGCAATGTATGCATCGTGACCTTCCCGCCCTTCTCCTTCACCACATCAGGGTCGTTCATTCCTGCGCGGTCCATCGCCTTCTTGATCGCCTGCGCTGCATAGCCGCGTGCTGTGCCTAACTTGTTTTCAAAGAGGTAGCGTGCGTCTGGCCGGCGATCCGCATGACGACGCAGGACCACTTCGCGCAACCGATCCGTCATGAACAGCACGTCTTCATTGTTGACCTTGCTGCGATAGATGTTCAGCGTTCCGGCGTCCAAATTAACAGCAGTCCAGGGCAGGTTCGCCGCTTCGGAATATCGGCAGCCGGTATCAAGAAGCATGATCACTAGGTCGTAGTTATCTTGGACGTTGCGCTGCATTTCTGGCGTGCGTGCTTCCAGCGTCTTAACGCCGCTTCTCACCGTGTTCGGGTCAAGTTCACACAGCAATGCAGCTTCATCGTTGGAATCCAGATAGCGCAGGCGATACGACGTTTTCAGCTGCGGAAACACCACGTCGCGATTGGTCTTGTAGCCCAACCTTTGCATCTCCCGCAGCGTCGAACTGATTAATCCGATCTCATGCTTGATCGTCGCAGGCTTGTCGCCTTCGGCCTTCCGCTTGGCCACCAAGCGCTCGATGTGCTTGGTCTGGATCTCATGCAAAAACAGGGTTGCTGGAAGACCGTAGCATGGATTTTCTTTTTTCGTTTTCGGATCACGTTTGCTGCCGAACATTTTGCGCGAGATCGATTCCATGCCGCGATAGTACGAATACTGCTTGCGTGGTTCCAGGTACTTCAACACAGCATCGCGCAGCGAGATTTCTTCAGCTTCACCAAGGTAGGCCTCGCTATGTATCTTGTTGCGCATCTCACGCTCTACCTGCAACGCCTTGGTTTTATTTGCCGTACCTGTACTGCCCACGTATTTCTTATTCTTTGCTTGAAATGCGTAATACCAATTGCTGCTGTTTTCTCTCTTGTGTAAGCCCAAAATACTCTCCGCTGAATTAATGAATAACTACATCATCAGCTATTTATACAAACAGCTCAACGGAGGTATTTCACCCATAACTAATTTTGAGGTTTCCTATCCGCTATGCATAGGAAAAATACCCTTTTCAACATTTTCAATTATTTCCTTCGCTTGTCTAAAGTAACGTTTGATCTTCTCTGCTCTCTGCTGACGCTCCTCTGCCGGTGACGGTGGCGCATATTGCTCTTTTGATTTAGGCGACTCTTTAACCATAATTCCTAGATCTAAAGCTTTTTCATACCAGTCATCCCTAGTTTTCGGAAGCTGTTGGCCGTCCTTAGTGCAACAGTCGTAAACTTCAAGGATTCGCTCCAGAACTTGTAAATCAGCACTAGATGGGACGGGGGTAAGTCCATATCGATGATAAAAGCTTGGGTCATTTTTAGGACGACCAAATCGCTCTGTAACTTTTGCGTTAGGATTATGTTTTTTTATTTCTTTATTTTCTTCACGTCTTAATTCCAACTGAAGGCGTGCTACTGCTTCCCCAACAGCATTCAGAATTGTCTCTTTAGGAGCATTGAGATTAATTACCAATGCCAATAAATCGTCCTGGTCTTCTTCCCATAGAAAATTGAACTCCTCCACACTCTGTATCTCGTTCAATACAAACAGCGGTTCGACACCCGAAAAAAGTTCCTCATGGCTTGCCCACCAATCTTCCCACACCAAGCCAGAAGCATGAATGTTGCCAAAATCACTATACAACGATGCAAGTTCCCCCGTTCCACCTTGTGCACAGCACTCCTTATAGCGCTCTGAACGCTTCAAAAATTCAAACCAGCACTTGTAAGCACGCAAATTCATTAGTCCTCCAACAGGTGGCGTCCAACGATCAAAGTTGGAACAAAGGTTGATTATATCTTGCTGAAAGGCAAGCAGTTATTCTGATTCCACTTTAAGAACTGGCCAGTTTCAAAGTAACGAAGCGACGTCAACGACAGTCGTTGACGTCGCATGACCAACCTAGCCGCATTTACGCGGTAAACCTGAAAGCACAATAAATGAATAACGAACATATTTACATCGTCGAAAATGACCTGAACCGCTCAAGCATCACCGAAGGTGAACAACATACAAGCGCCGAACACTTCCCACCAGCCGTATCTAAAAACAGCGCCCAAGTCTCACACAAGGATCATCTGGATATTCCGAATGTATATCCTGTTCCTGCATTCAAGCATGTTATTACCGACAAGCACACTGCTGAGGAATTGGTTGCGCTGGCTAATACTTTCCGTTGTGCAGTAAAAGCTGCGCTCGAAGAAGGGTTGCGCAATAAATGCATGGAAGTCGGCGGCGAGATTCGTATTTGCTTCAAAGAAGTCACTGATCAAAATACCGGTATGCATGCTTTTATCAAAGACCTCGATGTGGTGTATTTTCCAAAATGCTGTATCGACTATATTAAAGAAAATCAGGATTATATTCATAACAACTATGGCTGGTTCGTGATCGAACAATGTGGCGATACAGAGGAAACAACTACCACAACAGTTGCGTCAGAGGAGCCGCTTGCAACTTGTTTTCACAATATTGTAGATATTGTCTTTGACATTAGCTGGATGCTCTGCAGCAATTATGAATATTGGATTGAATCAAAACTCGGCATTACCGACTTCCAACAAGTTTTGTCGACTGATCAAATGTTTCAGTCACTGCAATATATGTTATCACAAGTCTCGGAGATCATGCCTCGCATTAAACAATTGATCGAAGAAGAAGGCGAAGAAGAATTTGGCTTCAACGTGTACCCGTATTAACCAATAAAGCTGTGGCATTGGTCATCACTTCCAATGCCACATCTTTGATGTAAATAAATTACTACCCAACAATAAAAATTAATCAATGAAAATAGCTATACACACCAAAATTGACTTCAAACCGGATAGTTCAGATTTAAATTCATTTTCTTCTCTTGCAAACGACTTTGAAAATGTTGATCTAAGCATTGAAGAAACTGCCATCCATATCGGGCTAGGCCATTCTATTTGCACCCAACACAAGGGAAAGCGCTCGCGCAATAATTTTATTGCGTCTGATTTCGTAGCCGTTGACATTGATGGCGGAATGACTATTGAACAAGCGATGAATGATCCGTACGTAATACAGTATGCAGGGATTATTTATCCTACGTGGAACAATACTCCAAGCCACAATCGATTTCGCATCGTATTTTTTCTTGAAAAAACTATTCAGGATGCCAACACGATGGAAAGTGCATACACTGGACTGATTCGCATGTTCGGAGGCGATGGCGCATGCAAGGATGCATGTCGAATTTTCTATGGCAACAAAAAAGCATTGCCGATTATTCTCGGCAATACTCTTCCCAATGATTTGTTGGATGAGCTAATAAAATTAGGATCTGAAAAGCGGGAACGTGCAGAACACGGTGAAAATGACAGTGTTAAATCGGGGGCAAGCACAACCAGGGCAGAGCAACGACTTCGTGCCGATTATCAAGTGGAAACTATCGCTGGATCGATGGAAAGTGTTGCATCGCTAAAAAAAGGTTCTATTGTCCGTTGCCCCTTCCATATTGATAAAAGTCCTAGTGCATTTGTAACCGAATCGCGGAATGGAACAAAAGGAATCCATTGCAGCTCATGTGCAAAAACTTTTTGGCCAGAAGCGATGAACTTTCGAGCACTACAGAACTATGATTTTAATCAGATTGAATCTGATTTGCATGCTATCGAATTTGAAGAAGATCCATGTAACTATCTGGATGAAAAAGCTCCTTCTGAGTTCTTCACGCATGATGGACGGATGGTACTACCAGGAAGCAATCATCGACTAAATGATATCGAACTAGGTCCAGGAATAATACTAATTCGTAGTCCAAAAGACTCAGGAAAAACACATCAACTAAAAAGGATGGTGCAAGAGTGCAAAATAAATAGTTTATCAGTACTTCTAATAGGTCATCGCCAATCATTAATCTCCTCGCTAGCGAAGAGGATTGGTCTTGATTGTTACTTGGATAAAAAAGATTCTGATGGCAACGCCATTGCAGTATCTGATTACTATGCGATTTGTCTCGACAGTATTCCACGCTTATTAAATTTAAGAGTTCATCGTTTCGACGTAGTTATCGTTGACGAATCAGAACAGGTATTTTCCCATTTAACTTCAGAAACTTTGAGAAAACAGCGGCGAGACTGCTTTCTGATGATGGAACGTTATCTGGAAAAAGCTAGGACTGTCATTGCGTGCGATGCTGACCTGGGCTATTTGACACTGACAACTATTGCTAGTGCACGGGGTGGCGAAATGCCAGCCAAGTTCTACATCAATCGCCATAAAGAAAATAATCCAGAAATTGATCTCTACAACAGCGAAAATCAATTGCTAAGTGAACTTATAACAGCGGTGCGGTCAGGCGGAAAATATTATGTGTGCTGTAATTCAAAAAAGAAAGCTCAACTCATCGAAAACTCAATCAATGCGGAAACTTCGGGTAGTCTACGCGTCCTTTTAATTACGTCGACAAACTCAAAAGAGCCAGAAATACGAAATTTCATCGAAAATATTTCGGAAGAAATTCTCAAATATGATGTAGTGGTTTCTTCACCATCACTAGGAACGGGAATCGATATCACATTTGCAGAGAATGAAAAACTGATTGATGGTGTATTTGGTTTTTTCGGTGCCAGAATCAATACCCACTTCGATATTGATCAGCAACTTTGCCGGGTACGGCATCCGAAGTTTGTGAAAGCATGGATCTCGCCAGAGAAATTTACATTCGAAATCGAGCCTGACGTCATTAAACGCAATTGTATTGAATTAGGCCAGATCACTGATGTACAGATTTCCTACGATGCAAACGACATGAAAATCTATGCCGATGATGACAAATTACTGACGTTGTATGCAGAAGTACTTTCATTGCAACGGGCATCAAAAAATAATTTGAAACAGCATTTCATTGATCTTAAAAATCATAATGGATGGCAGGTAAACATCATTGAAACGGATGAAACTGCATCTGTTATTGGCCGGGATGCTCGCAAAGAAGCACGCCTTAACCTCGAACGGAACAATATGAGTGCCATTTGTTCCGCGCCAAAGATTTCGAAAGAAGTTGCTGTACAACTCGCTAAGTTACCATTTCTCAACTTGCAAGATCAAGCAAAGTTAGACCGTTATCAAATGGAGAAATTTTATGATGAAATTGTCACCCCTACGCTTGTTAAATTGGATAACAACGGCACTTATCGTACCAAAATTCACTTCTTGGCGATTTACATAGCTTCGGATCATGGATCAGAAAATCAGAATCTTTCGGGAACAAAAATTTCAGTTTCCGAAAGGGAACTTTTATCGAAAACAAAATCATTGCTAAGTGAGCTTTTTGATGCAGCCAAACTGATAGACCAGAATGGCAATTTTATCGAAGATAAAGCTATTTGCAATGCTGATCTGGAATCATTCAAAAGCTTGTGCTTACAACGAAAATTTGATATTGAATCACTATTAAAAATGTCACTCCGGGCAGATTTGCAAATTAAACCAATTGCGCAACTTGGGGAGTTATTGCGTGCGATTGGTTGTGAATGGAAAAAACCAATGAAAACAGAAATTAAGGGCAAGAATATCATCTATTACACAATCAACTACGACGCATACAAAATGGCAATGAAGTATGCAAAAGGAGTCAATGATCACCAAACCTTCCTTAATGAATTATCTTCAAGTGTAAAAAAGAAGAAAGTGGTAAATAAATAATTTTAAGTAAGCCTTTACAAATTTACGAACCCCAACCCAATTATATAAATTAAAAATAAATCTACGTATTACGGACAACACCTGATATTTTTTGTATGTGATAGAAGGCATGTGTTGTCCGGAATAATCCATCATTACCTTAACAATCCACCAATCTTTGAAAGAGAAACAACTATGCCGTACAAAACAAAACTCAATTTAATACAAAAGGGAGATAAAGAAGAATTAATGGACGAATACAATGCGTTTAAGGCAAAGTTCAGCGCTATGACAGAACCAGATATCGAAGATTTTTCTGACTACGTACATGTATCAATGACCAGTCTTCAAGACTCGATGCAAGATGAACTTACTTCTTTAATGCGTAGCCTAAAGATCATCGCCGATGATGCAACGAAGTATTTGAAATTTGCGCTTGGAAGCGACAACTGCAAAACTTTCTTTTGTCATCCAATTGAACCATTTGATCTGATAGCAACTATCAGCAGCTTCAAAACTGTAAAGTACGAAACTGAAGAGGAAGCCAATTCAGCTGGTTTTTCATTGTATTGGCCTGGGGGTGGTACGGTTACAGCTGAATATCGAACCAACAACAACGAAAACGTCTTACACATGGCAAGTTCAGATTCATACATTTCAGAAGCATGGATCGAACTTTCTGACCAACTACGTCAGCATATGTCAAAGTGGCATAATGATGTTAGTGAAGAGAATCATCAATCAGAAAAAGATACATCACACTATTATCGATGGACGATTGCTATTGAAAAGAAAAACACAGAGTTCATGAACAAGCTTACCTATATCAAGGCATTGCTACCGGAAATTGTTATTTCGATGAAAGCATGGTCCAGTTGGATGGCAGAAAATATTATTGAAGAAGAGAATCACATTTATTCTTTGTCAAATGGTGACGAAGGTATTGACATGACTGTCTTTGAATAAACATTGATGAAGTAAATCCGGACAACACCTACGTTGTGTGTGTATGTGATGAGAGGCACCTGTTGTCCGGGAAATAGTTATGTGGATCAACAAAAAATGAATTTATTGCAACAAAACTGTGCATGGCAACCTCTTGGATCGCGAAACCCGGTTTTATTGCATCCGTTATAAGCCTCTAAAGCTTCTTACGTAGCTCGCGCAGCCCCGCATTCATGCGGGTCTTACGCGGATAGCCTGGCAGGTGTGATGGGAAATGAGGTGGCTGCCCACCGAAAATTGCTGTCACAGCGTATGTTGGCATCAGTGGATCGCGACAAGGTGTGTTGGCGCCGACCGAAAACTGACCCAGCTGTAGGTATTGTGCCGACTGAAAAC